>DASYKW010000070.1:0-5250 GCA_035995005.1 Pyrinomonadaceae bacterium
GGTAGTGGATATAAGTTCTCAACGAAATCGATCGGCCGCGCGCTCTTGCCGACCACGTAGGGATTTACTCCCGTTCTCTTCCACACAAGATACGATCGGAGCACGAACGAGACGACGAAGAACGCCACTAGATACACCGGCAAAATTATTCTCAGGAGTTCGTGCACTAGTTCGCCGCGGATTTGACCCAGTCGTAACCCTTTTCTTCGAGCTCGAGAGCAAGCTCTTTGCCGCCCTCTTTCACGATCCGGCCGTTGGCGAGCACGTGCACCTGATCCGGCACAATAAAGTTCAACAGCCGCTGATAGTGCGTTACGAGGATGATACCGTTCTCGCTCGAGCGAAGCTTGTTGACGCCCTCAGCAACGATGCGAAGAGCGTCGATATCGAGGCCCGAATCGGTCTCGTCGAGGATCGCTAATTTTGGTTCAAGCACGGCCATCTGCAGGATCTCGTTGCGTTTCTTTTCGCCGCCCGAGAAGCCCTCGTTCACCGATCGTTTAAAGAACGACGGATCCATATCGACGATCTTGGCCTTCTCTTTTAGATAGTCGTTAAATTCGAGCGGGTCTAATTCCTCCTGGCCGAGATGCTGCATCTTTTGGTTATAGGCGAGCCTGAGGAATTGCGAGTTAGAAACGCCCGGGACCTCGACCGGATACTGGAACGCCATAAAAACCCCGGCGCGTGCCCGCTCGTCAGGCTCAAGCTCAAGCAAATTCTTGCCGTCGTATAGCACCTCGCCCGAGATCACTTCGTACGAAGGATGTCCGGCCAGCACTTTTGACAAGGTCGATTTGCCCGAGCCATTGGGCCCCATGATCGCGTGCACCTCGCCCGCATTTACTTGCAGGTTAAGCCCCTTGAGGATCTCTTTGCCGTCTATGCCTGCATGCAGGTCTTTTACTTCCAGTAACATTGTCATTTTGGATATTTCTCGGCGATGCGCGGCAGCATCGTCTTATCTGCGACATATAGCTCAACAAAACCGCAATTCGTGCACACGTAGTAAACAAGATCCGCTGTTTGCCACCACCTTATCTTGATCGAAACCTGGATGTTCGGTTGTGGGACGCGATGGACGTCGTCCGAACCGCATTTTTCGCAAGCTTGCATCATCGCTAAAGTTTCTTTTCCATCTCGACGCCGCCCATGTCGTGCCATTCCGCGGGCGCCGTCTCTCTCATAACTACAAAGCCATTCTTTTCATACAGCGGCTGGGCGCCCGGCAGTACAAATGTCGTGTACAAATGCAAACGTTTTTCGCCGCGGGCTCTAGCGTCCGTTTCAAGAGCCTCGAGCAGCTTCTGCCCAACGCCTCGGCCCTGGGCCGTCGGTGTGACCGCCATCGACCGAACGTAAACGCCTTCCCCACCATTCTCGTCGGGTAAGGCAGTAACTGTTCCGAGCGCTTCATTGCCGTCGAACGCCAACCATACACGGCCTATTTCAAACCTTTCGCGGACAACATCCTCAGAGGCTGTCGTGTCCGCAAATCCGCCGGGCGTGTACGCACCGCGATACGGCTCAAATGCCTCGAGCAGCAGCCGCGACACGGTGGCTTCATCACCAAGTGTCGCTAGGCGGACACTAACAGTCGGCTGTAAGGCTTTTTTCACCTGCGGCCTCGACATAGATCTCGCCCTTCAAATACAACACGGCGTTGCCGGCCATCGTTACCCGGTCGCCCTTGAGCTCGCAAAACAACTCGCCGCCGCGGCTGCTGACCTGGCGGGCGTAAAGTTCATTTTTCCCAAGTTGCTCGGCCCAATACGGGATGAGCGTGCAATGAGCTGAACCCGTGACCGGGTCCTCATCGACACCGACGGACGGTGCAAAGAACCGCGACACAAAATCAGACCGCTCGCCCGGTGCCGACACGATCACCGCATGAACGCCAAGCGCCGTGATCGCCCGAAAGTCGGGCCTCAATGCAAGCACCTCGGATTCGGTGTTATAGACCGCAAGGTAGTCGCGCGACTTGAGCACCTTTTCCGGTGCGCCACCAAGGGCTTCGGTCAGTCCGTCAGGAATGTCGGTCTCCTCAGCGGGCCGTGACGGGAAATCCATCACCATCAGATCGCCATCGCGAGCGACCGTGAGCGTGCCGCTTCGGGTGTCAAAATTTAACGTGTTGCCTTCGTAGCCAAGCTCGTTCCACAATACGAACGCGCTCGCAAGCGTCGCGTGGCCGCATAGATCCATCTCGACCGTCGGCGTAAACCACTTGAGCTCAAATCCATCGCCCGCGGGAACAAAGAATGCGGTCTCGGCGAGGTTGTTCTCCGCCGCGATCGCCAGCATCATCTCTGTCGGCAGCCATTCCTCAAGCGGTACGACCGCCGCCGGATTGCCATGAAAAGCCTCGCGTGTAAACGCGTCAACCTGATAGATATCGAGTTTCATATCCTTTTAGCCACGAATCGACACGAATAGCACGAATGAAAGCCCTTTATTCGTGTCATTCGTGTTCATTCGTGGCTAGTCCTCCTCCTCACGCCAACGCGATCGCCTGTATCTCGATCTGCGTCCCAAAATGTAATTCCTTTACCGGAACGATCGCCCTCGCTGGCCGATGATCCCCCATCACGCGGGCGTAAACTTCATTGACCTTGCCCCACAGCTCGATGTCCGAGATGTAGATCGTCATCTGCAACACGCGGCTCAGACTGGACCCCGCGCTTTCAAGAACATGCTCCACATTCCTCAGGGCCAACTCCGTCTGCGTCTCAATGTCACCCGCAAAGGCTTCGCGCGTATCCAGCGTCATCGGCAGCTGGCCCGAAACATAAACGATCCCGTGATGCTCGATGCCGGGCGAATAGTGGCCCTTTGGCGTGGGCTGGTCTGATGGTTGAATGACTTTCATTTCAAGAGTTTTTAGCCACCGAGGACACAGAGATCACTGAGGGACTTCTCAAAGCTCTCTGTGTCCTCTGTGGCTAATCCGCCTAATTATCCAACTGAGCCCTCGAGCTTCAGTCCCAACAATTTCGTGGCTTCGACGGCGTACTCCATCGGCAGCTCGCGAAAGACCTCTTTGCAAAATCCGTTGATGATCAGCGAAACGGCGTCTTCCTGGCCGATGCCTCGCTGCTGAAGGTAGAAAAGCTGATCTTCCGAGATCTTTGACGTCGTTGCCTCGTGCTCTACGCGGGCGGTGTTGTTCATCACCTCGATGTAGGGGAAGGTGTTCGCCTCAGACTTGCCGCCGATGAGCATCGAGTCGCACTGCGTATAGTTACGTGCACCCTCGGCCTTGGGCATGATCTTAACGAGGCCGCGATACGAATTGTTCGAGTTCCCGGCCGAGATGCCCTTACTAATGATCGTCGACTTTGTGTTTTTGCCGAGGTGGATCATCTTCGTGCCGGTGTCGGCGATCTGTGCGTTGTTGGTGAGAGCGACCGAGTAGAATTCGCCGATCGAATTATCGCCCTGCAGGATCACGCTCGGATACTTCCAGGTGATCGCCGAGCCGGTCTCGACCTGCGTCCACGAAATTTTCGAATTCACGCCGCGGCATGCACCGCGCTTCGTCACAAAATTATAAATGCCGCCCTTGCCCGTCTCGTCGCCGGCGTACCAGTTCTGAACGGTCGAGTATTTGATCTCGGCATTATCGAGAGCGACGAGCTCGACGACCGCCGCATGGAGCTGATTCGTGTCAAACTGCGGTGCCGTGCACCCCTCGTTGTAGGCGACGTAACCGCCTTCCTCTGCAACAATTAGCGTTCGCTCAAACTGACCAGACTCCTGCGTGTTGATGCGGAAATACGTCGACAACTCCATCGGGCAGCGCACGCCCTTAGGAATGAATACGAAGGACCCGTCCGAGAAAACCGCTGAGTTCAGTGCCGCGTAATAGTTGTCACTTACGGGCACGACAGAGCCGAGGTATTTCTTGATCAGCTCGGGATAAAGCTCGGTCGCCTCGCTGAACGAGCAAAAGATCACGCCCGCCTCTCCCAGCTTTTTCTTGTATGTCGTCGCAACCGAGACGGAGTCAAAAACGGCATCGACCGCGACATTTGCGAGCATTTTTTGCTCGGTGATCGGGATGCCGAGCTTCTCAAAGGTCTTGATCAGCTCCGGATCGACCTCGTCGAGACTCGCCTTTTTTGCTTTCTCTCGCGGTGCCGCGTAGTACGAGATGTTTTGAAAGTCGATGTTGGGATAATCAAAATTCGCCCAGTTGTCCGGCGCCGTCATCTTGAGCCAGCTGCGATACGCCTTGAGCCGAAACTCAAGCATCCACTCGGGCTCGTTCTTTTTCGACGAGATCAGGCGGACCGTATCTTCGGATAATCCTTTAGGGATCACGTCCGTCTCGATGTCCGTGACAAAGCCGTACTTGTATTCCCGATTTGTTAGTAATTCTGCTGCTGTGCTCATCGTGTCTCTTGTGTGGTTAGTTCCTCAATGGCTCGATCGTGCGATGAATGCCTTGTATCGAGTGAAACATCGCGTCGACGGAGCTTTCCGATCCGACGAGCTGGGCGAGCGTGATCTGTGAGAGAGCGTTCTCCACGATCTCGTGCAGGCCCACGATCACCGGCCGAATGCCGCAGTCGCCCTTATGAACGCAGCTGTCCAGCACGCCCGTGTAGCTCTCGCAGTGCTTGTTGAGGACGTCCTGATCGAGCACGCGAATGATCTCGCTGAGGTGAATGGTGGCCGCGGGCCGGGCGAGATAATAGCCGCCCTTTGTGCCGCGCGTTGACTGTACAAAGCCTGCCTTATTCAGCACCCACATCAATTTCCCGGCATTCGCGGTCGAGATGCCTTCACGCTCCGCGATCTGCGGCAGCGTCAGGCTCTCGCCTGGCCGCAGTGTCGCGAGCTGCACGAGACACCTAAGGCCGTATTCCTCTTGTGCTGAGATCTTCATAAAGGCACCGTCCCGACAAACTGTCGATAGGCCTCAATTCTCACAAAACATTATTTTTTTGTCAAGATTGATAAGACCTCCTCAGATCGACGAGGAAGTCCGCGATTCCGGGGGTCCGCGATCCGCGTAGAGTCTTCCGATCTCGGAGTTCAGGGAGTCGAGCGCAGTTTTTTAAGGGCTGCTATCGCGCTCGGGAACGCGGGATCGATGGTGAGTGCCTTTTCGTACGCGTCGATCGCGAGCTGCTTTTGTCCGGCGGCGATATATGCCTCGCCGAGGCTGTCGTATGCGTTCGCCGAGCCGGGGTACTCGTCGACGATGAGCTTAAAGACCGCGATCGCGTTGTCGTTCTGCTTTAG
>DASYKW010000071.1:0-11602 GCA_035995005.1 Pyrinomonadaceae bacterium
AGTACATATGTTCAAGAGTAGTTTTCGCAGCGTCGCAGCCACGATCTTTGGGCTTATTTTTGCGTTCGGAGCATTTGCTCAATCCAAACCAAGTGCTACACCGGAGCGCAATCCTGGCGACAACCCGCGCAACGTTAAGCCCGAGCTGAAAGAGGTCTATAAAAAGTGGTTGGATAATGATGTTGCGTACATCATTACTTCTGAGGAGAAAAAGGCCTTTAAAGCCCTGGCGACCGACGATGAGCGCGAGAATTTCATCGAAAATTTTTGGCGCCGCCGCGATCCGGATCCGGATACGGAAGAGAACGAATTTCGCGAGCAGTACTATGAGAGGATCGCTTACGCAAATGAGCATTATGCGTCAGGTATCCCCGGATGGAAGACGGATCGCGGCCGCATCTATATTCAGTGGGGCAAGCCCGACAGCGTTGAAGCCCACCCATCCGGCGGATCGTATGACCGTCCCAGTTACGAGGGCGGCGGAAACACGACCACATACCCGTTCGAGACATGGTTTTACAGGCATCTGGATAACGTCGGCGAGGGTGTCGAGATCGAATTTGTCGACCCAACGGGTTCCGGCGAATACCGCATAGCTCGCGACGCTAACGAGAAGGATGCAATGCTTAATGTCCCCGGCGCCGGTCTAACTACGGCCGAGGAGCTGGGACTGAGTAGTAAGGGTGACCGCATCAGTGGGCGTGCGACCGGGAACTTTCAACGCGAGCAGGACTCGCCGTTCCGGCGTATGGAAATCCTCAGCGGCTTGGACCGTCCGCCGACCGTAAAGTTTGGTGACTTGTCGGGTTTTACCGGCACCGACGTGAGTGTGCTGGATAAGGATCCCGTGGATTTCGATGTTCGTGTCGATTTCTTCCGGCAGTCGGATGAAAAGGTGATCACGGCCTTCACGATACAGGCAAGCAACAAAGAGCTTGCCTTTGAGGATGTCGGAGGGCTGCAGCAGGCGACGATGAATATCTTTGGCCGAATAACTGCGGTTTCCGGCAAACGCTCGGGAATTTTTGAGGATTCGGTTACCGCGACCGCTACGGCGGACGAGCTCGGCGAGGCACGCGATCGCAAGTCCGTTTATCAAAAAGCTGTTGCGCTCGAGCCGGGGAATTACCGTGTCGACATCGTGGTTAGAGACGTGAAGACTGGCAACAAGGGCATTAGAAATGTTGGCTTTTTGGTCCCACGCTACGACGAGAAAAAGCTCTCAACCTCGACGCTAATACTGGCATCGACCTTACGCGGGACCGACGACCGCGACATCGGCAGGGCGTTCGTCATCGGCGGGGCAAAGGTGATCCCAAATCTTGCGGCGGTCTATAAGCAGGGCCAGCCTGTGGGCATCTACATGCAGGTTTACAACGCTGGCGTTGACCAGACAACCTTGCGGCCGGCTGTGGATGTCGATTATGTCATCACCAAAGACGGGAAAGAGGTAATTCGCCAGCGAGAGGATTGGAGCGGGCTAAGCGACTCTGGACAGCGCCTCACATTGGCACGCCTGATGCCGACGAACGGTGTAGCGGTCGGCGAGTATGAGGTAAAGGTCGTGATCAAGGACCGCGTTACGGGGCAGTTGATCGAGAATAAGACAAAATTCACGGTTACGCAGTAGGCGTCAGTAAATTTCGACCACGTTTAGGCACCGGCAATTCGGTGCCTTATTTTTTTCCACGCGCCTCGAATATCGGAGGTTCTTTTCCTTCACTTGTCGAAAAGATAGACGAGCCATCGACACTATAAGCCACGGCTTCTCCACCCTTTCGCTGACCAATATCGATGGTCACGGGCGGCTGCCGCCAGATGTTGTCGAAGTTGGCGTCGCCATCGGGTAACGTCCATTCGTAGGCTGCAGTGTAGTCGCAGATCACTACACGCCGCCCGTCCGGCGATATGTCGCCGCCGGTGACGAATCCATTCGGAATAGCCGGCACGGTGATCTCAGCGATCTTCTGAGCCACGCGGACATCGGCATTCTCAAAATTATTATCGACCTTATAAACGCCTGCCGGACCGCTGATCCTTTTTGTGACGACGTAGATCTCAGCGTTCTTGGGGTTGACCATTAGCGTTTCCGCGTCCTGAGCGTAATCCGGATAAGTAAAGTTCACCGCCTGTGCCGCCGTCGTTGCGAGCGGATGTTTTCGGTCGGATCTCGCGTCGTCGGGCGTGACGATGGGTTCTGCCACGCGGTAGATCGTGTGCACGTCTCGCTTACGCTTGTTGTCGCCGATCTCGCCGATGTAGAGATAGCATTTTCCAGCGGTGCTTTTATAAGCAGCGATGTCTTCCCAATCTATGTTCCTGGCATCGGTGACTTTCCATGTCCCGAGACCCTGGCCAGATGGAGCAACCGCAAAAATGTACGCGTCGTCTCCAGAGTCGTTGTGCGTCCACAGGACATTCTGCTGACATCGTGACGCGGCTATTCCGCTTGCCTCTGTGATGTCGCCCGACCGGATCGTGCCAACCAGAATCGGCGCGGCGTATGGCGACACAGCGTTCTCGTCGGGCACGTTCGAACGCGTGGCCGAGCACGCCGCCGCGCTGAGCACAGGTATGACAAATAGCAGGAATTTAGCTATAGTTTTCAGCGACATACACTGTGAGCCGTAATTATAACGCACAGGCACTGACCGCCGTGCTTATGGGCTCAAATGAACACAAATAGGCAGACGTTGGATCCGATGATCGTTGGGACGGAATGGCTGATCGAGGCGACGGAATGTAACGCCGAGCGTCTGCGCGACGAGGATGCTATGCGCGGCATTTTGGATAAGATCATTGATGATCTAGATCTAAAGGCAGTTGGCGCCGTATGGCATAAATTCCCCGGCGAGGGCGGCGTTACCGGTCTTATCGCCCTCACCGAATCTCATCTCGCCTGTCACACCTATCCCGAGAACGGGACCGCCACATTTAACCTCTACTGCTGCCGCACACGTCCTGAATGGAACTGGAGATCTAACCTACAAGCTGTTCTCGATGCTGGAACCGTCAGCGTCATGCGGATCGACCGCGGTTCGATCGAGCAGAAATTCGACGTAGCGGGAGGCGAGGGATGAGCGTCCTCCAGACAAATTGTCCGTCCTGCGGAGGGCAGGTTGAATTCAAGGCCGGGTCGACGATCGTTGTCGTTTGTCCGTTTTGCCGGTCGGCGATCGCCAGGACGGATCGCGGCCTTGAAGACATCGGAAAGGTAGCCGAGATCGTCGATTCCGAATCGCCGCTAAAGCTCGGACTCAAAGGAACTTACAATGGCACCCGTTTCGAGCTGACGGGACGTGCGCAGATGCGGCATGAGCTCGGCGGCTCATGGGACGAGTGGTACGCGACGTTCTCTAACGGCTGGGTCGGCTGGCTCGCGGAGGCCCAAGGCCACTTTTATCTCACCTTTTATCAACCGCTGCCGGCGGGCACTATGCTGCCCACATTCGACGGCCTCCAGCTAGGCCAGAATGTTACCGAGATCCCGAGTCCGACGCCGCTCATGGTGCAGGAACGCGGCCATGGAACAACGGCTGCCGCCGACGGCGAGATCCCCTACAAACTTACACCCGGCGAGGGGTTTGCTTACGCCGATCTTGCGGGCAAGGACAACGCCTTCGCGACGATCGACTACTCGATGGAGCCGCCGTGGGTCTTTATCGGCAGTAAGGTCACGCTCGACGAGATAGGCCTTGGAGACGCAAAGCCGGTCCAGCGTGAAGCACGCCGCACGACGGCTGCGTCAATGGGCTGCCCGAATTGCGGCGGTCCACTCGCTCTCGTCGCACCTGACAAGTCCGAGCGAGTAACGTGTCCGAATTGCGACTCGCTGCTCGATGTAAACCAGGGCAATCTCACATACCTTCATGCATTGAACCCACCGCCGAACGCGCCCGACTTTGTCGCACCGGTAGGTGCGGAGGGAACTTTCCCCGATGGCAACACCTATAAGATCATCGGCGCCGTCGTGCGCAGCGTAACGATGGAGGGCGTGCAGTATTTCTGGCACGAGTATCTGCTCTACAACGCGACGATCGGCTTTCGCTGGCTCGTGCACTCGGACAATCACTGGAACTTTGTCGAGCCTATTAACCCTGCCGAGGTCACGTCGGCCGGCATGACGGTGAGCTACAACGGCCAGACGTTCAAGATCTTTCAGGATGCTCCCGCGGTCGTTGAGTACGTAAAGGGCGAATTCTACTGGCGCGTCGAGCAGGGCGAGACCGTCCGTGCGATCGACTATGTCGCCGCGCCGCTGATGCTGTCTCAGGAGATCTCGCAAAATGAGATCAACTGGTCTCTCGGTAAGTACATGACGAATGACGAGGTCGAGAAGATCTTCGGCATATCGGGCTTGCCGCGACCGTGGGGCGTTGCTCCGAATCAGCCATTTACAGGACGGTTCTACTACACCTGGGGCGCACTACCCTTACTGCTTCTGCTTGTCGTTGCGGTATTTATGATCCCGCTCAGCGGCCTGACAAAGACGGTCCTGGATCAGCAGATCACCCTCCCACCGATGCAGAATGCGACGACCGCACAGGCGCAATTCAGCCAGGCGTTCGAAATAAAGGGTAACAACAATGTCCGGATCACCGCCGCGGCACCGGTTGATAATTCATGGGCCGATCTCGATGTCGATCTCGTCAACGACCAAAATCAAGAAGTCGAGTCGGTAAACATTCCTGTCGAGTATTACAGCGGCGTCGACGACGGCGAATCGTGGAGCGAAGGCGGCAAAGAGACCGACGCAACGCTATCGGCCTTGCCGGCGGGGAAATACACGCTCCGCGTCGAAGGCACTTGGCAAAACTGGCAGGCTCAAATGCCAGTCACGGTGAAGGTCGAGCAGGGCGTGAATCGTGGCGTCAATTTCTGCTGCGCATTCCTGCTGCTGCTGCTGGTGCCGGTGCTTGGATTCTTTAGAAAGTTCTCGTTCGAGTCGGCCCGCTGGCGGGACAGTATGTTTACGTCGAGCGGGACGACGAACACCGGCGATTCCGGCGGCGATGACGAGTGAGGTAGGCGATGCTTAAAAAACTTTATCTGGTCTTTGGCTTTGGCGTGCTTGCGTTCTACGGCGTGGCGTCGTGGTTCGGATGGGAGCTCGCCAACTCGGGCAGCCATTCGCGCCTTGGCGTGCCGTTCTTTTATTCAGGATTTCGTGGAGGAAAATAGATGAGTCCAGCTACACTACTGCCGGTGCTCGGCATGTTTATCAAGCTTGATGAGATGTGGAACGTGATCGAGACGACCGTCATCTTTGTGGTGATAGGCCTGATCGTTTTCGCGCTTGCATTCGGCATTGTGGTCCTTGTCGCGCCATTCTCCGTCAAAAAGGAGATCGAAGACGACCAGAACACATCGCTTGCGATCATCATCGGCGCCGTCATCATCGGTATCGCTATGATCATCTCGGCCGCGATACATAGTTGATATCCGAACAGGATAGCCAGGATGAACAGGATTTGCTGTTTTGATCCTGTCCGTCCTGTGCATCGTGTTTGGGTCCCATGAAGCGTGCCCCGCTCCTATTTCTTAACGTCTTTGTCATCGCCACCTGCGGGCTCATCTATGAGTTGCTTGCGGGCACGCTCTCGTCTTACGTTCTAGGGGACTCTGTAACTCAATTCTCGATAATCATCGGCGTCTATCTTTTTGCGATGGGCGTCGGCTCGTGGCTGTCGCGATTTATCGACAAGCACATCGCCGAGCGCTTTGTTGAGATCGAATTGGCCGTCGCGGTCGTTGGTGGCTTTTCCGCTCCTCTTTTGTTTCTAACGTTTGCGCACCTGTCGTATTTCAGCATCGTGCTTTACGGCATTGTATTTGTCATCGGCGTTCTTGTCGGGCTCGAGATACCGCTGCTGATGCGGATCCTGAAGGACGAGCTGGATTTTAAGGATCTTGTCTCGCGTGTGCTTGCCTTTGACTACATCGGGGCACTCGTCGCGTCGCTTTTGTTTCCGATCTTCCTGGTGCCAAAGCTAGGACTCAATCGCACCTCACTGCTTTTTGGAATGCTCAATGCCGCGATCGGCATTTGGGGCACGTGGCTGCTGCTGCCGCTGATCAAACGCAACGTCACGCTGATGCGCGTCAAAGGGGCGGTCATTCTCGTGCTGCTTGCGATCGCTTTCATCAAGGCCGACCGTCTGACGACGCTCGCCGAGGACGCTCTTTTTGTCGACAACATCATCTACGCGAAAAGCTCACCTTATCAACGCATCGTCGTAACGAAGGGCAAGATCGGCTACTCGCTTTTTTTGAACGGCAATCTGCAGTTCAACTCGTTCGACGAGTATCGATATCACGAGGCCTTGGTGCACCCGGCGTTTGCCGCGTTCGGCGGCGACGTAAAGCGCGTGCTCGTGCTCGGCGGCGGCGACGGCCTTGCGCTGCGAGAGATCGAGAAGTACAAGTCGGTCGAGTTCATCCAACTCGTCGATCTTGATTCAGAGATGACGAACGTCTCGCGAGCGGTGCCGGCTCTTGGCGAATTGAATAGACATTCTTTTGACGATCCTCGCGTGCACGTGACCAACGCAGACGCATTCGTGTGGCTCGACTCGGCGCAAACGGAATCATTCGACGTCGCTATCGTCGACTTTCCCGATCCGAATAACTTCGCTCTCGGCAAGCTCTACACGACACGCTTTTACAACCTTCTAAAAAATAAGCTGCGACCCGATTCGGCGGTCGTTATCCAGACGACATCGCCGCTGGTCGCTCGCCGGTCCTACTGGTGCATCGTCGACACGCTCCAGGCTGTCGGGTTTACGGTGCGGCCATATCAGACTTCGGTGCCGAGCTTCGGCATCTGGGGCTACGCGTTGGCAAAGCTCCAGCCATTTGACGCGCCCGTCAAACCGCCTCCCGTCGCGGACCTCCAGTTCCTCAACGACACATCATTCGCCGCGATGTTCGATTTTCCGAGCGACGAATCGCGTCCCGACGGCGAGATCGAGATCAATCGCCTCGACAACCAGGCTCTTGTCCGCTACTACGAGGCCGAATGGCGGAGATTTGAGCAGTGAACCTCTCACGCCGTGAGTTGTTGACACTTTTCCTCGGCGCACCGTTCGCGATGTCCGCATGCCGCGAGTCGGCACGCGCGTTTCCCGAGGGCGAGATCGTCGGTCAGTCGGCAAGCCTCGGGCACATACTGCGAGAAGGACGTGTCTTTGAAGTTCCGCCCGACAACTGGGAAACCAAGAAGGTCGCGATCGTGGGCGGCGGTATTGCGGGTTTGAGTGCCGCTTGGAAACTCAGAAAGGGCAATTTCAACGACTTTGTCGTGCTTGAGCTGGAACGCGAGGTCGGCGGCACCGCGCGCAGCGGCAAGGGCGACCCTGTCTCGTATCCGTGGGGAGCACATTATCTGCCGGTGCCTTTCAAGGAGAACGTCGAGCTGATCGATCTTCTCGATGAGATGTCGCTGCTCGACGGCCGCGATAGTGAAGGCGAGCCGATCGCAAAGGAGCAGTACCTGTGTCGCGAGCCCGAAGAGCGGGTTTTTTACAAGGGCCGCTGGTACGAGGGTCTTTACCTCAATGTCGGTGCAAGCGACGAGGACAAGCGGCAATACGCAGAGTTTCAAAAGCAGATCGACGCCTGGGTTAACTGGCGTGATGCACGAGGGCGACGGGCATTTGTGCTGCCGATCGAGCAATGCTCGGACGACGCGTATGCGACCAGCCTTGACAAGGTCTCGTTTGGCGACTGGCTGCGGCAGAACGGATTCACGTCCGAACGGCTGATCTGGTATTGCGATTACGCCTGCCGAGACGATTACGGTCTCAAGCTCGAGCAGACGTCGGCCTGGGCCGGGCTGTTTTATTTTTGCTCGCGAGTGCGCAAGAGCGGGGCAGAGTCGCAGCCTTTTATCACGGTGCCCGAGGGAAACGGACAGTTCGTCAATTACTTTCGCGATCAGGTTAGGGACAACGTGCGTCCGGGACAAATGGTGGTATCGGTCTTACCGACGGCGTTCGGCGTCGACGTGATCTGTTTGGAAGACGGGACGCTCCGCGGCATTCACTGCCAAAGGGTCATCTACGCCGCGCCGATGTTTACGACTCCGTATGTGATCCGCGGATTCCGCGACGACCCGCCATTCGACGCGACGGCGTTTCAACATAACGCGTGGTTCGTCGCCAATCTTCATCTCAAGGATCGTCCAAAACCGCGATTTGCAAAGGACTTTCCGCTCTCATGGGACAACGTGCTTTACGAGAGTCCAAGCCTGGGCTACGTCACCGCTACGCATCAAAAGGGTATCGATTACGGGCCTACGACGCTCACGTACTATTACCCGATGTGCGAGGACCCGAATGGCAGAACGACGCTTTTCAATTACGACTGGAAGCAGCTCGCGGATGTTTGTCTCACCGATCTCGCCCGCGCTCATCCGGATATCTACGACTTGTGTAACCGTCTTGATGTGATGCGCTGGGGACACGCGATGATATCCCCACGGCCGAACTTCATCTGGAGCGGCATACGCGAAAAGGCCACAAAGCCATACCGCAACATCCATTTTGCTCACACGGACCTGAGCGGCGTCGCGTTATTTGAAGAGGCGTTCTATCATGGTCTGCGCGCCGCGGGCGAGGTGTTAAAGGGATAGTGGACGCTGCTCTTACGAGACAAAACTCCTGGCTATTCTCACGCGAGATCGATCTCACGGTCTTTCTCGGGAGCGCCGTTTTGTCGCTCTTACTTCTCGCGTTGGGCTCGCAGCTTGGCATCCTGAATGGTGAGTCGCCGGATTGGACCTGGGTCTCGGCTGTACTGCTGATCGACGTCGCTCACGTCTGGTCGACGTCATTCCGAGTCTATTTTGATAAGGCAGAATTCAAGCGAAGATTCTGGCTGTACGTACTGGTTCCGGCGGCGGGATACGCGCTGAGCGTCGCTCTTTATTCCGAAGGGTCGCTAACGTTTTGGAAGGTACTGGCCTTGCTGGCCGTTTTCCACTTCGTCCGGCAGCAATATGGTTGGGTCGCTCTCTACCGGCGCAAGGCGGGCGAGACGTCACGGCTGACACGGTGGATCGACGCGGTCGCCGTCTATTTGGCGACGATCTATCCGCTCGCGTTTTGGATGACGCGGCTGCCAAGGAATTTCGAGTGGTTCGTGCAGAATGACTTTGTCTCGGTGCCATCCGTTGTCGAGCAAGTACTTTTTCCGGTTTACGTGCTCGCGCTCATCGTCTATTTCGGCAAGTCGGTTTATCAGTATGCGGCGACGGGCTTTGCGAATGTCGGTAAGGACATCGTTGTCGCAACGACGGTGATCTGCTGGTACGTCGGGATAGTCGTCTTTAATTCCGACTACGCCTTTACGGTGACGAACGTCATCATTCACGGCGTTCCGTATTTCGCGTTGATCTATGTCTACGCACGCGTGCGGCGTGAGGAGACCGGTCGCATTTACAAAGCAATGTCGTCCCATTGGATCGTCTTTCTCGCGTCGTTGTGGGCGATCGCGTATGTTGAAGAACTATTTTGGGACCGCGGCGTTTGGCATGACCACGCGTGGCTCTTCGGTGCCGGGTGGGAATGGTCCTCAACGATCCAGATGCTCGTCGTGCCGCTACTCGCCCTGCCGCAACTGACGCATTACGTTTTGGACGGTTTTATCTGGCGTCGACGCGGGAATCCGGACCTCAAATTCCTATAACAAAAAAAGGCGGCCCGAGAGCCGCCTTTTCTTTAACAGAGTTCGAATACACTAGCCGTTATCCTCGTCATTCGTCTCGAAGGCGAATCCGCTGTTCTTCGACTTCTCGGGCGTGACGTTGACCGTCGAGCGCTTGCCGTCGCGGACGAAGGTTACGGTGACATCGCCGTCCTTCTTGTCGTTAATGGTACGAATGATGTCGAACTGGCCCTTGACAGCCTTACCATCGACCTCGGTGATCACATCGCCAGCCTTGAGGCCTGCTTTTGCCGCCGGCGAACCCTCGCGGACCTCGCTGACAAGCACGCCGTTCTCGACACCGTAATGCTGTGCAAGCTGCTTTGTCAGCGGCGTCACGCCGACGCCGATCATCCGGCCCTCGCCCGATTTCCAGACAAAGCTGCGTCCCTCGCCACCCGGAAAGCTCCAAACTTGCGGGGCCTCAGGCGTGCCTTTGAACTGGGGCATATCCTTTAGGTCGGGCATTGCCGGCATAGCGGGCATGTCCAATTTACCCATAGGCGGCATCTGCGCCATCGGAGGCATCGCGAAATTGAAGTTGCCATCGCCAAACTTCGCCATTGGACGTTTTGCCAGCGTCGCCGTTATCTCTTGCTCGCGGCCGCCGCGTGAGATCGTTATCCGTGCCTGGTGATCGGGGTCGACCTCGCCGATGAGACGCGTGAGCTTGCGGGCTCCGGTGACTTCCTCACCGTTAAATCGCAGGATCACATCACCGGTCTGGATACCGGCGACCGATGCAGGTGAATTCTCCGACACCTTACCGACCGCTACGCCGCGAACGCCGTTGAGGCCAAACTTCGAGAAGTTGTCCTTGGTAACCTCCTCGGTCTGAACGCCGAGATAGCTGTCGTCACCGTCGAACATGAACGAAAAGGCACGCGGTGCTTTATCGTCATTCTCCTTTTTCTCCGAGGTCTGGCCGATGATGATCGTAAAGGCCGATGTGACAATAACGATGGAACTAAAAAGCTTATTCAACATAGAAATGCCTCCAGAATTTGTGGGGTACAAATAATGTAGACGCCGCAGTAAACGGGTCAGTTACGTGATTTTGGTTGCTTGCGCCCCTGTCAAAGGTTGCTTAGCCGCGAGCGAGCTTTTGCAGACGCTCCGCGGCGGCCTCGAGTGTCTCATCCTTTTTGCAGAAACAGAAACGAACTAGTTGCGAGCCGAGTGTCGGCTCGTGGTAGAACGATGAGCCCGGAACGACGGCGACGCCGATCTCGCGGATAAGGTGTTTTGTAAATTCAACATCGTCCGAGAAGCCAAACTTCGATATATCACACATTACGTAATACGCTCCGTCAGGATAGTCGCATTCAAAGCCGGCATTCTGCAGGACGGGGACGATAAAGTCGCGTTTACGTTGATATTCACGCTGTAGATCGTCGTAGTAGCTCGACGGCAGGCTTAGAGCATAAGCACCGGCGTGCTGCAGCGGATTGGCGGCACCGACGGTCAGGAAATCATGGACCTTGCGGATCGCCGACGTGATGTCGGGCGGAGCGATACAGTAGCCGACACGCCATCCGGTGACCGAATAGGTCTTTGAGAGGGAGTTGACGATGACGGTCCGCTCACGCATACCGTCGATGTTGGGCATCGTGATGTGCTTGAGCTCGACGCCGTCACGCGGATAGAGGATGTGCTCGTAGATCTCGTCGGTAAAGCAGATCGCGTCAAACTCTTTGCAGAGCCCGCCGATGAACTCGAGCTCATCTTGCGTGAAAACTTTTCCCGTCGGGTTGTTCGGATTGCAGATGATGATGGCTTTCGTCTTGTCGTTGAAAGCCGCGCTCAGCTCGTCCCGGTCAAAGCTCCAATCGGGCGGGCGCAGGGGGATGTAACGCGGCCTCGCGTCGGAGAGAATCGCGTCGGGCGCGTAGTTCTC
>DASYKW010000072.1:0-25822 GCA_035995005.1 Pyrinomonadaceae bacterium
CTGAGAATTCGTGCGGGTATCGATCCGCGTATTTCGGATCGAGGCCGACTCGCTGCAGGAGATAGCTCACGCGTTCATTCTGCTCGGCCTTGCCGCCAATACTGTGGATCTTTAGTGGCTCGGAGACAATCGATCGAATCGTCATTCGAGGGTTGAGGCTGGCGTACGGGTCCTGAAAGATGATCTGCATCTCACGCCTCAGGAGCCGCATTTCCTCCTTGCCGAGCGAAAGAATGTTCTGCCCTTCGAACAACACTTTCCCGCTCGTCGGCTCTATAAGACGCAGCAGGCACCGACCGACGGTGGATTTTCCGCAACCCGATTCCCCCACAAGCCCGAGCGTCTCGCCCGCCTTGATATCAAATGAAACGCCGTCGACCGCCCGCACGACGTCCGCACTCCGCTCGACGGGAAAGTGCTTGACGAGTCGTCTCGTCTCGAGCAGGGTTCTGGGTGACAGATTCTCCATTGCTATTTAGCTGAAGTAGCCGAGCTCACGCTCTCGTCATACAAAACACAACGAACCAACGCTCCGTCCTTCGTCGGATATAGCGGAATAGTGCCGTGCGTACATTTCTCCATCCGAAATTCGCAGCGTGGTGCGAAATGACATCCGTCGGGTAGATTTGTTGGGCTTGGCACCGTTCCCTCGATGGTCTGAAGGCGCTCGGCGCGGGCGACACCGGCGGCTGTGAGTTTCGGCACCGACCGAAGTAGTCCGCGCGTATACGGATGCTTTGGGTCGGCAAACAATTCGTTGACGCCGGACTCCTCTACGATCCTTCCGGTGTACATCACGCATACGCGGTCCGCGACCTCAGCAACAACGCCAAGGTCGTGGGTGATAAGGAGGACGGCAAGCTTCCGACTTTTTCGCAGTGAGTCGAGGAGCTCCAATATCTGCGCCTGGATCGTGACATCCAGTGCAGTTGTCGGCTCATCGGCGATCAAAAGCTCGGGATCGCAAGCCAACGCCATCGCGATCATCACACGCTGCCGCATTCCACCCGAGAGCTGGTGCGGATAGTCTTTTGCACGACGCTCCGGCGACGGGATCGAAACCTCACGCATCGCGTCCACGGCGGCGGTCCATGCCGCCTTTCGATCAAGCTTCTTGTGAAGTCGGATGGCCTCTGCTATCTGCTCGCCGACGGTATAGACCGGATTGAGCGAGGTCATCGGGTCCTGGAAGATCATGGCGATGTCATCACCGCGGATCTGCCTCAGGCGCTCGTGACTGGCTGTAGTCAATTCCTCGCCCTTAAAGCGTATCGACCCGCCGACGATCTTTCCCGGCGGCGATATGAGCCTCATGATCGATAACGCAGTGATCGATTTGCCACAGCCCGACTCGCCAACTAGCCCGAGCAACTCGCCCTCTCCGATCGAAAAGCTCACGCCGTCGACCGACTTCACGAGCCCCGCACGTGTCGGAAAGTGCGTCTGAAGGTTTTCGACTTCGAGTAGCTGTGGCATCAAGAGAACGCTAGTTCTTCGGCACCTTCACCGGATCCGCCGGACGCTTGGGGAATACGAAAGGCGTCGCATTGACCTTCTTCATTAATTCCGCCACGGCGCGTTCGAGCTGTGGATCGCCGCCCGCGATCACGGACTTTGGATCGTTATCAACGTCGATGTCGGGATCGACACCGTAGCCTTCGATAACGTATTCGCCCTTGAGGTTGAGAAGCGCAAATTCGGGCACGTTAACCACGCCGCCGTCTATAAGTGTGCCGCGGTTTGTGATACCGACGACGCCGCCCCAACTGCGTTTACCGACAAGCTGGCCGAGGCCCGCTTGGCGGAACATGTACGGGAAAATATCGCCATCCGACGCCGAATTCTCATTCAGCAACGCGATCATCGGACCGCCGAAAGCTCCGTCCGGATACGTCCCAGCGTCCTGGCTGCCGCGGCTGTAATTGATGCCGAGCACCTTCCGGCCAAGCCGCTCAATGATCATTCGCGACACGTTGCCGCCGCCATTTGCTCGAACGTCAACGACGAGACCTTCTTTTCTGAGCTGCGGATAGTACCACTTGATGAACTCGCGAATACCGGCCGCGCCCATATCGGGAATGTGCAGGTAGCCAAGTTTGCCGTTCGACAACTGATCCACGCGGCGACGATTTGCCTCGACCCAATTGAGATAGATAAGGTCGGACTCATTGGTGATGGGCCGGAACGTCACCTGACGGCTTCCCTGCATGCTCGGCGTGCTGTTGACCGTAAATGTGACGGTCGTGTCGGCCTTGCCTCTCAGATAAGAGTAGATGTCGCGGTCGGCAGTCACATCCTCGCCATTGATCGCGAGCACATATTCGCCGACCTTTGCCTCACTGCCAAACTCCGTCAGGGGCGACCGGTATATATCTTCTTCGTTCTGCCCCTCGAATATGCGGCTGATCTTGTAGCGATTCGCGGCCTTATCGACCTCGAATCTCGCTCCGGGCAGGGCGACTCGCACTCTCGGCGGCAAATTGAAATCACCGCCATCAATGTATGCGTGCTGGATCGTCAACTCGGACTGCATCTCCGAGAGGACATAATTCAGGTCCGAGCGATGCGAGACGTACGGGAGCCATTTACGATAGTCCTCGCGAAGCTTGGCCCAATCAAAACCGTGCATGTTCTCGACATAGAACCAATCCCGGTATCGCCGCCAAACTTCGTTAAAGATCTGGTTCCACTCCTGCACCGGATCGATCTCAGTAGACATCGCGGCCGTCGAGACGGGCTTGCGTGTTTTATCGCCATTCGGATTAGCGTCTAGGATCGAGTAGCCGCCCTGCGAATTGGAAAGGATCTTGTTGCCATCCGCCGAGATCGAGAAGCCGCCGGCGGGTTGAAGCAAGACCGTCTCCTTGCGGTCCTTCATCGAGAAAAGCCGCACCGACGATTGAGACTCAGCCTGACGGCCGTAATAGAACGGAGCCTGAACGGTGTAGATCAGATTGCCCTTGTTTACCGCGAGCCCTGCGTAATTGTCGGCGGGCAGCGGTACCTTTACCGCTCGTTTCTCAATGCCGTCAAAATTGACGACCTCGGGCGTATCAGCGGGCTTTGGTGGCGGCGGTGCGCCGTCCTTCTTCTCCTCAGTGATCGCGACCTCGTCATTCTCGTAGGGATACGGATTCTTCGCGGTCGTCGTGAGCGGTAACGCGTAGACCATCGTCGTGCGATTTGTCGCGTAGTTAAATTCCGCGCCGGAGATGAGCGGGGCGTACTCGCGATCGCTAAAGAAATATATATAGGTACCCGTCGTATCGAATGCCGGGGTGTTTGCATTCGACATCAACGGCGTTACTCGTGTCAGTTTATTGTCCGCGACGCTCCAGATGAAAACGGACGAGAATCCATTCGCTCCACCCATTGAGAAGGCGAGGTAATTCGCTTTCGGCGACCAGTCGTAATCCTGGATCAGCCCGTTAGCCGCGTCCGCGACCTGTTGCATTTGTTTGGTCGCGACCGTGACGACAAAGACCTTGCCGTCCTTATCCGAAAACGCGATCTTCTTGCCGTCAGGCGACCAAAGCGGCCCGTAACGCTGGGCCTGTCCACCCGTGGTCAACTGCTCGGCTGGACCTGATCCATCCTGCGGAATGATGTAGAGCTCCTCTTCGCCGGTCTTATCCGAGAGGAACGCGATCTTGCTGCCATCCGGCGACCACGCCGGGGATTTGTCGTGCGCATTTGACGAGCGCGTGAGATTGCGGACGCCTCCATGCTCGATCGGCACTGTAAAGATGTCACCGCGAGCTTCAAATACGGCCCGCTCGCCCTTGGGGCTCAAGCCATAAGAGAAGATCTGATTACCGACATTGATCTGACGCCGTCGTTTATTTATGCCGTCGTCCGGGACGTTGATCGAGAGCTTCTGGGCATTTTTCGAGTCAACGTTGAGGATCTCGAGCTCGCCGTTCCGCTCATAAACAATGCTGCCCTTATCATCAGAGCTCGGCCAGCGAATATCCCAATCCTTATTGTGGGTGACCTCAGTCGTTTTCGCGGTGCCCGGGTCGTACGCGTAAATGTTGAACTTCCCGTCCTTGTCGGAGTTGTAATAGATCGTACTGCCGATCCACATCGCGTCTCGGGCCGCCCGTGGTGAGTCCGAAATGAGTTTGGCGTCACTAGTCGCGAGATCGTAGATGTAAAGTTTGTTGGCCTGACCACCGCCGTAGCGTTTCTCGGGCCTGAAGTCGCGAAATCGCGGGCTATACACGATCTTACCGCCATCGGGCGAGAACGCTCCTGAGCCCGCCTCGGGCATCGGCATCGCCTCAGCTGAACCGCCATTCGGCGAGACCGTGTAGAGCTTTGCTATCGGCAGCGACCAAGAGTCACGCTCACTGCGGAAGTAGATCTTGCTTCCATCGCGTGTCCAACCGAGGACCTGATTGTCGAATCCCCACCTCGGTGCGAGCGGTCCGCGCGATGGATAGAAGGTCAGTTGCTTCGGCTCGCCGCCGCTCGACGGGACGACGTAAACCTGCTCGTCGCCATCGTATTGACCGGTAAAGGCTATCCATTTGCCGTCAGGCGAGAATTTCGCGTACGTCTCGACGCCCGGATGAGCGGTCAAGCGCGTCGCAGTGCCGCCGCTCGTGGATGCGGTCCACAGATCGCCGCCATACGTAAATACGACGCGATCGCCATAAACGTCGGGGAAGCGCAGTAATTTGGTCTGCGCCGACACGGCGAGGCCGGCAAAAACACCGATAGCTAACGCAAAAAAAGCCTTCTTCAGCATCTAAATTGTCTCCATCGACTGGGTAAGGTAAGTTCCGTGCAATATTAGCCTAATTTGTTGAGAGATAAAAGCTTCGGAGGCCCGTACGTTATGCTTCCGACGGGCAACTAATTGCGTCGCTTTTTCCTCAAATGGATGATATTCTCAGTGACTAGCTTCGGCTAGGTTTGTACGCGTTTTAACCGGAGATAGTTTGTGAATCAAAGCATTACTCGCCTTTTTACCCTCGTCATTGTTTTTTCGTTCGCGAGCCTTGGATTTGGGCAGACCTCCACTGCAAGAAATCTGCCGTCGAGGCCCACGGAAACAGTTGCAAAAAAGGCACCGGCCAAGCCCGTCACGGTCGATTCAATAGAGGGCGACCTCAAAGAGGCCCTGGGCGTTATCGAGGGGAATTATGTCGGGTCAAAGAAGCTCGACTATAACGAGGTCTTTAAGTCCTCGATCGACTCTGCCCTGCACACGCTCGATCCGCATTCAAACTACTTTGACGCGAAGGAATTCGAGCAGTTCAATACGGATCAGAGCTCACGCTATTACGGCATCGGCGCGACGATCGGCGATCTAAGTGACGCCGACGGCAAAGTCATCGCGACGTACATTAAGGCTACATTTGAAGGTGCTCCTGCAAACAAGGCGGGCCTCAAATACGGCGATAAGATCGTGAGCTTTACCGGTCGTCAGGCCCAGGCCGACGGCAAAATGGTCGATCTCAAAAATGAGTCGATGCTCGGCAAGCCGTTTAACGAGGTTCGCTCATACCTGCGCGGGCCTGAGGGCACGACGATCCAGCTCACCGTGCAGCATCTCGCCACCGGAAAATTGGAAACAGTAGATATCACTCGCGGCGCGGTACCTCAGCCGTCGATCAGTGAGTGGTACATGATCCGGCCCGGCGTGGGTTATATGGCGATGCGTGGCGGCTTTAATAAGACAACCTACGCCGAATTCGTGCAGGCGATGAAAGACCTCAAGGCGGCCGGGATGCAGCAGCTCGTGATCGACCTCCGCGACAACGGCGGCGGCCTCGTGAGCCAGGCCTATCGCGTAGCGAACTCATTCTTGAACGACGGTCAGATAGTCTTTACACAAAAGGGTCGGATGCAGGACGTCAGCGAACGCTATCCGGCACAGAATCGTGCTCCGGACCATTCACCTGTCGTAATGATCGTAAACCGCAACACCGCGTCGGCGTCAGAGATCCTTGCGGGGGCGATGCAGGATCATGATCGTGCCCTGATCGTCGGTGAAAACACTTTTGGCAAGGGCCTTGTCCAGAATCCATTCATGCTGGATTACGGCTCGATGCTATTACTGACCATCGCAAAGTATGAGACCCCGTCGGGACGGCTGATCCAGCGTGATTATTCGAATGGCGATCTTTACAACTACTATACGGACGGCGGCAGCTTCCGAAATGACGACACCGAGACCACCGTCAAGCCCAAGGGAGCCGAGAGCAAGACAGACACCGGACGCGCGGTTTTCAGCGGTGGCGGCATTAATCCCGACGTTCCGATCAAGCCGCAAACGATCACCATAGAGCGGGCGAGGGTCCAGCAAAAACTTTCCAACCCGGTCTTTGGATTTGCGATGGAGCTTGTACAGGGCAAGATCAAGGGCCTCGAGAGCTATAAGGTGAATCTGCCGATCATCTACAACTACGACATCAGGGAAACCGATTTTCCGATGAACGACACGGTTTTCTCTGCATTCAAACAGTACGCCGCGGACAAATATAAGACGCCCGGTGTAATCGCCGATCACGAGCGTGAGTTCGTTGAGCGGACGCTGCGACAGGAGCTTGTCACCGCCGCTTATGGCTCAACGACAGCCTTCCAGGTTCTAAACGAATACGACGATCAACTCCTCAAGGCGATCGATCAACTGCCGCAGGCCAAAGCTCTTGCCCTCAAGAGCGAACATGTCCGGACGGCCTCCGGAAAACTTGAAGGAAACTAGATCACTCCACTATAAAACCAAAAGCACACGCCATACGGCGTGTGCTTTTTTATCACTGACAATGCCTAGCAGCTAAAACAACCAGCGCACGAGATAGTAGATGCCGAACCCGGCGGCGATCAGAACGCCCAGACCGGCGACGATGAGCGCCGCGACGACGAGCTTGAATTTCCTATACCGGTTCTCGTCCGGCGGTCCGGATAATTGGTTCTGCGGAAAATATGGCGGTGGACGGTTTAACATAGTTACGAGTTTACAGTTACGAGTTCCGAGTTAAAAGCCCGCGACTCGAAACCCGCAACCCCTAACTCGAAACTTATCGGGGCAGCGGCTGCTCAAGATTTGCTAATCCGTACGCCAGCACGGCCATCACCGATCCAACCTGGGCCAATTGCTTCGGGTCGATCTTGTCAAACGTGTCGGCCGCCGTATGGTGATAATTGAAGTAGGTCCTCTGGTCGAACCAGGGAGCGAATGACGGAACACCTTTATCCGTTAGCGAGGAAATGTCGGTACCAACTTCGTCTGCCTGCCATTGCACCTGAGCCGCTCCCTGATCGAGAAGGATCTTAGACAGTGGAGCAAACATCGGCAGAGCCTCACGCTTGCCCGAGAAATAAAATCCAACCGGATGCGAGGCCCCGAGATCGCTCTCGATCGCGGCAAAATGCTTCGCCATATTGTCCTTTTGCTCCTCGCCATATCCACGTCCGCCGCGATTGCCGTTCTCCTCGTTCATAAACGCAATCACTCGAATGGTACGTTTCGGCTTGAGCTTGAGGAATTTGATCAGAAATCCCGCCTGCATCGAGACCCCAACGCCGGCGGCGTCATCCAGAGCTCCTGTCCCGAGGTCCCACGAGTCCAAATGCCCGCCAAGGACCACCACCTCGTCAGGCTTCTCCGTCCCACGAATATCGCCGATAACGTTGTAACTTACCGCGTCGGGCAGCGTCTGAGGAGTCAAAATGATATGCACGCGGAAGCGAACCGATTGAGCGAGAAAGGCAAGCGTCTCTGCATCTTCAAATGTGACGGCAGCTCCCGGGATCTTTGTCACGGCGGTGTCATAGCCCATCGCACCCGTGTGAACGAGCCTGTTCTGGGAACCGCCGGCCGAACGGACCAGCGCCGCGACAGCCCCGAGTTTCGCGGCCGCAATGGCCCCACCGAAGCGGTATTGGACCGCCTGTCCATACGCCGCTCCGCCAAAGCCGGTGTCCTGCAGATCGCGGTCGAACTTGTTGTTAAAAAGGACGATCTTCCCGGCCACTTTCGCTCGACCTAATGCCTCAAGCTCGTCAAAACTGTTGACAACGACGACCTCTGCCGTGATGCCGCTCGCGGGTGTAGCAACGCTGCCGCCCAGGGCCGCCATGACGATCTTTTGAGTAGTTCCGGGCGCCATGCCGTCCCACTCGATGATCTCGCCGGTCTCTTGCCCGCGCACCCAATGCGGGACCATCACCTTTTGAAGCCGAACGTCAAAGCCCGCCTTTTTCATCTCGGAAGCGACATAATCAACGGCCCGCTGCGCCTGCGGCGAACCTGAGAGTCGCGGTCCAATGTTATTCGTCAGATATCCCACCCGTCGATACGCGTAATTGCTCTCGAGCGAGGCCTTTTGAAGGTCGTCGAGTTCCCTCAACGTCTTGGCCGAATAGAGCTCGGGTGTCGGGGTCGCCTGCTGGGCGAAGCTCGGGCACACGAGGATAAACAATGCGAGAAAAACCGGTATCGATCTCATAGCGTCATTCTAGTTCCAATGCGTATATTCTCCCAAAATTCTATGCGATAATGGCACGTAAATCCTCAATTCAAGGAACTTGTATGAAACGCATTTTTTCGCTAATTGGTTTCGTTGCCCTGTTCTCCGCTGCCATTGCGGCTCAATCGGTCTTCACGATCAACGATGTGATCGCGCTCAAACGCGTCAGCGATCCGCAGATATCGCCGGACGGGCGCACGGTTGCATATTCGGTCGGAACTGTAGATAAAGCCGCAAATAGGACGCTCACGCAGATCTGGACGATGAACATCGACGGCTCGCGTCAACGCCAGATCACAAACGGAGTATCGTCATCGTCGCAGCCTCGCTGGTCGCCTGACGGTAAACGTCTCGCCTTTGTTTCGGGCGGACAGATCTGGACGATGGAGCCGGACGGCGACCATAAGGACAAGGTGACGGGCATTTCGTCAGGAGCCGACGGACCCGTCTGGTCGCCGGACGGCAACTGGATCGGGTTCGTTTCAGATGTTTATCCGGACTGTACGAACGACGCTTGCAATAAGGCTGCGGATGATAAGGCCGATAGCAGCAAAGTCAAAGCACACGTCACCGACCGGCTGCTATTCAGGCACTGGGTCGAATGGCGGGATGTTAAGCGAACACACGTTTTCGTTGCTTCCGCTAAGGGCGGCATAGCTCGCGATCTCACCCCGGGCGACTTCGATTCGCCGCCATATGCAATCTCTCAAAACGGGCTGATCGCGGTCGCCTTTTCGCCTGACAGCAAGTGGGTCGTGTACACGCGAAATCCCGACAAGGTCGAGGCGATATCGACAAACAGCGACCTTTACCTTCTGCCGCTCGATGGCGGTAGCGAAGCCAAGAATATCACCGTCACCAACAAGAGCTACGACGGGAATCCGGTCTTTACGTCCGATGGCAAATATCTCCTTTACCTGTCGCAAGGGACGGCAACCTTTGAGGCCGACCGCTGGCGGATCATGCGTTACAGCGTGGCAAATGGCTCAACGGTCGAGTTGACGCGTGGTTTTGACCAACAGGTCAACGAGTTGAAGGTTTCACCTGACAATAAGATGATCTATTTCGTCGCGGCGGAACGCGGACGCGAGCCGATCTGGAGTCTCCCCGTCGAGGGCGGGTCCGTGAAAAAGGTCCTGCCTGAGATCTCGGCCAACAGCCTGCAGATAGCTCACGACGGACATACCCTTATCTTTGCCGCTAACTCCGTCACCGCACCAAATGAGATCATGTCGGTCCAAACCGATGGTGGACTGCTAAAGCCGCTGACCAAGGCGAATGACGCATATCTCGCTCCTTTCAACTTGAGAAAGGTCGAGGATGCAAACTGGAAAGGCGCACTCGGTACGAATATTCATGGCTTTATCGTCAAACCGCCGAACTTCGATCCGGCTCGCAAGTATCCGCTCATGGTCCTCATTCACGGCGGACCGCAAGGCGCATGGAACAATGCGTGGAGCAATCGATGGGTACCCGAGGTCTGGGCGGCACAAGGCTATGTTGTCTTTATGCCAAACCAGCGGGGGTCAACAGGTTATGGCCAAAAGTTCGTAAATGATGTTTCGGGTGACTGGGGTGGCAAGGCGTTTGTCGACGTGGCGAATGGCATAGCGATGATGGCAAATCAGCCGTATGTCGACAAGTCACGCATCGGCGCGGCCGGCGCGAGCTACGGCGGATACATGGTCGATTGGCTGCTCGGTCATAACAACGACCCACGATTCCACATCAAGGCCTTTGTCTCTCACGCCGGCGTTTACAATCTCGAGAGCATGGCCACGGCCACCGAAGAGCTTTGGTTCGTAAATTGGGAGTTCAAGGGCTTCCCGTGGGAAAACCCCGTGAATTACACCCGCTGGTCGCCGCACAAGTTTGCAAAGAATTTCAACACGCCGACCCTTGTGACTGCGGGCGAGCTGGATTATCGAGTTCCATACGACCAGAGCCTGCAGCTATATACGACCCTGAAGCTCAAGGGCGTAGATTCAAAGCTCGTGCTTTTCCCGGACGAGGGCCATTGGATCCTCAAGCCTCAGAACTCAGAATTCTGGTATAACAACGTTCTCGACTGGTTCAAAAAGTATCTGAACCCGTAAACTATTGACCATGGACCTGCGAAAACGCATTGGATCACTTCTGTCGGCCGCGATGCTCATGCTCGCGGCCTTTTCAGCCTTTGGACAGCGACCGCGGCCCGATTTCAATCGGTATTCGAACTACGATGTTCAGCATTACACCATCCGCGTAAGCTTTGACGCGGCAAAGAAGGAGGTCCGTGGTGATACAACGGTATCGCTAAAACCATTGAAGGCCGGCTTTGAGTCGGTCGAACTCGATGCGGTCGGTCTGAGTTTCTCAGCCGTAACGCTCGACCCGTCCGGCATCGATCTCAAATACAAAACGCTCGCAGGCAAGGTGATCGTTGCTCTCGACAAAGCGTACGGGCCGGAAGACACGATCGCGATACGCTTCGTTTACACGGCCCTGCCTAAGAAGGGCGTTTACTTTGTGCCAGAGGACCCCGACAGCAATGGCAATGTCAGCCACTCGGCACAGATATGGACGCAGGGCGAGGCCGAGGAAGCGCGGCACTGGTTTCCCTCGTTCGACTTCCCGAGCGACAAAGCCACCACCGAGGAATACATCACCGCTCAGTCAGGCGATACCGTGATCGGCAACGGCGAGTTGATCGGAAAGACCGACAACGGCAACTCGACCGAGACCTGGCATTACAAGATGACGGTGCCGCATTCGACCTACCTCGTGTCGTTTGTGATCGGTAAGTATTCCAGGGTCGAGGACCAATACAAGGAAATCCCGCTTGGCTTTTACGTTTATCCGGGTCGCGAGCAGATGGCGCGAAAGGCCTTTGGCGACACAAAGGACATGGTTCGCGCGTATGAGCAGCTCACCGGTCTCGCTTATCCATACAACAAATACGATCAGACGATCGTCGCGCGCTTCCAATTTGGTGGGATGGAGAATATAACGGCAACGACGATGGCCGACACCGAGATCGCCATGGCGGACTTTGGCCTCGGCGGTATCGTTACCGACCTTGTCTCACACGAACTCGCGCACTCCTGGTTCGGCGATCTTGTGACATGCCGGAACTGGGCCGAGCTTTGGCTGAACGAGGGTTTCGCGACCTATATGGAGGCCGCCTACCGTGAGCAGCGATTCGGCCGCGAAGACTACATTGCAAAGGTCCGTTCAGATGCGGCGCAGTTCCTGATCGACGATTCTGTAAACCGGAAACGTCATCCGCTTTACGATCTAAACGCCGCGAACGTGGACGGTCTGTTCGACAACTCGGCGATCACTTATAACAAAGGCGGTGCAGTCCTTCATACCCTGCGCGAGCAAGTCGGGACAGAGGCATTTTGGAAAGGGATAAATATCTATCTCAACCGCCACAAGTTTGCCAACGTCGAGTCCTCGGACCTTCGCAAGGCAATGGAGGAGGCATCGGGGCAGGACCTCGGCTGGTTTTTTGATCAGTGGGTCTACTCGGCAGGTGCTCCCGCGATAACCGTCAAGCAGTCGTACACGCCCCGGACAAAGACGCTGAGCCTTACGTTTACCCAAACACAGCGGATCGATGCGATCACACCCCTCGCCTTTCGACTGCCGCTCGAGCTAGAGATCAAGTCCCCAAGCGGTTCGGAGAGCGAGAAGGCGGAGCTTACGAAGCGTACCCAGACATTGACCTACAAGGTCGCGGCGCGGCCGCAAAAATTGATCGTCGACCCAAACGAAAGGATCCCGCTGAAAAAACTTAACATCAGGCCCCTTACGGTTATTGCCCGAGCCGGCGAAGAATAGTGGACACCTAAACGCAAAAAAGTCCCGCCCTTGCAGGCGGGACTTTTCCCTTTGAGAAGACCGGATGTCTGCTTCAAATGTTGAAAGAGCAGAGCCTGAAGAACATCAAAGTATTCGCACCAAGAATGGCTTGATCTTCTGTGTCACTTCTTTGCCACACCTACGAGGTTAGCTGACGGGCTAGGAACGAAAGAGTATCCCTTCATCTATCGATGATTCGCCCCTGTCTGGCGAGTGCCAAACTTTGGGTCCCCCGTGCTGTTCGGATGAACAACTTCGGTGATCAACTTTTCAACATCGAAATAATAGCAGTAAACCGCCCTTATTTCAATTTTTTGATGCGCGAAATGGACGTGATGTTTCCCGAACTCAAAAAAAGATCGTTATCTTGCCGGATACAGCTGATAGAGCATCAGATAAACGACAACACCGGTCACCGACACATACAGCCAGACCGGAAACACGAGCCGTGCGAGACGCTTGTGTGAATCGAACCGTCCCTTGAGACCGCGGATGAGTGTAACGATCACAAACGGCGTCACAAGGATCGCGAGGATCGTATGCGATGTGAGGATCGTCAGATAGACCGGCCGTGCAATTCCCTCGCCCGTAAACTTCGTCGGCCCAAGCCCAAAGTAATAGGTCCTGAGACTGTGATACGAGACGTAACTAAGTAAAAAAAACGCCGAAACTATGCTCGCGGACAGCATGCAAAAGCGATGCTGGTGCACCTTTGCCCGCATGATACACACGAATCCCGATATCAAAAGAACGCCTGATAGGGCGTTCAGCGATGCATTGAGATGCGGGAATATCTGCAGCAGGTCCATCGGTTACTTCCAAAAGCCCAGCAGGACAAAGAGTACGATCCATACGCCGCCCATAAAATGCCAATACCAGCCAACGACCTGAGCAATAGATCGGCGTTTAAGCATCTCCGCGTCGTTTGCTGTCGGATACCATACTCGCAGCAGCACGGACGCGAGAGCAATAATTCCGCCGAGAACGTGGATCGCGTGGACCGCCGTCAGAATGTAAAAGAAGCCTGAATACGGATTGCCGCTAAGGTAAAAACCGCGATTTCGCAATTCGAGCCACGTCAGCAATTGCGACGAGATGAATGCCGCCCCGAGCACCGTTGTCGCGACCAACCACTTTTTCGCCGACTCACGCTCTGACGCATCGAGTCTCGTCTTGCCGAGATGATACGTGATGCTGCTCGCGAGCAGGATCGCGGTGCTGATCCACACCTGGATCGGCAGTGAAAATGGTTGCCATTCAGCGGTATTGTTCGTGGCGATGACGACGTAAGCGGCCGTCAGCCCGCCAAATGTCATCATCACGATGACCAGGAGGAAGGCCGTCAGAACCCGAGATTTTTCCGGGACGAATGCATCTTGTTGGGGCGTTTCTCTGTCGTTGGGACCGGGACCGCCGCCTGGGTCACGGCCGCCGCCGCTCGGAGTGTTGGATCCGCCGCCGAGGGAGGTGCGACGACGCCGTTTTTCGGCTTCGGGCTCCGGGATCGTTTCGACGGTGCCGATCTCCATGTCTATCGTTTGTCCGCGACCATCAGGATAAAAAGGATCGGCAGGTAAATGACGGAGGTGAGGAGCAAACGCCGGGCAGCGGCGTCGCTCTTTGTCCTGGCTGCGGTGATGCTCGCGTAGAGCATCCACAAGCCGAGAATGCTGGCGCCGACAAGAAAGACCATTCCCGCAATATTAAAGAAAAAGGGCGCTAGGCTCACGGGAAACAACATGATCGTAAATAACACGATCTGGCGTCTCGTGAGACGCCCTTCAGGCTCGACTACGGGAAGCATCAGAATGCCGGCCTGGGCGTATTCCTTCCGATACATCCATGCGATCGCCAGGAAATGCGGGAATTGCCAGAGATACTGCATCGCAAACAGCGCCCAGGCACCGATCGAGATCTCGTTTGCAGCTGCGGTCCAGCCCATTAAGGGCGGCAGTGCACCGGGCAACGCCCCGATGGCGGTCGACGCTGACGTTCGCGTCTTCAGTGGTGTATAAACAAGGACGTAACCGACGATCACGACGAGGCCGAGAAATGCCGTGAGAATATTCACGGCAAGTGCGAGATAAACCTCGGCGATGAGACATTGCGCAAGGCCGAAGACAAGTGCTTCGGTCGACGTGACCCGGTGCGTTGGCAGCGGCCGAACGGCGGTCCGCTTCATCAGTGGATCGATATCACGCTCCCAAAACTGGTTGAGCGTAGCCACGCCAAAGGCCAGCAAAGTTATTGCAACTAAGGTGTTTACAAAGAGAACGAGGTCGAACGCGCCCTTTGTCCCGAGATAAAATCCGGCCGCCGAGGTCAGAACGAGGAGTATCGCGATACGTGGCTTGGTGAGCTCAACAAAGGCCACCACGCGCTCGCGCACGCCAATTGCCTTTTCTACTTGTATCTCAGCTGCCACAGTATCAGCGAAAAAACCGTAAATATGAGAATAGCGTCTAAGGCATCTAAATCAAAACATCCGTCATTCAGGGCCACTGCTTTTTGCCGAAAGCCCAACTTATCTGGCTTTCAAGTGACAAGGACCTACCGTTAGGCTATTCTTTTCGTGAAGTTAGATGTCTACCGCTGAGGAAACTCTCAAAGGTCAGTCTGCAGCACAAGGAAGGTCGGCACCGGTCCTGAATCGCGTGCTCGATTTCCTGAGTTCTGTCCGCGTGGGCGTCGTCCAGCTGTGCATCCTCGTCGTTTTTGCGATGATCGGGATGCTGATCGTTCAGCAGAACGTCAATGGTTTTGACTCATGGTTTATCGGGCTCACGCCGGCCGAGAAGACGGTCTTTGGCTATCTCGGCTTCTTCGACATCTATCACAGCTGGTACTTCAACCTCATCCTGCTCAGCCTGTCGCTGAATATCATCCTCGCGTCAATCGACCGCTTCCCTTCTGCCTGGAGTTACATTGTCGAGCCAAAGCTGACCGCTACTCGCGACTGGTTGCTCGGCCGCAAGGAACACAAAGTGATCCCCTCAACCGCCGACGAAAAAGACATCGAGGCAAAGATCACAGCCGCCTTTAAGAACGTCGGCCTTCGCGTGAAGAGCACGCCGCAGGTCAAGACGGAATACGGCATCGGTGCCGATGGCCGAAAAGATTTCGCTAATGTCGTCGAGCGAAGATCGACAGTGATCTTTGGTCAGAGCGGCAGTTGGAATCGCCTCGGTGCGTACGTGATCCACGTTTTCCTACTGACGCTCTTCCTCGGGCATTTTGTCGCGTTCCAGACCGGTTTTGACGCGGATGTTCGAATGATTCCCGGGGAAAAGACCGATGAGATCCAGCTGATCCAGTTCAATCTCGACAAGAAGGAAAAATTCAGCGTGAAGCTTCCCTTCACGATCGATTGCACCGACATTCAACAGCGTCTGATCGACGAGAATGGCGGCATCGACGTGACCAACACACTCGACTGGCGGACGCAGATCCGTGTCGATGATCCGGCCTACGGCAGCACCCTCGCGGACGTGAGTCTCAACAAACCATTCACGTACCGCGGCTATCGCTTCTTCCAGGCTCAGACGATCCCGGTCGGGAATGCCCGCATTATCACGTTGGAGCTCACGCCTCAGAATGGCGGTGCTCCGATAAATGTCGAGATCCAGCGTAACGGTTCCGCGACTCTTGCGGACGGAACGAAGATCGATTTCAAGGACTTCGAGCCGGACTTCACTTTCGGCGAGAACGGCCAGCCTGACACACGAAGCGCTGAATACAATAATCCGGCTGCGATCCTTAACGTCACCCCGCCCGGCGAGCAGCCGATACGAGTATTCGCCTTCGCACAAAAGCTGCCCGACAGCGCCCCCGTAGGAGCGCCAAAGGCGGGCTACAAATGGCATCTTGCGACATTTGAAAAATCGCCGCTCGCTCATATCCTTTCGATCAAGTACGACCCATTTAACGCGCACTTTATCGCCTGGTATATCGGCGGGTTCGGTCTCGTCGGCACGCTGATGCTCGTTTTCTTTTTCTCACACAAACGCGTTTGGGCGTCGATCGAGCCCCGCGAAGACGGCAGCAGCGAGGTCGTCATCGGCGGCGAGGCAAATCGAAACCATCTTGGTTTTGCAGACAAGTTTAAGAAGATAGCCGACGAGATACGCGGCATCGGGAATGGAGACTGATAATGGAAGAACTCGACAGACTTGAGAATCGCACCACTTGGAAATCGTATCTGCCTGCGATACTCGTCATCGTCGGATCTTTTGCCATGCTTGGACTCCGGCTCGAGATCGGTGCGACCTTTGTGAGCGATGGCGCATTAATGATGCTGGCCCTCGCCTGCTACATTCTCGCCGCCCTATTCCAGCTCACTAACCTTTATGCTCCGTCGTCCATGGCCGAGAAGATCGGCTATTTTGGTGCGGCGCTGGGCGTTTTCTTTAATCTCTCGAGTTGGCTGGTCCGATGGGTGAACTCGTACGACCATGAGATCGCGATAATGCGTGCGAGCGGAAACATGGCTGAGCCGTGGGTGTTTCGCTACATTCCGTTTGCCAATCTCTACGACCTGAGCCTCGCGTTCGCGTTCGGTGCGGGCATAGCGACCCTGTTTTTTGCAGGTCGGCGCAGCTTCCGAATCCTGACGGCTTTTACGTTGCCGCTCGCGGCGCTGATCCTGACCCTCGCCCGCTTTATCGGGAACGAATTCATCGACCTGCCGCCGGTGCTCGATTCCTACTGGCGGCCGATCCACGTCGGGGATGCGAGCCTGAGTTATGGCGTCGCCCTCGTGTGCTTTGGCGTCGCCGTGATGTATCTGCTTAAGGACGGTGTCAAGGTCGAGGCGATGGCGATTTGGTCGAGCATTTTTGGCCTTTCGGTGATCGCCACAATCAGCAAATTCACTGTCTTTACTGAATGTGTATATCGATCTGGACTTTTTGTGCCATCCGGCGAAGGCAAAAAGGCTTTCAACGCTCCGTTTCGTCTTGAAGTTCCATATGTCGGCCCGACCCTTGTCCTTGCTGGACTGTTGCTCGCAGGCGCCGCAGTGGCATTCACGATCTACATTTATCAAAAGAGCGATAAGGCGAAGGTGTTTGGCCACTATCTGCTAAAGGGAGCCCTGCTCGCCCAGGTCTTATCAATAGTCCTGCTCGTCATCGGTCTTCAGGACAACGCCACTGTCCCCGCACGCCTGCAGGCGCAACTTGCCAAGGACCCGAGTCAGTATGTGACTGCCGGCATGGCGATCGCGGACAATCAGCAGATGTCGGCGCAGGAGCTTGCGCAGGTAACCTCAAAACAATACGAGCAGATGGGTCGCCAGTATGCTCAATCGGCCGGACCGACGATGTTTCTAAGCCTTAGCGCAAATCCGGTCGAGGTCTCGGCGTTGATCACGGCGTTGGTTGCGACCCTCTTTGTTATCTTCTTCTCCTTCCGCACGGAGAAACTTCGCGAACGTCTTCCGAGCCTCGAATCGCTCGACAGCCTGATGTACAAAACGGCATGTCTCGCATTCGCAGGATTAGCGATGCTGCTTATCACGGGTGCGATCTGGGCGAATGAATCATGGGGCAGGCCGTGGGGATTTGACTCAAAGGAGACCGGCGCGTTGATCGCGTGGCTGACCTACGCCGCTTTTCTGCACACGCGAATCGCTCGCGGTTGGCGCGGGAGAAGCTCGGCGTACTTCGCGATCGTCGGATTCCTGCTTGTGATCTTTACGTACCTTGGCGTGAGCTACCTGCTAAAGGGCCTGCACAGTTACGCGTAGCTACTGAACGTTTACGCTTGCGACGTCTGCCATCGAATAGCGGTTGATCGAGCCGTCCTTGCCGACGACCGTCAGCATACCGCGGTCAAAGCTGAATCGTAGTACCTCGGGCATTGCCTTCTCGATCCTTGTCCCGTCCTTGAGGATCACCACCAGCCGAACATTTGCCAGCGGATCGGGAGCTTTCTCTTTGCCGGGTTTTGCCCGGGTAGGTCGGGCCGATCCGTTATCGCCCTTATTCGCGGGTTCCGGCGCTGTCGACTCGACGGTGACCCTTTTGCTCCGGTTCTGAAACACTGTTCTCGGACCGTTCTGGGTGGTTTCGCGGCCAGCGGGCGGCTCGGTCTTGGCAGTTTCGGCCTTCTTTGGCGTCGTGGCCGGCGTTTTCTTAACCGGCTCGGCAGCGGGTTTCTCTACCTCCTTGGGCGGCGGAGGAAGAGCGATGATCGTGCCGACTGAGTTGACGGTGACGCCTGTGGTCTCCGTAGGCGTGACGGTCGGCGGTTTGTCGGCTTTCTCGGGAGCGAGAGCGACGAAGCTGCCCGCAAATTTTACCCGGTACATCGCCGGGTCGTCGTTGGGAGTTCGGCCCTCAATTCGAAGCAAAAGCCTTCCCGGCTGCCGCATATAGATCACGCGGCCGGTCTCGGCAGTGCCGACGTCGGCGTACATGACCATCTTGGTCAACGGCTTTAGCGAGTCGGCCGTAAAGACATCGATATCACCCGAGAAATTCTTTGTAACGACATTCACAAAGATGTCGCCCTGCGACCCGTCAAACGCGTAGAAGTGCGTCGTCACGCGTCCGTCACCGATATCGCGAGCCCGGATAGAGCCTGTAAGTTCGCTCTCGGTGACCGGAGTCGGAAAGTTCTGATCGTTCGACTGCCCAAAGGCTAACGATCCAAGCAAAAGCACGGCAGTAAAGATCAAAATGTGTGAACGGAAACCCAACTAAACAAGCTCCTTTCTGAGGTGAACGAGGCGTGAGGTCTCGGCATAGCCGAGCCGCTCATGGGCCTTCTGGCTTATGATGTTGTCGATCTCGGCATCGGATGCCATCTCTGTGCAGCCGTGCGATCGCGCCCATTTCTCGGCGGCCTCCACGAGCCGCGCTCCAAGTCCCTGCTGGCGATATTCAGCATCGACGAACCAACCCTCAAGATAACCGACATTCTCCGTATCGCAATCCTCGACATGCGAGCGGATGCTCGCCTCCAAAAAACCCGCAAGCTCGCTATTTCCGGCGTCCGCGACCGCCACAAACTGCGAGTCCGCATCCTCGAATATCGCAACCATCTCCTCGCGGTGCTCCGCCTCCGACGACTGGTCCCAAAGCTTTTGGCGCAGCCGCAGCCACTCAGAGAGATCGCTCTCCGCAAGCGGGCGGATCAGGCAGTCATTCGGGGTCATTAGCTGTCGATGATAGCAGGGATGCTTTTTTTGCGAAAGGAAACGCGTTTAAGGAGTGCGACGACACTCCATCTCCACATCAAATTGGGAGGCCAAATACTCGCAGACCTCAATAAGTCTCTTTCCGTCTGCGAAAGATGTCTTTTGCCCGTATAGCACGCGACGATATTCACCTCTATCGAGCACTTCCAACAAGATAACAGGCTCATCCCGCATTAGGTCAAACTTCGGATCCCGGGCGAGGCCTTTTGGTGTCGTGAGCCGACTTCTCATCTCGAACAGCATTCGGTTCCAGCCAGATTTCGGGCTCTGGAGGCGTTCTCTACGCGATTTGATCTGATCCGTGCCTCTGTCGATAACAAAAAAGTATGCTCTATCCTCGCCTCCTTTGGGATGGATACCCAACAACATCGGGTCAACGAGGCCGCCCAGGTTGCTCCAAATGCGAAGTTCATATTCTTCGCCTCCAACCTTTTTCGGAAGCTGAGTTAACGCTAGTTTTCCGGTGATCTTTTTGACCAGGTCTCCGCAATATGCGTCAGCCGACTCATAAGGATCGATCTCGATAATGTCGCCGCCGCTCGGAAGATCCGACTTTGTCTGAGCGTTTTCGTTCGAGCTACGACTAGCGGACCGATCGGTACCGGCACAGCCTGTGAAAAAGATTAATACCAAAGACGCAATCACGGACATCGGAGATGAGGTCCAGCGAGTCTTTTTGACATCTCGAGGTAGCATGAAAAATCCGGCTAGGGCAGTCCTTGTGCATTTTACGTCATTTCGTGCAGAGTGGGTCATTCCGTGCTTTTTAGGCTTCCGTTGACGACAAGTTTCTGGCAGAGTGTCGAGACGCACCGCTCTCGGTGAGCGGCCGATCTTTGACAATTTGATGGGGAAACCGGGCCGAAAAAGTTTTTTGAAAATGCGCAAAAAACGGCCTTTTCGGTCTTCTAACTCTCTTGTTTACAATAACTTCCCTGGCCCATTTAAAGTGGGACAGTTGCTTCGCAGCTAACCTCACTGCTTGCAGTAAGTTAGATCGACCCACTTAAAGTGAGACGGTGTGGGACAAAAAAGCCCGCATCCGTGGACGCGGGCTTGGAAATCAGATCGAAAAAGCGTTACTCGCCGGCCTTTGCACCGATGGCCTTATCGCCTGCACCGAGGACCTCGAGGGCTTTTTTGAGTTGGATGTCCTCAAGCACTTTTGGCAGGGGCTTTGGCGTCGGCGTGGCCTGCGGATTGGGATTCTGGTCGTCGTTTAGGCTGTCCGGATCGAGCGGCTCGGGCGTGTCGGGACGCTTGACCTCGATCGACGGCTTGATACCGGTAGATGCACGCTCCTCGCCAAGGAACGGATTGCCGCTCGGGCTCGCCCATTTGGCAACGGTCAAGAGCAGGCCTTCACCGCTCTTTAGCGGGAAAAGCTTCTGCTCGGTGCCCGCACCAAAGCTTTTTTCGCCGATGACCTCGCCGCGTTTGCGGTCGAGAACGGCCGCGGCGACCGCTTCTGCCGCACCGGCTGTACCGAGATCGATAAGCACGGCCATCGGGCCGTCGAATACTGCCTTCGACGGGTCCGCGGCGAACGTCTGAGTTACTTTGCTTCCCTGCCCGACGACCTTTGCGAGCTCGCCGTCCTTTATAAAGAGATTTGCGACCGCAATGCCCTCTGCAAGGCTGCCGGCTGCGACACCGCGCAGGTCAAGCACGATCTTTTGGGCTCCTTGCTTGGCAAGAGACTGTACCTGCGTGCGAATGTCGGTCGACTCGCCATCCTCGAGGCTGTAGACCTTGACTACGCCGATCTTGCCGGGCTCGATGCGACCCTCGGTCGATGGCACCTTGTAACCGCCGCGAGCTACCTTTATCGTCTGCGGCTTTTCGCCAGAACGCAGCACGCGAAGGCCTACGGTCGTTCCGGCATCGCCGCTCACGAGCTGACGAGCGTCGTAAAGCGAAATGTCTCGCGTAGCCTTATTGTCGATGTACTCGATCACGTCGCCAGCTTTTATACCCGCCTTATCTGCGGGTGAACCCTTGATGGCGGCAACCACGTAGAGGTAGCCAGAGATCGTTGAGAACTCAGCTCCGATGCCAACCTTGCCCGAGGCTTTTGCGGCATCAAAGGCCTTAACCTGATCGGCGGTCAAAAACGACGAATAAGGGTCGAGACCGCCCGCGAGACCGCGAAGGGCACCGAGGCGGACCTTCTCCATGTTGGGATCGTCCACGTAGTCGTTCTGGATATGCTGGAGCACGGACTCGACGATACGCATCTGCGCGGTCGAGTCGTTTACGGGCTGCTGGGCCGATGTCGTCAGCAAACCGCCAACAAAGGGCAGTCCGCCAACCACGGCGTAAACAGAAATAACGCCGGAGATCACCAGGACCCAAAGCTTTCCGCGAAATGACATAGTAAAACCTCTTATGTAATCCTAGACGTGGTTTCTACGTAAGAAAACGCCCTTTTGTTCAGCCTTCACGGGCTCACAAGATTATCCGTGAACGACCCTTTAGGTGCAAGAAAAAGAAACGAGTAATCAAAAAGCTATTGCAGATGTTTCTGACCTGCCGTCAGAGGGTCGCATCCTCGCGATCGATCCCGGCACAAAACGCTGCGGCGTAGCCGTCTGCGACGAGCTCCGTATCGCCGTCCGGCCATTAAGACGACTCGAACGAACAAACTGGAAAAGGCTCCTCCTCAATATCAAAAAACTCGTCGCGGACTTGGATGCAAAGGCCGTTGTTATGGGTTTGCCGCTCGAATCAGACGGTTCAGACGGTCGGATGACCGTGGAGGCTCGCGATATGGCCCGCAAGCTCTCCCTCTCGCTCGATGTTCCAGTCTTCCTGCAGGACGAACGAGCAACCTCTTATGAGGCAAAAGGCCGTCTCTGGGCGGCCGGGAAAAACACGGAAGAATCCCGAGAGATGGTCGACAGCGAGGCCGCCGCGATCATTCTCGAGGACTTTCTCGTTACTTTGGCCCGTACACCGTCGAGCTGACCGCCGCCTTCCCAACCGCTTCCTTCGAGAAGGGAAAGATCATAGGCGTTCCGGTCCGCCAAGCCTCGAATTGGTCTTTGAAATGAGGTGAACGCGGATCGCCGCTCTCGCCGAGTGGTATTACATGTCGCGTCGCGTCCCAGTTACCGGGGCTCGCGATCAGCCGCATTGACACGCTCGAGCCCACATTCGGCGTGCTGCCGCTGCCATTTATCGGCACCGATGGCGTCGCAAACTGCATCCCTATGAGCGGAGCCGCGGCAAGCGGATGCGGGAATCGCGAGATCCAGAATTTACCCCAGACCCAGTTCGCGGGGTCAGGACCATAACGTTTCGGATCGGCAAGGCTCGTCCGGGCGGTGGTATCGCACGTCTTGATTAGCGATGCGTAATCGCTAACACCGTCCGGCAACCACCGCGTAAGGTTCTCTTCGACGGCACGATCGACGATCCGCTGGGTGATGATGCCCGCCGGGGTCGGCTTGTTCGCGTCGGCGATCTTCGTTGCGAGGCAGCTACGAATCTCGGTCGCAAGAACCGCACCGCGGGAATCCGAGGTTACCCGGCCGTCCCACGTCTTTAGCACGTCGAGCGTCTCAGGCGACGCGGCGTTGAGCTTGACGATCGATTTCGCGAGATTCGAGAGCGGGATGTTAAAGGTCTCGTACTGCACGTCCCGCACATCGTCCATCGTGATCTTCTGCTTTGCCATGAGGTCGTTCAGGATATCGCGGGCCCTCCACGGAGCCGCAATGTCACGTGCAAACTGCGTGTACTTGTAATTCGTGCCGACCGTGCGTTGGTTTGCGGTAACGATCAGGCCGTCGCGTGGGTTATAGAGATTCGGCAACTCCTCAAACGGAATGTAGCCGGTCCAATCGCCATCCGTCGTTGAGCCGTCATAAGGAAACGCCCCGTCGCCCGCCTTACGGATCGGGATGTGCCCTGCGGCATACCAGCCAATATTTCCTTTTGCGTCAGCGTAAACAAAATTCTGGGTCGGTCCGCCGTAGCTCTTGAGGTCGGCCTTAAAGTCGTCCCAGTTCTTTGCGTGATTCAGGTCAAAGAAAGCCTGCAGCTCGCCGTTCTTTGAATCGAGAGCGGTCCATTTGAGAGCATATTTCTTGCCATCGGCCTCTGTGATCACAGGACCATGCGGCGTGTCGGTGTAGTCCACCACTGTGTCGGTCGTGTCCGTTTTTAAAGGGTTGCTGCGGACTTTGATAATCTCGTGACGCACCTTGGGTGCTTGCCAACCTGTAGCAGTTTTGACCTGGCCCTGTTCGTTAAAGGTCTCGATGTAAAGATCCTGGACGTCCGGACCGACATTCGTCGCACCCCACGCGATACTGTCGTTGTGACCGAGGACGACGCCGGGTGAGCCCGGAAGCGTAACACCGGACACCCGGACATTTGGGGATGACAAATGGACCATGTACCAGATGCCGGGAGCAGTGGCCTGCAAATGTGGATCGTTCGCAAGGATCGGCTTCCCGTCCGCGGTACGTTTGCCGGAGATCACCCAGTTGTTACTAGCAGCAAGGTCCTCGGCATACAAACCCACGAGGCTGAGGCCATCCTCCCGGACCTTCGCGTCTCGCGCGGCAAAGGCCGCGAATTCGGCGGGAACCTGTACCTGCGGGACTTGGGCCGTCGCAGGCCCGGCAGCCGTGTCCTTGCCAAAAAGGACAACGTCGTAGGGCGTTATCTGATTGTTAACGTCGGCGAACTTGTCTGCCGGAAGGGCCGCCTTGAGTTGTGAGCGCAGAAGGTCGTTTTGCCATGTCGTGCTAAGTGCGTCGGCAAGGATCTTGCCGATGACGAGAGAGTCCGTCGGACTCCACTGGCGGGGGCGATATTGCAAGATCTGGAATTCGATCGGGAACTCTTTATCCGTGCGCGTCGCGACGTACGCGTTGACGCCACGGGCATAGTCGTTGAGCGCGGCCCGCAGCTCCGGCGAAAGCTGGCCAAGGCTCTGATTTGCGACCTCACCAAACCCAAATCGCCGCCAGCGTTTGTCTTGCTCCAGAGCCGCCGTGCCAAAGATCTCCGCCGTCTCGCCTCTCGCCAGCCGACGCATCAGGTCCATCTGCCAGAGGCGGTCGCGAGCAGTCGAGTACCCCTGCATAAAGTAGAGGTCGCTGTCGTTCTTCGCCTCGATATATGGAATATCGCGGCTGTCGCGACGAACCGTAACCTCATCCTTAAGGTCGGCTATGACGATCTTCTGACCGTTTGCAACGTGGTTGAGCGAGCTGACCGCCACGAGGGCCAACGTGAGCAGCGATGCCTTTTTCATAATGTCTTTGATGCGAGGTGATTGCCGCAGATTTGGCATTACGTTAAACTTTTCTGGTTCTGAAGACAAATGTTCCCGGGGATGTCACTATGCGTCGACTAAAACTTTTGATCCTGGTTGCTATCCTCCTTTTCGCGGCGGCGGCATGCGGCAATTCTGTAAATACGAGCACCTCTGCCGTTCCGGTTGATAAGAGTAATGTTGCAGCGGTTCCCTCTCAGCCCGAGGTAACACCCGAACCGGAAAAGCCGTTTGACGGCAAAGAGCTCTACGCCCAGAACTGCATGATCTGCCATAAAGACTCAGGCAAGGGCGGACCGGTCACGATCGCTGGCAAAAAGCTCAAGCCGGCCGATCTCACCCGCGCTAACGTAAAAGCTTGGACGGACGACAAGTTCGTAAAAGACGTGCAGGAAGGTGATCCTGAAGAAGGTATGCCCTCATTCGAGCAAAAACTCAAGCCCGAGGAGATCAGGGCCATCGTCGCTCACATTCGCACGCTGCAAGGCTAGGTGAGTTGCGGGACGACGCCTCTGCATCCTACAATCAAACTCGCGTGCACCCGTAGCTCAGCTGGATAGAGTATCTGACTTCGAATCAGAGGGTCGCAAGTTCGAATCTTGCCGGGTGTACCAATCTTCGCCCTCCCAGCTCGGAATTTTCAGATTTCAGATCTCAAATTGCAGATCATTCGAGAGGCTTCCACTCCCGAACGACCTGGAGAGCCGCATCCAGATGGGGTTTCATATACGTGTCTGCCTCGATGAATGGGATCGAGTCGCGCATGCGTCGATAGACCTCGCGGGTGCCGACGCCGAGTCGTAGCTTGCCGCCATTCCTCTTAAACCTAAAATCGATTCCCTGCGCGGCACACAGCATTTCCAGGCTTAGAATGATCTCGAGATTTGCGGCGATCTGACGCAGCTTGAGCCCGGCCGTCATCCCCATCGAGACGTGGTCCTCGACATTCGCCGAGCTAGGGATAGTATCGACGCTCGCGGGATGCGAAAGGATCTTATTCTC
>DASYKW010000073.1:0-6485 GCA_035995005.1 Pyrinomonadaceae bacterium
GATCTACCAGCGGCAGGGCAAACTGACAGAGGCCGAAGCCGTTTTGGTGGAACTTCTCGATCTTGAGAAAAATGACTTACAAGCTCGCACCGAACTGGCGAGGATCTACCAGCGGCAGGGCAAACTGAAAGAAGCCGAAGAGAGGTTGTTGGAGAGTCTTGAGATCGACGACAAACAGCTTCACCCCCGCACCGAACTGGCGAAGATCTACCAGCGGCAGGGCAAACTCGAAGAAGCTGAAGCGAGGTTGGACGAAAGTTTGGCGATAAATCCTCTCGATGATTACGCTCTTGCGGAACTCCTGGCAATATGGGAGAGGCAAGGTGAAAAGGAAAAAATTGTCGATCGATTCTTTCAATTCACTTCACAGCCGGGGTTTCAATTTTCGAGATATTTCCAAGCTTCGGTCTTCAGGTTCTTTCGCTGTTGTGATCATTTTAGCTTGAGAGACGACGCTAAAACCGTGTTTGACCGCTTCCAAGCGGAGCTCGATGAGCAAAACATGAAGTATTACAGGCAGCATTTTGGTAAGTAGAAGACCGGCGGCGTGAGACATGCGATCCCCGGCACGAAGTTGAGGGTCAGACCTGCAATTCTTGTCGAAAAAAAAGTTGAGGGTCAAAGATGTTGAGAGTCAAACCTGCGATTCTTGTCGATACCCACCAACTCCACCGCTCCGGTCTTTGCCGCCGGGATTGGGCCGGTTTGGGCGATGTACTGCAAAAGGGGGCGAAAACAAGTACACCAAAACGACCCCTTTTCTACGCGGGTTAATACCGGAAAAGGCCTGAATTTAGGCTTAACATGCGGGAAAAACCGGAAAAAGGCAGTAAGTAGGTGGCTAGAGGATCTCAGCCGGCAGTTCGACCTTGCGGGCGTCGCGCCAGAGGCGTTCGAGGTCGTAGAATTCGCGGGATTCCTTGTTAAAGATGTGGACGATAAAATCACCGTAGTCGAGCAGCACCCACTCGGCTGAGCTGTAGCCCTCGACACGAACTGCCTTTGATTTCAACTGCTTTTTTAACTGCTCGTTGATCTCGTCGGCGACGGCCTGCACCTGACGCTGGTTCGCGCCCGACGCGATGATAAAAAACTCGGTAAAGCTGGCGACATCGCGCAGGTCAAGCACACGCATGTCGAAGGCCTTTTTATCGGCGGCACATTCGACTGCAAGTCTGACTTCGGGGTCTAGGTCGGCAAAAGGCAAAGGCGGCTGTGCGAGCTCGATCTTGACGGCGTCGTGGTTGAGGAGGCGTTCCTGGGTTTCTTCCATCTAGTTATAAATCTGATACTTCTGGATGTATTTTGCAACCTCGGCCGGGACCTGAGCCTGCCACGTGTCGTCGCCCTCGCGGATCTTGCGGCGAATGTCCGTCGCCGAAATATCGACGTCCGCGGCGTCGGAAAAATAGATGTGCTGCTCGCCGTCGTCGGGGATCTCGACGCCGGTTTCTCGCAGGTCGATGATCCGTTCGCGTATCTCGCGTGAGACGTGCTCGACGCCGATCTCGTAGCCCGGCCGCGTGACCACGATCTGGTCCGTCAGCGTTAGAACGCTCTCCCATTCACGCCAGGTGCGTATCTGGCTCCACGAGTCCGCTCCCATTACAAAAAAGATCTGCACGTCCTTCAACATGCTTTTGAGCCGCATAAGCGTGTCGACGGTATAGGCGGGTGAGGGCTGCTCGATCTCGGTCTTGGAGATGCTGATCGTGGATTCGTTCGCCGTCATGAGCGACAGCATCGCGTAACGGTCGAAAGGCGAGGTCGGCTCCGATCGCTTTTTGTGTGGAGCGTGAAACGCCGGCATGAAGACGAATTCGTCGAGATCGAACTGCCTCAAAAGCCCTCGCGCCACCGCCAAATGACCGTAATGCGGCGGGTCGAAGCTGCCGCCGTAGAACGCGATCTTAACCATTAGCCGCTTCCTTGGCCTCGGCGGTCATCTCGGTCAGCCGGTGAGCAACGGCCGAGACAAGCTCTTTTACGCCCAAATTAGTTACCGCCGAGATCTCGAAAAACGGCTTCCGGTCCTTTTTCGCCCTCTTGCGCAGGACCTCGAGGCGTTCGGGATCGTCGAGCGCGTCCATTTTGGTCGCAACCACGATCTGCGGTCGTGCCCCGAGATTCGCGTCGTAATTCGTCAGCTCGCGATTGATGATCTCGTAATCCGACACCGGATCGCGGCCCGACAGGGAACTGACATCGACGAGATGGAGGATCAACTTCGTCCGTTCGACGTGCCGCAAAAAACGGTCTCCCAAGCCCTGACCCTCGCTCGCTCCTTCAATAAGGCCCGGAATGTCCGCGACCACGAACGTGCGGTATTCGCCCATGTCCACGACGCCGAGATTTGGCTCCAAAGTCGTAAAAGGATAGTCGGCGATCTTTGGCTTGGCCGCGGAGATCACACTGATGAGCGTGGATTTGCCGGCATTCGGAAATCCAACGAGCCCCACGTCAGCGATCAACTTGAGCTCGAGCTGCAGCTCCTTTTCCTCGCCAGGACGCCCGTCGTAGTGATATTTGGGAGCTTGTTTGGTCGGTGTTGCGAAGTGCGAATTGCCCCACCCGCCTTTGCCTCCTTTTGCCGCTCTGTATTTCTGTCCGGGCTCAGTAAAATCGAACAAAAGATTGCCCGACTCGGCGTCGTAAACCTGCGTACCGACCGGAACTCTCACGATCGCGTCAACGCCGTCTTTACCGTAGCGATTGGATCCCTCGCCGTGATGTCCGCGTTCAGCCTTGTGTTCCGGGTTGTACCGCAAGTGTAATAGCGTGTTTAACCCTTCGTCGGACTCCATCCACACACTGCCGCCAACGCCTCCATCGCCTCCAGAGGGTCCACCGCGCGGGACGAATTTTTCACGCCGAAACGCCGTGACGCCGTTTCCACCGTCGCCAGCCTTGATCCGTATCTTTACCCGATCGAGAAACATTACTCTCTAGTGTAAACAAAAAAACAAAAGCGTCGAATCGATCGCTCGGTTCGACGCTTATGTTATTCCTCCGCAAGCACCGAAGTGCCGTTAAAGGTTGGTGGTTCTCGCATGTACACGTTTGAACCACCGATTTTGTATTCCGAAGAGACTCTGCGGAGCGTCATCTCCGGTCAGCACCCAAATCAAGCTTTCACTTTCTTCGTTCCTGCGCTAGGCAGGTGGTGCCACTAGGTTTTTGTTTTGGTGGCTTTTCCTCCACCGCCGGTTACGTTCCCGGCAACGAGGCTCGTTCGCTTGGTGGTCCCGAAGGACCTCTTGCGCTTCGAGCGGCGTAGCACTCACTCGGCTGATCATTTCCAAGGAGCGTCATCCGTTTCTGGATGACTCAGGTGCTGCCTTTCGGCCTCACCCTAGCAAGCCTTTCGGCTTCGGTCTAAGGCGATCGTGAACGGCGGCTTTCCGCTCCTTCCGTTCCCGGATGAGTGTGTCACCACTCTCATCCCTCTTCCCCAAACCGGTCGTGGTACCCGTGAGCAACCTCGACAGTGATGCAATCTTACACCAGCAAAATTCCAAGTCAAGTAGAAAATACTTTAAGTAAGTGCCTTATTTTTCAACAACTTGTGGAAAACGTGTGGATAACGTTTAGAGCGAAATGTGGATAAGAGTGTGGATAATTTCCCAACCCTATTGAACGTTGAAGTTAAGTGTGCGTCGCCCGCGATCTCTTAGTACGTCGCACCCGCGCATCGCTCTCAAAAAAATATTTTAGGTCGACAATAATTTCCTTTTCGGTCTGATGGATTACAACGAGACGATCGCGTGAGATCCGAAAGGCAGGATCTGATTGTAAGGAAAACGAGCGGATTAGTTATAGGTTTTACTTAAAGACTGGTGTACTCTGGGTCAAAAATATTTGGGTGCATGTTATCCGAAGGATCCTGAGATCCGTGAAAACCTACGTCATTATGAGAATAAGAAAACCGGCATCGCTCATTTGTCTAGTGCTTTTGGCCTCCTCGGTATCGCTGGCTAACGCGAAACGTCAGGGCGTTGTCGATGACGCTTTTACGTGGTTCGAGGCCGTGAACGGCGAGGCCCTCGGCGGTAATAACATTCCGTATAGTACCGGCTGGTATCTTCAGACCAATATGAAGGTCTTTGGTGAGTACCCCAATCGAAGCGCTTTCAAGATAGTTGTTTCCAGGGCCGGCAAGCCGATCGGAACAACACGCTGCGAATCAGGAATGTACCGTAACACGAACGGAGCCTTGGACGAGAGCTACATGGTCACAGCCGACTGCTGGCGAAAGGACACGGCGACGAAGGAGATCGGTGAGTTTGAGGTGAAGGTTTTCACGGTTAACGGTGATACGGACGAAGAGAACCTCGTCAGGACATATAAGATCGACGTGCGCACCGTCAATCGCGTGCGTTCGGGACAAGAGGCCGGCCTCTCACCGCCTAAGTACTACATCAATCGTCATAATGAGACGGCGGTAAGCTGGGTGTTCCTGCACCCACGCGAGTATTATTCCTATCTCGACTGGAAAAACGGCTCGGATCGCAACGGAGCCAATCAGGTCGAGTTCTACTTTAATCTTTCGCCATCAGAGGCCGGGACAAATATCCCGCACGGGTATCTGCGCTGCTCCGTAAACGGCAAACGCCTTTCGATGCCGGGACCGACCGACTTTTCGGATCAGGCCCTGAGCCGGTCCGAGAGAGCGTACGAGGTTATCTATCAGGACCGTATCGCCGCAAAATATCAGCGTGGAACGGAGTATCAGGACAAGATCGGATTCAGGACCGTAAAAGTGCTGGCGCCGCTTACATGGGGCGAGCGCCAAAACCGTTGGGACCCACGTTTGGCACTCGAGGACAACCCGGGCAATTGGGAATGCAGCCTAATGAACAACGGCGACGTGTGGCGGACATGGCGCTTTGTGATCGGCTCAGACGGGCGACCAAAGGTACATCCTGAACAAAACGGCAACATCAATCTCGGTTACAACTCATATCTGATCGACATGGAGATCCCGGCGGCGGGCAGCGCTCTCGACGGCAGATTGGTTGGGCCATCGGCATCACTCTTTTACGGGCAGCCGTGGACCTCATCCGAGGGGAAGACAATGGCCGGTCGCGTGCCAAAGAAAGGGAACCCATTCCCCGTGGCATCCAATTCGCCCAACGCCGTCCAGCAATGGTGGGAGAAATAAGAAACGTTCATCATCAAACCCTTGATCCGAGAAGCACTCGCCGAAAGGCGGGTGCTTTTACTTTTACAGGGCGCGTTAAATGGGCCAACTGACAGGCATCTTTCGCCCAATCGCTGCCCATTGCGTAGAATGAAACTCAGATGAGTGCAGCAAAGATCATCACGGTCGAGCCGTCGTTCGCCATACCGGGCGGCGAGATAACCGTATCGTGCGAAGGCTTTCGAATGGACCCGCGCTCGAATGACGGTTGTTATGTCGCGGGGCATCGCTGTCAGATCGTTGCTGCGTCGTCGAGCAGGATCCTGGCGATCGTCCCTGCCGAAGCCGCCGAGGGCAAGACCCTGGTCCATCTCGAAAGCCTCGGTTCTATCAGCGAGACGCGTGAGATCACGGTCGGGCAGCAGGTGGCAGTCGAGATGCACATCGTTGCCAATCCCGCGGTCGATCCGTCGGACGACGCGGTGATCCTCACGCGGTCCGGAGGCCGCGGCCAACACCTGCCCGCGACGCTGTTTCGGCTCGAGGCTGACGGCTATCTCGACGAACTTCCCGAAGCGGTGCTTAACCCCACGGGAATTGCCTTTGACCCTCACGGGCAAATGTTCGTCACAAATCGTGCTCAAGGCGAGGTGTATGCTATCGGGCGTGATGGAACGGCGACGGTACATGTAACTGGTCTGGGGATCGCGACGGGCATTGCTTTTGACGCAAAGGGTCGAATGTACGTCGGCGATCGCACGGGAACGATCTATCGTGTGGCGGAGCTTGGGACGCCGGAGACCTTTGCTGTCCTCGAGCCGTCGGTCGCGGCGTATCACATGGCCTTTGGCCCCGACGAACGTCTTTATGTCACGGCTCCCGGCCTGGCGAGTCACGACGCCATTCACGCTATCGACAAAAAGGGCGACGTCACGACCTACTTTCGCGGCTTTGGCCGGCCTCAGGGGCTGGCTTTTGATACCGAGGGCGATCTCTACATCGCGGCGTGCTATCGCGGGCATCATGGAATTGTGAGGGTCTCTGCTGACGGTAAGACCGCCGAAAACTTTCTCGCCGGCCCAAACATCGTCGGCCTCTGCTTCACACGCGACGCCCAAATGATCGTCGCCACCGGCGACACCGTCTATTCCGTCGGCTGCGGCCTCAAGGGAACTCTTCTTTCAGTTGACAGATGACAACTGACAGAGGAAAGAGAGACTCTCCGCTGTCCGTTGTCCGTTGTCCGCTGTCCGCTGTCCGTTGTCATCTGTCATCTATCCAAGTAGATTTTCAAAGTTAGCTCCGACGCCCCGATCGCCGCCGTCACCTTTGCCGTATCCCGGCC
>DASYKW010000074.1:0-8296 GCA_035995005.1 Pyrinomonadaceae bacterium
TCGAGAAGATGAAGACCATTCCCGACGCCGTCGACGTCGACTCGACTCTTATCGCCGGCAAACCGGAGGTTCAGTTGGAGGTCGATCGTGACACGGCGGCGGATCTCGGCGTCCGTGTCGGTGATGTTTCGCAGGCTCTCAACACGCTCATCGCCGGGCAGGAGGCCACTACATTTAACGCGGGTGCGGACCAATACGAGGTGGACGTGAGAGCCATCAATCCTTATCGTACGAGCCTCGAGGGCTTAAAGCGTGTGATCGTGCCGTCGGCAAAGCTCGGATGGGTCACGCTCGATCGCGTGGTCAAGAGCAAGCCAGGCACCGGGCCGAGCTCGATCGATCGGACCAACCGCCAGAGGCAAGTGACGCTCCTTGCAAACACCAAACCCGGCGGGTCGGCAGCGAGCATCACAGCCGCGATCGACAGTTACGTCAAGATACTCAACATTCCGACCGAGTACCGCACGGGCTACGTTGGCCAATCGAAGGAGATGGGAAAGGCCGGATTCTATTTTCTCCTCGCCTTCATGTTGAGCTTTATTTTCATGTACATCGTTCTCGCGGCCCAGTTTGAGAGCTTTATCCATCCGGTCACGATCTTGCTCACGCTGCCGCTCTCGATCCCGTTCGGCATCTTTAGCCTCTTGCTTGCGGGCCAGACGGTGAATATCTTTTCAGGCCTTGGTCTCTTGCTGCTTTTTGGCGTTGTCAAAAAGAACGCCATTTTGCAGATCGACCATACGAATCACCTTCGCTCGCAGGGAATGTCGCGTTATGACGCGATCATCCAGGCAAACCGGGACCGCTTGCGACCTATCCTGATGACGACGATCGCGCTCGTCGCGGGAATGATCCCCTTGGTATTGGGAACCGGTGCCGGAGCCGGTACGAACCGCTCGATCGGCGTGCTTGTCGTTGGCGGCCAGACGTTGTGTCTGCTGCTAACTTTGCTGGCGGTGCCGGTGTTTTATTCGATCTTTGACGATCTCGCGGAGTTGAGGATCTTCGCATTTTTCAATCGACTCGCGGCCAGGCTCTTCGGCGGAATGAAGAGACGGCTAACTCCGGCGGCCACATCCCTTATCGGCAAGAACTAAGGCCGCCAGATCAATATGCGTTTGCATTCATACATTCTTCCTGTGGTTATTCTTGCGGCTGCGGCGGTCGGCGTATCTGCGCAAGCGCCCTTGCCGACTCCGAGCCCGCTTCCCGAGACCGTACCCGTCGCGACGGTGGCTCCGGACTTTGAAAATCGCGACCTCAGCCTTCCTGACCTTGGTCTTGTCGGCGTCGAGATGACCCGCCAGCGTCCGTTGACGATGAATGATGCTGTCGGACTCGCTCTGGAGAACAATCGGGACATCGAGGTCACGCGAAAGACCGAGCAGATGGCGGAATTTGACCTGCGGTCTGCCCGCGGCGTGTATCAGCCGCGGCTTACGGGCCAGATGTATTACGATCGGTCGACTACGCCAAACGTCAGCATTTTCAGCACGAATCAGAAAAATACGGTCAGCAGCCTTGTCGGAAATGCCGGCATTTCTGCCTACGCTCCCAGGTGGGGAACGGTCTTTGGCACCACCTTTAATAACAACCAAGCAACGACCGATAATCCGATCTCGATCTTGAGCCCACAGCTGAATTCCAGCCTTGGATTCTCGGTGACGCAGCCGTTATTTCGCGGGCGAAAGTTTGATACTAATCGGCGGACGATCGAGGTCGCCAAGCGAAATATCCAGATCACCGACACACAGTTTCGTCAGCGTGCGATCGAGACGGTAGCCGCCGTCGAGCGTGCGTATTGGGACCTGACGTATGCTCTGCGGAATCTACAGGTCCAGCGCGACGCCGTTCGCGACGCCAAATCACAACTTGAGCACAATCGCCGATTGGTAAATGAGGGACAGCTTGCCCCGATCGACGTCGTCGCGGCCGAGACTCAGGTCGCAAACTTTGAGCAGGCGGTCTACGACGCACTAAACACGGTAAACCTGACGGAGAATGTCCTCAAAGGACTGATCTCGCCGAATCGCGACGCTCCTATCTGGAGTGAGTCGATCACGCCTGTTGAGCCGGTCGAGATAAACGTCCCCGATCCGGGGCTGACGGACGCGGTCGCGCTGGCCATTGCCAATCGTCCGGAACTGGAGATCAACGCGTCGCAGCGTGATATCAACGAGCTCGACCAGCGGCTCTACAAAGACCAGAAAAAACCGCAGGTCGACCTTTTTGCAAGCTATACATCAGCGGGTATCGGCGGCAGCCAAAATCCCAGCTTCGCTAATCCTTTTGCCCGAACGGTCTGTGCGATTCCGACCTCGCCGGAGTGCATCGCGTCAATGCAGCAACAGCAGGCGTTCCTGCAGCAGATCGGCAGCTCGCCGTCGGCTTACTCGGATATTTTTGCAAACAAATATCCGGTCTTCCGCGTAGGCGTGAACTTCAACATTCCGCTGTTTGGCCGCGACAAGACGGCCTCGGCTCTTTATGGCCGGTCGCTCGTCGAGGCGGAGCGTCTCGACGTCCAGCGGGAGCAGCTAGAGCAGAACATCCAGACCGAGGTGCGCAATGCGATCCAAGCCGTCCGGACAAATCAGGCGCGCCTACGGGCCGCATCGATCGCTCGCGAGAACTCAGCAAAGCAATACGAATCCGAGCAGCGAAAGCTCGACAGCGGCCAATCGGACGTTTACCGTGTGCTCGAACGCCAAACGGCCCTCACCGCCGCCCAAAGCGCTGAGCTTCGTGCACGCACCGAGCTAAATAAAGCCGTCACCGAACTCGAGCGAGCCACGGGCAACACCCTCAAGGCCAACAACGTCGAAACCAAACTTCGAAAATGAAAGCCGTTTACTTCTCAGAGTTTGACGGCAAAAGTATTGAGCTTAAGGATGTTCCCGACCCTCGGCCACTCGAGCCGGGCGAAGTACTTGTCGCCGTGCGAGCGGCGGGGCTCAATCGTGCGGACCTGATGCAAGCGAAGGGAATGTATCCGCCGCCGGCCGGTTTCTCGCCAAGTATTCCGGACTTGAATTCACGGGCGAGATCGTCGAGACCGGCATCGGCGTTACGGCTTTTGCGGCAGGCGATATGGTCATGGCGATCACGTCCGGTGAGGCGCAAGCCGAGAAGGTCGTTATCGACCACCGGCTGTTGATGCGAATTCCCGACAGCTTATCATTCGTCGATGCTGCGGCTGTACCGGAAGCTTTTATAACGGCCCACGACGCGATCTTTACACAGGCTGAGTTGAGGGAAGGGCAAACGCTGCTCCTTCACGCGGTCGGTTCGGGAGTTGGGCTCGCGGCGTTGCAGATGGCGAAAGCCAAAGGTGTTTTCGTCGTTGGGACTTCGCGTACGGCGGATAAGGTGGAGCGATGCGTCGAATTTGGTCTCGACCGCGGAATTGTCACATCGAGCGGCGCTGTCTTTGCCGATCAGGTTAAAGACGCGACGGGCGGACGCGGCGTCGATGTGATCCTCGATCTTGTGGGCGGTGATTATTTTCCGGAGAGTTTGGCGAGCCTTGCCCTCAAAGGGCGGATCATCCTTGTCGGGCTGACCGCGGGCCGTAAGGCCGAGATCGACCTCGGTATGACGCTCCAAAAACGCGCCAGGGTCATCGGTACTGTGCTGCGAGCGAGACCTCTCGAGGAAAAAGCTGAGGCAACGCGGAGATTTGCGAATGACTTTTTGCCGCTTTTAACAAACGGAAGTATCAACCCCGTGATCGACAGAACGTTTCCGGGGTCGGCGGCAAAAAAGGCATACGCCTATCTAGCCTCTAACGCGAACTTTGGCAAAGTTGTGCTGGAATTCTAGCGAGAGCGCGTAGCAGCCGCGTCGGTAACGATGCAGAGGCCCTGGATCCGATTCGCGGCGAGTATCTCGACGAGACGCGCGGCTTGTGAGTAAGTAAGGCCGCCAGCCTCGATCTCGGAAAACGATACTACTGACCAACGCGGCTCATCGAGCTCAGATGACATGGCAGATGTCTCAATGACAGGCGCGACCGCAGGCTCCTCACGGACAAGGACTTCGCTGAGATCGCGCGTTTTAAAGATGTCTCTACTCTCGGTGACCATTCGCTTCCTGAGGTAAGCACGGCCCGATCGCATTTCCTGTATCCTCATATACCGTTTTCGGTGTCCGGCAACCTTAGCACAACAAAAAAGTGGATGTAAATAGTTTTCCACAGGCTTGTGGAAAAATAATTCACGTCAATTGGCGCCGCACGGCGCGGCCGAGTTGCTAAAATAGTTCCCGCAGTGCTTTTTCGAGAGTCCATATTCGTCACCGGCTTTCCCGGGTTTATCGCAAGCCGCCTCGTCGAGCGGCTCGCCGGACCTGAGACGCAGTTCTTTCTGCTGGTGCAGCCGGCTCTTGTCGAGCGGGCGATGGAGGAGATCGAAGAGATCGCTGAGGCCCGCGGCATAAACCTAGAAAACTTTGTCGTCGTCGAGGGCGATATCACGCTGCCTAATCTCGGCATCTCAGACGAGGACCTCGAGGTGATACGGATCGAGACGACGCAAGTATTTCATCTTGCGGCAGCCTACGATCTTGCGGTCGAACGGGACACGGCTTTTTCCGTAAATCTCGAGGGGACAAGGAACGTCAACGCACTTGCCGCGTCAATAAGGAATCTTCGGCGTTATAACTACGTGTCGACCTGCTACGTCGCCGGCAAACGCAAGGGCCGCATCCTGGAGAACGATCTGCAGCACGATGCCGGATTCAGGAATTATTACGAGGAGACAAAATACCTCGCCGAGCTAGAGGTCGAGGCACTCAAGGACCATCTCCCGGTCACGATCTACAGGCCGTCGGTCGTTGTTGGCGACTCGGTGACGGGCGAGACGGCGAAGTACGACGGCATCTATTACTTGATCCACTACCTGCGAAAGGCACCGTCGCTGCTACGCGTTGTGAATGTCGGGAATCAGGATGTGCGGCTCAATCTCGTGCCGGTCGACTTTGTTGTCGAGGCGATCGCAACGCTCTCGGCCGATGGTGCGGCGCAGGGGAAGACCGTGGCTATCGCCGATCCGTCGCCTCTGACTACGGCGGAGCTTTTCGACGTGATCGCAAAGGAGTTAACGGGCCGCAAGTCGGAATTCATACCGCCGCCGCGACTGGTGCAGTGGTCGCTCGACCTTAAGATCTCACCGGCGATGACGGGCCTGCCCGGCTACGCCGTGCCATATTTCTTTATCTCGCAGACCTACGACACAAGCGTCGCGACGGAGGCTCTCAAGATACACGGCATCGAATGCCCGCAATTCAATAAGTATTGCGGCGAGCTGCTGGATTTTGTGGACGAATTCCCCCGTCTCTAGGGCATACTCGCGCGGCGTTTCGGGCATCACACAACTAATGACCAAGACCAGGTTCGTCTTTGCTGCTGCCGTGTTATGCCTTGCTGCCTCCCTTGGGTATACGCAGAGCGGCCGCGTGGCGCCCTCGCCGACGCCGACACCGGAAGAAGATACCCTTCGCATCCACACCGAGGAGATCAAGCTCAACGTGCTGGCCTTTGACGAGCAGGGCGGATTCTACAGCGATGTCACGGCGAACGACCTTGTCATTACCGAGAACAACATTCTTCACCAACCGTCTAGCGTCCGCCGCATTCCGGCAAATGTGCTGATCGTAATGGACACGGGCGGCGAGCTACGCTCGGTGAAATCACTGGATCAGACGCGAAAGGTCGCGCGAGCCGTGATCAACGCGCTGCGGCCCGACGACTCGGTCGCGTTGCTCACGTACGCAGAGAAGCCGCAGATCGTCGCTGAATGGACGACCGACAAGCCGCAATTGAGCGCCGCAATCGGCCGCACGAACTTTGGCCGCAGATCGGCGTTTGTCGAGGCGTTAAAGATGTCGACCGATTTTCTGACACGTTCGGGTCTCGATAACAAGCACCTGGTCCTGATCACCGACGGCACCGACAGCTGGGGCCGATCGTCGGATAAATTCGACGCCCTTCAGCGGCTGCTCACGACTGACATCACCGTTCACGTCATCAGCTACACGTCGATGGAGGCTATTGCGATCGAACCGCGAACTAAAAGTACGTCGAACACGCCACCGCCGCAGGCGCTGCCGCCCGAGGTCCAGGCGACACTGCCGAATGGGATAAAGAACAAGGGCGTGAAGATCGGCCCGACGATCAATATGGACCGGACCCTGCTCAAGACACTTAGGGCCAGGAAGGCCGATCTCGAGAAGGCCCAGGACCAGCTTGAAAAGGTTGCCGAGAACACCAATGGCGAATTCATCCTGCCTGAGACGACGGACGAGATGGTCGACAAGGCCCCGCTCATCGCGCGAATGATCGACTCATCGTATGTCGTTACCTATGTTCCAAAGGTGCCGGTCGTTGAGAGCCGAGGCATCGCGGAACGCAACATTCAGGTCACATCTCGCCGCGCGGGGCTCATCGTCCAAGCCCGCCGCAAGCTGCTCATAGCCGAAAAATAGAACCTTCGTCCGGCCGCTCGCGTATTTTCCAGCGTTGTAACCTTTTCGCGGGCAGCATCGTCGTAAGATGTAGCGGCCAAAAACGCGTTAAACTTTTTGCAAGCAAAGATGAGCAGCCACTCCACCGTTCTGCCCAATGACACTCTTGTGTCGCGTGCTGACGCGACTGCGGGTGAGCTGCATTTGCGCGCTGAGCGGACGGACAATCAGCTGGTGGAATTGGTGCTCGCGGGCGACATGTATGCCTTTGAGCAGCTGTTTGACAGGTACAAGCGAATGGTCGCGGTCGTCGCAAGCCGTTACTTTAGACGGCATGAGGAGATCGAGGAATTGGTCCAGGTCGCCTTTGCAAAGTCGTACACAGAGCTTGGGAAGTTTAACGGTAAATTTGAGCGTTCGTTCGCGAGCTGGCTCTCGCGGATTACGGTGAATACCTGCTTCGACGCCCTGCGCTCGAAACGCCGCCGGCCTGAGACGCTGAATTGCGATCTCAGCGACCAGGAGACGGATGCGATGCTCGAGGCGAGTGCGAGCGGCAGAGCCGACCACGCTGCACTGCAGAACCGCGATCTCGCCGACAAGCTCTTGTCGCAGCTTGAGCCCCGAGACAGGGCTCTGTTAGAGATGCTCTATACGGACGAGATGAGCGTGGCAGAGATCGCGGATGTTATGGGGACTTCGCAGTCGAACGTCAAGGTGCGTGCGTGGCGAGCGCGTCGATATTTGAGAAAGGTACTTGGACAGTTGTTGTAACCTCGGACGGCCGCAGGCCGTCCATCTAAACGGGAGATGAGAACGCAAAAAGATAAAAAGACGCTCGACGCGATCGGTAAAGAGCTGGTCGTAAGTGGCTCTGTGAGCGAGGCCGAAATTGACGGTATCGTCGCCCAGCCGCAGCTCTTTCACCAGATCTCAAGACGGATCGCCGTCTCGACAAGCGGACCTGCTACGAGGCGGAAACTCGGTATGCGTCTCGCGTATGTGTCGGCAGCAGTCGCGGTCGCGGTGGTCGCGGTCGCCAGTACGGCGTCACTCTTGAGAACGGGCGATGTCTCTCAGATCTCTGCGGTCAAGCTTCCGGCTTCAGGGCCGGACGCTGCGGTCACACGGCCCGATAGTCCTCCTCAAGACGACTCGGTAAATAGGAAGGTGAATTCCGCGGGCCGTGTCGACCAGCGTTTCAGGCCCGAAAGGGCCGCTGCAACACGAGCCGTGGCCAGATCGAACAACAGGCCCGTGGCGAATGAGGATTCGGATTTTTACGCCGTCTCTGACACGGGCGGCGAGACGCTCGCCGGCGGACGGATCGTTCGCGTGGACATGCCGCGGTCGCAGGCTTTTGCGCTTGGCATGCACGTCCCGCTCGAGAACGAATCCGACACCGTGAAAGCCGACCTTCTTGTCGGGCCCGATGGCGTTACGCGCGCTATGCGGCTCGTCAAATGAACCTTTTCAGCAGCATTAGGAGAATCGTAATGAAAATATTTTTTGGTTTATTGATGGTCGCATCGTTTGCCGTCGCTGCCGTCGCCCAGCAAGAGTCGAAGATCGTTGCCGAGCTTGCTGCGAGCAGCCAGGGAGTGAAGGGCGCGCCTTTCTCGGCCGAGGCCGTGAGCGAGAGCGTCCAGACGCTTGCGGACGGGAACCGCATCGTCCAGTCGTCGACGAGCAAGATCTATCGTAACGGCGAGGGCAAGATCCGTCGTGAAATGGCTCACGGCTCAGGCGGCTCATTCATGACGTTTGGCAGCGGCGTCTCGATCATGGACCCTTTCATGGGACAAAATTTTATGCTCGACTCGGTCGGCCGTAC
>DASYKW010000075.1:0-7917 GCA_035995005.1 Pyrinomonadaceae bacterium
CCATCAGCTTCTCGTTCATCTGCCCGTGGCCGATCGCGATGCGTGCATTTGGGACGATCTTTTGAATGAGAGCGGCGATCGACTCGATGGATTCGACGCGGTTGTGGATGAAAAATATTTGGCCGTTTCGAGACAATTCCAGCTCGATCGCCGAACGAATTACGCTCTCAGAGAACTGCACGACCTGAGTGTTGATCGCCAGCCGGTCGCGAGGCGGCGTCTCGATCACCGACAGGTCACGCATCCCAAGCAAAGACATGTTGAGCGTTCGCGGGATCGGTGTCGCCGACAGCGTCAGGACATCGACCTTCTTCTTGAGCTGCTTGAGTTTCTCCTTGTGACCGACGCCGAATCGCTGTTCCTCATCGACGACGACGAGGCCGAGATTCGGGAGCTTTACGTCATTCGAAAGGATCCGATGCGTGCCTATGAGAACGTCGACCTCGCCTTTATCGGTCGCCTCAACGACGGTCTTTTGCTCCTTCGTCGAGCGGAAACGTGACAAGAGATCGATCTTGACCGGGAAGGCCGCGAACCGTTTTTTGAATGTCTCGTAATGCTGATACGCGAGCACCGTTGTGGGCGTCAAGATCGCCGCCTGCTTGCCATCCATCACCGCTTTGAACGCGGCACGCATCGCGACCTCGGTCTTGCCATAGCCAACATCTCCGATGATCAGACGGTCCATTGGAACCGCGGTTTCCATGTCATTTTTGACGTCCGCGATCGCCGTCGCCTGATCGGTCGTGAGCTCGTATGGGAAGGCGTCCTCAAATTCGTGCTGCCAAGGCGCATCAGGCGGAAACGCATGGCCGCGGACAAGCTTGCGCTCGGCATAGAGCTTCAAAAGCTCATCGGCCATATCGCGCATCGCGCGCTTGGCCTTTGCCTTGGTCTTTTGCCAGCCCAGTCCGCCGAGTTTATCGAGCGTGGGTGTCGCGGCCTCGCCACTCGAATATCTCGAGACAAGATCCATGCGTTCGCTGGGGACAAAGAGTTTAGCGTCGTCAGCGTAAACGAGTAGCATGAACTCGCGCTCGGCTCCTTGCGACGAGATCGTCTGCAGGCCGTCAAAGCGACCGATCCCGTGATCCACGTGAACGACGTAGTCACCGGCCTTTAGGTCGCGAAAATCGGAAATGAATGCGCCGAGCTTGGATTTGCGTGCGATCTGTTGCGTGCGGGCAGCGGCCTCGCCGCTCGTCTCGCCAAACACATCGGCCTCGGAATAGAACGTTAAGCCTTCAGATGGCAGTTCGAATCCGCTGGATAAGGCTCCGACCGAGATCAGTCCGGTCTCAGCGACGATGTCGTAATCGCGCAGCATGTCATCGAGCCGTTCGGCGATCCCGTGTGTCTGAGCGATCACACGGGCTTGAGGGCGGTCCTTTAATTCACTCGCGAAGGCTGCGACATCACCGTAAAATTTGCGTGTGGACCGCGACTGCAGATCGATCTCGGCCGCTTTTGCCGCGGTACTAAAAAGGAAAAGCGGAGCCGACACGCGAGCTGCCGCGAGCTTGCCGATGATCGGGCCAGTTACGTCCTGATCGACGGTAAGTCCAAAGACCTCATCAGTTGCCGCCGCCGTGCGGCCAAGGCCACGCAGCTCGATTGAGGGGAATTTTTCTAACTGAGTCCGAAGCTCGTCGGGCAGGAGAAAGAGTTCTTTGGGCTCGAGCCCGACCTCGCCGATGTCGTGGCTTCCGGAATAGCTGCGATCGAGGTGGTCGTAAAGCTGTGCAAGCGTCGCCTCTATCGCGGACGGCTCGTCGATGACGAAAACGCGATCCGCGATATGGTCAAAGGTCGTCGCCCCTAGCGGCTTGACCATCGGCATCACGAATTCCCAACCTGAAAACGTCTCGCCGTCCTCCGCGATCTCAGTTCGGTCGCGCAACGCCCGTGAAAAGCGGCCGTCCGCAAAACGCTCGCGCGCGAAGAAGGCCCAATCCTTCATGTCCTGCGGCGTCACGGCGAACTCCCGCATGGGGGCGAGCGAAATACTCGTCAACTGGCCTGTAGACAGCTGCGTGTCGGCATCGAAGGTGCGTATTGAATCGATAGTGTCGCCAAAAAACTCGATGCGTACTGGAGCGGCAGCGTCTGGCGACCAGACATCCATGATGCCGCCGCGGACCGAGAATTGGCCCGGGCCGAAGATCGGTTCCTCCCGAACGTAGCCCGTAGCTGCGAGCCGCTGGACGATCTCCTCAGGCGGCACGTCGCTCTCGAGCTTGAGTTCGTAGCCGAGCGTTCTAACTTCGTCTGGATCTATCGTCCGCTGGATGAGCGCCCTTGCGGACATCACGACGATGTCATCCTCGCCGCGGGCAAGCTGCCAGAGGGCCAATGCGCGTTGCTCCTGCGTTTCAGCGTGCGGCGACGCTCCAGAATATGGATCCGTCGTGAAGGACGGGAGCGTTACGATGGAGCTGTCATCGGCGAAAAAGCTGAGATCGGCCACCCAAGCATCAACATCGGCATTCGTGTCTGTGACTACAACAAAACGCTTTCCGGTCTCTTGCTGGAGTCGGGTGAGGACCCACGCCTTTGCGCTCGTTGATGTCAGCCCGCTGACACTTATCACGCGAGACCCGCCGGAGATCTCGCGCTTCAATTTCTCTAGTTCATCGCTCATCAAACGCACGTCGCCGCAGGAAACGCTCGCCAACAGGTGTCGGCCGCATTCCTCGCGGTCGTCTCCATTGTGCCACATCGCGGCCCGTCAACTATAATCTGAAGTTTTAGACAATGAACATTCCAGAATTCGAAGAGATCATCGAACAAAACGACCAGACACTTGCGCGGAGTGAGCATCTTGACGCGCTGAGAGAACTCGTCGGCAACGTTTATCCCAACAAATTCGACCGGTCCAATGTCAGCGGTGCGGAAGACACGATAACGAATCTTCTCCATTTCCCGCCGGTAGTAGGGATCGTCTCGGAGATGAAGGAGATCGTTGCGACGCTCGCCGAGCGTGAGCGCCCGCCCGCCGAGATCAAAGAGGCGCTGAACCTGCGTCTCAAAGAAGTTGGGAACGTTCGTATCTCAGGCCGTTTAACGACGCCGCCGCGCGGCAATTTTGTTCATCTGACAGACGGCCGCAATAAGCTGCAGATCTACTGCGACAAGAAAGGCGGTTTTGGCCTGATCAGGAATGACGGCGAGGGAACTGTCGATCCTGACAACGGCTGGAATGCCTGGAAGCTCATCGATCACGGCGATTTTATCGGCATTGACGGATATCTGTTTGTCACGAATACCGGCGAGGTGAGTGTTCACGTTGAGAGACTCCAATTCCTCTCGAAGGCAATGCTCCCGATGCCCGACAAAATGCACGGCATCGAGGATCCTGAGATAAAGCAGCGGCAGAGATATGTCGATCTCATTGGCTCGTCGCTTGCGGTCGAGCATGACGGGCTGACGACGCGCGAGGTTTTTGAGGTTCGAGCACAGCTGATCTCGTCGCTCAGGCGTTTTCTCGAGGACCACGGCTATATAGAGGTCGAGACGCCGATGCTCACGGCAAAGGCGACGGGCGCCGCGGCGAAGCCCTTCAAGACGCATCACAACGCGCTCGACATCGATCTTTACGCACGCATTGCTCCCGAGCTTTATCTAAAAAGACTGGTCGTCGGCGGCTTTGAAAAGGTCTACGAGCTCAACCGCAACTTTCGTAACGAGGGCATCTCGTTCAAGCACAATCCGGAATTCACGATGCTTGAATTCTATTGTGCCTACATGGATGTTGAAGGGATGATGGCGTTTGGCGAGACCATGCTCCGTGAAAGCGTGCAAAAAGCGACCGGCGGCTTGACGGTTAACTACGAGGGCAATGAGATCGATTTCAGCAAATTCGAGCGGATCTCAATGACCGCGGCCATCGAGAAATATGCACCGGGCGTTGAGATCACTGATTCGAATATCATTCAGCTTTTCGACGATCGCGTTGAGGCAAATCTCATACAGCCGACCTTTGTCGTTGACTACCCGAAGTCGATCTCGCCGCTCTCAAAGGCCTCGCCCGCGAATCCGAATGTCGCGGAGCGCTTCGAGCTTTTCATCAACGGGATGGAGGTCGCGAACGGCTTTAGCGAGCTCAACGATCCACGCGAGCAATACGAGCGATTTGTCGATCAGATGGCTGTACGCGAGAGCGGCGATGAAGAAGCAATGATCCTCGACGAGGATTACATCCGCGCACTTTCCTACGGCATGCCGCCCGCGGCCGGTATCGGCATCGGCGTCGATCGCCTGACAATGCTGCTGACAAACAAGCACTCCATTCGAGACGTTATCCTGTTTCCGCACATGCGGCCGGAAAAGAGGTCAGCCACAGAGGACACCGAGAGCACTGAGGAAAGTTAGCCGTTATTTACCGATAACCCTGTAGTTTCTGCAAGACGCAAAGCTCTCAAAGATTGTCTTGAATGTGACCGTACGCCGTCCGCTGCAAAGCTATCGTGCGAATGGAGGTATTTCAAGATGGCACAGGAAACAGAGCTTTGGGAACAGGAAACGAGCACGCAGACGGATCGGACCGAGGAGCGCAAGCCGATGGAATCTGAGACTGGCCGGGACATGCCGTCGGGCGATGGCGATGTTGGCGACGAGCAGGTGAATGCGATCTCGGACGACGGCTCAGGCAGACCGACAGGGCAGGACCATTCGACCGAGCATCACGAGGCGCAGCAGCCGACGGATGGCGTGGGTGCGGTCCAGGACGACAACCTTGTTGGAACCGACATTGCGGATCTCCCTGACAATGAGTGAGTAGGGTCATATTCTTAACCGCGTTCGCCCTGCTGGGGTTTGCGTTCAACTCGATCCTCTGCCGCCTCGCACTCCGGGGCGGCGAGGCCGATGCAGCGGGGTTCACGATGGTGAGGCTCGCCTCGGGAGCGATCACGCTCGTCCTCATTTCATTTCTTTCTCGCAAGTACAATTCGAACCTCCGGGCCGGGTCATGGCAGTCCGCATTCTGGCTTGTCGCGTATGCGATCTGTTTCTCCATCGCGTATCTCGATCTGACGGCCGGGACCGGAGCCTTGATCCTCTTTGGATCGGTGCAGCTCACGATGATCGCGATCTCGCTCGGCAAGGGCGAGCGTCCCAAGGTTCTCGAATGGCTCGGCCTCGTCGTCGCCGTTAGCGGCCTCGTTTACCTCGTCCTGCCGGGTCTCGCGTCGCCGCCGTTGAATGCATCGTTGCTCATGGCTGTCGCCGGCGCTTCGTGGGGTTTCTACACGCTGCGGGGCAAACGCGGCGGCGATCCGCTTGCGGATACGACAGGGAACTTTGTTAAGGCTCTGGTCGTTGTGCCGGTCCTCGGCCTCGTATTTTGGCCGAACCTTCACCTCTCGACTCAGGGAAGTCTGCTAGCGATCCTTTCTGGTGCAGTTGCCTCCGGTATCGGTTATTCGATCTGGTACGCCGCTCTCACGCATCACACTGCGACTCGCGCCGCCGTACTTCAGCTCGCGGTTCCGATCATCGCGGCAGTGATCGGCATCCTCTTCCTCGCCGAGACTATAAGTCCGCGTCTCTTCTTAGCCGGATCCCTCATCCTCGGCGGCATCGGCCTCACGATCCTGGGCCGGAAAAGGTAACTACAAAAATCGAACGGACTTACTGTATACGTGGCCGAGCCCAAGCGTATCGCGGCCGACAGAATGATAGTTATCGTTACCGCGATGCTCGCTTTTGCCCTGCCAGCCGCCTTTGTGCTCAAGAGCAGCGAACCGCAGCGCGTCGCGGCCATAGCGGTAATTCACCTCATCGATGATCTTGGATAAGGTATGTCTCCGTTCGAAATCGCGGCGTTCGAACAGCCGGTTTGAGATCGTTTTTGTCGAAACGAGGTCACTCAGGATCACCCCGGCCTTGCGATATTGGATGCCTGGGCGAAAGATCTGACCGAGACACTCCGCGATCCAGGCGTAGATCTCGCTAGTCACGTCCGAGTGGTAAACCGACTTATAGACATGGGTCTTAACGTAGGTATACGGCTTGGGGAGAAAGCGGTCGGTCTGCAAAAACACCGCAACCGTCTTTGTCGATAGGTCATTCCATCGCATTTTTTCAAGGGCACGGGTCGCGAAATAAAAGATCGCATTTCTTATTTCCACGTATTCGCTGATCGTTCGTCCGAATGTCCGCGTATGGGCGATCGATCTATTGCTTCGCTCCGTGACCTCCATAGACAGACACGGTATTCCATTCAGTTCCAAAACCGTGCGTGCCCCAAGCTGACTCAAATAACTCCTGACCCGTTCAGGTTCCGATATTTTTAGCTGATACGCGGTCTCGATCCCGTGTTGTTTCAGATTTATCGCTGATCGCGGGCCGATACCCCAGATATTCGCTACGGCCGTTTTCTTCAAGGCCAGGTCGATGTACGGCGAATCGTAAAGGTCGAGCACGCCGTTTGCCTTCTTCGATTTTTTGGCAATGTTGTTGGCGAGCTTAGCGAGTGTCTTTGTCCGTGCGACGCCGACGGAAACGGGTATCTTCGTTGTCTCAAAGACCGCGTTCTTTATATGCCGGCCGAGAAAGTTCAATTTGTCCGGCACGCCCGCGTCAATAAAAGCTTCATCGATAGAGTAGAACTCCAGCTTATTAGCGCCGATGTCTTCCGTAAGCACGTTCATCACGCGGTGCGAGAACTCATAATATGTAGCGTGGTTGGCCGAGATGATGGCAGTGTTATGACGCTCAAGGAGGTCCCGATATTGAAATAAAGGAGCCACCATCGGCACGCCGAGCGCCTTAACCTCCTCACTTCGCGAAATAATGATGCCGTCGTTGTGCGACAACACAACGACCGGCCGTTTATACAGCTCGGGATTTATGACCCTTTCGCACGAAGCGTAAAAGTTGTTGCAGTCGACAAGGGCGATGGCGTGGTCGGTATCTTTCACGTCAATGAAAATTGTGCGATACGACGTCTGCAGTAAAGCTGTGTATCGGCTCAAAATGGAGGGACTTTAACATTCCTCGTTCCTCAAAGATGCCGCGGATGATCAGGTAATCGTTTTGGTTGATAACCGAGCGATATTTCTCAAAAGTGTCGGGCATTACTACGAAATTCGAATGTCCGGTCTCATCCTCAAGCGTAATAAACACCACATTCTTAGCGGTCATAGGACGTTGGCGGATGATCACCGCACCGGCGATAGACACGACATCATTTTTCTTGAGGTCCCAGCTTTGCCTTGCGGACAAGATGCCTCGGCGGGTCATCTCCTCCCTGAGAAACGCCATCGGATGCTTGCCGATCGAGATACCGGTTTTTTTGAGATCGGTCTCGATTAGCTCCAGACCCTCCATACGTGTAAGGAATGTCGGCTCTATTTCAGCATTAGACGGGCCCTTACTAACGTGCGAGCTACCGACACGAGCTTCAAATAGTTCGCCCTCCGGCCGGATCGCCAATTCCGATCGCCACAATGCCTCGCGGCGGTGAATGGTGTTGTCGAAATTCAACGCTCCGGCCAAACTCAGTGCCCGGGTCTCGCGTTTATTGATCTCGGGAACACGATCGATGAGGTCGGCAATGCTCGTGTACATGCCATTTTTCTCTCGTTCTGCCACGATCGCTTCGCCGACATCTTTGCGCAGGCCACGTACGAATTTCAGACCTACACGAACACATTTTTCAGGAACCCGGTCGCTACCGCTCCCGGTTATGACTTCCGTTTCTTCAACAGTAAACAGATAGTCGGACCGATTTATATCTATCGCGATGAAATGCAACTCGTGTCTTTGAGCGTCCTTTACCAGCGTCGCGGCATTGTAAAAACCGAGCGGATAGTTATTCAGCATCGCCGTCATAAAAGCCGCGCGGTAATGGACCATGAAGTAAGCCGAGGCATAGGCCAACAGCGCAAAACTGATCGCGTGCGATTCGGGAAA
>DASYKW010000076.1:0-22156 GCA_035995005.1 Pyrinomonadaceae bacterium
GCACCGGCGCCGGGCTGCCAGGAGCAGTCGCTCCGAATGCAGAGCGGTGCGTCAGGTAGGCAAGGTAGCCGGTATTCTGGAACTCATTGGACAGGAAGTACGCTGCCGAGACATTGATACGATTCACCTCTGTGCACGCCGCGTCCGATCCGCATGAGGTGATCACCCCTGTCCAGAAAGCCAGCCCTGACGCATCCGGCTCCCGGTTCAGAAAATCAAGATAATGCTGGCGAACAAAGAACCCCGCATCGTCATACGGATTCGACGTCGGACCAACCGAGCAGGCGTACGAGGTCACAAATCCAGCGCCCGCGAGCGACACGGTGTCCACGAACCAGCCCGTGACGGCCCCGTTGTCGTCTGCTCCGAACCGCCACCGAAGCTGAACAAGTTTGCCATTCGTTGACGCCGGAAGTTGGGCCGTGGTGGTGATATATCCTCCGGAATTGCCACCCCACGCGGGCCGTCCGTTGAGGGGATTATTTGTGCTGACGCCGAGAGTCGTATTGTATCCGTTCTGGGTGAACGAACCACCCGCCGTCATGATGTCGCGCCAATTGCCGCCGCTTACGCTGATCTCGAGCACACCACCGTCCCACGTGGTATTGCTGGAGACCTCGGTATTGTAATTATGACGAAAGGTGATGGTCGACGACGCCGAGGAAACGAGCATCATCGGCGACACAAGATCGGTCGCACCGCCGACCGTAGTTGGATCGACCGCAAAGGCTGCGTTTGGTGAGGTATCCGGACCGTTGGTCGTCACGACGAAATTCGTTCCGCCCTGCACTGAGTCGACTGACCAACCTGACGGAAAGGCAGGGGCTGCTGCGCCGTCAAAATTCTCGGTTGGAGCAGTAGTCGCGGGCTTACCGACAAAGATCTGTCGCGTAAAACTCACGACGCCCAGACTGCTGTTCGCGTTTATCGTGATACTAAGAAAAGCGCCGCATGTCGCGTTCGATGGTATATGGAACGCTATCGCCTGACCTAAAGTCTGTGCACCGCCCATCGTGCCGTAGGTCCCCGAGCCACCGCCCGTGATCGCGGCCGTGACGCTCGTCGCCGTCTGGCCAGTGCTATTCGTGATCGGCACGGTGATCGTCACATTTTCATCCGGCTCGGCATATCCGTCGTTGTCGCCGACGGTATCACTCACGGACAGGTCCTGTGTCTGAGTCAGATTCGGCAGGTCAAATTTCTGCGTCACACGTGTCTCACCGGTGCCGCCCTGTGAGGCTCCAGGTATCGTCTCGATACTTGCGGTTACACCGAGCCCCCGCACCGCAAAACCGCCCCAAACATCGGCAACATCCGATTCGACACCGCCCGCGACCGCGGCGGCGACAAGAGCATCCCGTTCCTGCAGGAAGGTCGGCGATATCGGGGCAAGTTTCATCCCGTCGGTGACCAATTGAAGCGTATGTCGATTACCCGTAGCGGCGTCTACCGACTGACCAATAATGCGTGCCCGGACTTCCCAAAGCATTGAGCACCAAACCTCCCCAGCCGTATGGACCTCGTCCGATATGCCAGTAAAACGCGGGCTAAACGCTCCATCAGTAAGATTGGCCTGCGTTGGATCAAGATCGGCGAAGGTGAGCGGATTATGCGGCATCCCGTTGGCGCCGACAAAACTTTTTATCGCGTACGGAAAACGACGGATGCCGTAGTACGAATTGTTCGTAAATGTGCCGCTCAGCTTATAGCTCGCGTAAGCTCCGCTCGTGTAGGCGGCATTGATGGGATCGTTCGGCTGGGAGAGGAGCGAAAGTCCGTAGAAATCCGACCATCCCTCGCCCATTCCTCGCGACATATCGTTGAAGAGCCCCGAGCCGTTGCCGTGCAGACGGTTGGAGAGTCCGTGGGTATGCTCGTGGATCACGACGTCCGCGTCTAAGCTTCCGTCGATGTCAGGGTTGGCGCCGGTAAAAATGTACATCTGCATCTTGCCGCGTGTTCCGTCTGCACCGGTCGCGAAATTAGCATTGTTCGTTCCCGACGAATCTTGGGCTTCGCCACGGACCCTGTCCAACGCCGCGCCGCCGCGACCGAAGTTGTCGTCTTGAAAGTTCTTTGCCTGTTCGGTAAATCCAAGACGGTAAGTCTCATCGTGATACCAGTTACAGATGTAAAAAAGGTTGATGACCGCGCCGGTCTGATTAGCGGGCGTAAGCGGTGCGTCGCCGCCATTGGTGGTCGCATCGATGACGACGTTTGGATCCGTCGGATTATAGGCGACAGTAAAATTCCTCGTTACGCTAACTGCCTCAGTATTTGTGTCGATGCCGTCTGATCCGTCCCTGTCGACACCCGTCTGCACGTTGTTGCCGTCCGTCTTTATGACGCCATCGGGCAGCCAGCCAAGATTATTGAATGTATACAGCCCCTCATTTCCGATGCGGGATACTGATGTCCGGCCGATCGATGCACCCTGCGAGCCGTCAGGCAGCGGCGAACCTGGCGAGAATGGGAACGGGCTGTGTGCGACATTGATCATCGCGTTCGGATTGGTGTAAACGCCATATGTCGCGGGCTGGGTCTGGTCCTCGGTGAGATTTTTCCGCCAAAGCATCGTCCCTGTCTTTGCATCCACGATGACGTAAAAGGCATTTACAGGCAGCCAGATCAGGACACGCCATGCCGGGACGACAACGCCCGGCTCAGTTGGAAAATACATCTTCTCGGCCGTTGTCGCCGAGTCGCCCTTGCCGAAAACGCGTTTGATATCCGTAGATCGAGACTTATCTGGCTTGAGATCGAGTTTTGCAGCGTCGGACTGTATAGATCCGGCAGCACCCGTTACGGCATCGACCGGATCGCCAAAATCCGACGAGACAGCTGAATTCGCGATTCCGGGTGCGAGATTGTTGATCACTCGGATCATCTCCCCTTTTTTTGTAAAGCCGGCCTTCACCTCACCGCGAAAAACTGGGACGCCGCCGATCTCTTGCTCGAGCTCTACAAACGACAGATCGCCCTCGGGATTTGTGTAATCAGCCGTCACCTTCAGGCCCGAAACCTCGTTTGCTTCAAGACCGATCAGGGTACGATTCTCGCTCAGGAATGTCCTGAGAGTCTCGGCATGCTGGCCGATACCGGCCTTTGTGAGGAAAGCCTTGCCCTGCTTGACGTCGGGTCCGATGACCTCGGGGATACGCAGGTCCCTGTTGTATTCGACTTTCAGCGTCGGTACACGCTGTCTGAGTGACTCTTCACCGCGGGCAAAGCTATCGCGAACGCTCGTCACTTGCGTGGCCGTCTTGCCCATCATCGAGCGATATGCGAGTAGCTTATCGCCAGAGGCCTTGTCGGTACGAATGTCGTAGTTCTGCAGACCATCGTCGTGGCTGCCCGTTACCGAAAAAAGGCCCGATCTAGGCGTCGTGCGTGGCTGCGCGCTTGATCGAAGGATAAAAGGTAGCAGCAAGATCGCCGCCGCTATTGAAAAAACGAATAGTGCGAGCAGCACCTTGCGCAGATTGGACATTAAAAACCTCTGGTCGTATATCGGCAAGGACGTAAGCTAAAAGCGTTTCTCTAAAATCATCCTAAACCACTAGAATGGTAAGTAGTTCAAGGTGCAGACGGCTCGCGCGGTTTAACTTCTTTTTTTAACAAAAATCGGGGCCTTGAGTCAATAAGATGAGCAGTGTAGAGCAGGCGTTGGAAGGCGATATTTTCAGCCGGCAAGGCCTCATCGCCCAACATCACGATGCATACGAATATCGCGGTGGCCAAATAGAAATGGCCGCGCGGATAGCGTCTGCCTTTCAAGAAAAAAAGCACCTGATCGTCGAGGCCGGCACGGGCACCGGCAAAACTCTCGCGTATCTCGTACCTGCAATAAACCAGGCGATTAAATCACGAAAGCGGATCGTCATCTCAACGGGAACCAAGAATCTGCAGGAGCAACTGATGGAAAAGGACATTCCGTTTCTTCAGAAGGTCCTGCCTCGAAAGTTCTCAGCCGCCTACATGAAAGGCCGTGGTAACTACGCGTGCCTGTACCGTATCCACAAAGCCGATAACCAGCCGATCCTCGATGGAATGGATGATATCGACCACTTTAAACAGGTTGCGGACTGGGTTCGCGAGACGAAGGTCGGCGATCGGGCAGAGCTGACCTATCTTCCGGAAAATCTGTCCTTCTGGAGCCGTATAAATGCCCGCGGCGATGTCTGCATCGGCCAGAAATGCCCGGATTACGAGCCGTGTTTTATCACGAAGATGCGAGCCAGGGCCGAGGACGCCGATATCCTTATCGTTAATCATCATCTATTCTTTGCGGACCTGAGCGTTCGGGGCAGCCAATTTGGGAAGGTCATCCCGGATTACTCAGCTGTTATCTTTGATGAAGCTCATCTGATCGAGGACGTGGCGGCCGAGTATTTTGGGACACAAGTGTCTAATTTTCGCATCGATGAGGTTGTTAAGGACTCTAACGAGCTGCCTATACCCGATGCCATCGCTGCCGCGGGAATAGGAAAGTCGTGTGCAAAGGTCACCGGCCTTTCAGAGCAATTCTGGGTCCGATTTACGCAGGCTCGCGGAGCTGAGGGAAGATACCCTCTAATGCCAGATGCCTTTAGCCAACGGACAACCGGGGGCGAGAGCGACACCGCACTTGGCGAGGCTTACAAAATGCTGAACGACGCGCTTCTGCGTCTCGAGACTGAGGTCGACGTCTACAACGAGAAAATGCCCGAGGCTGAGAGTGTCGTTCGCAGGATAAGGCAGACGCGATTTGATCTGGACTTTATCGTAAAGCAAGCCGATAGCAACTTCGTTTACTGGCTTGAGAGGCGGGGCCGCGGCATTTATCTGCAGGCATCGCCGGTCGACGTGTCCAGCCTGCTGCATGAGAAGCTCTTCGATAAGGTCGATACGTGCATCCTGACATCGGCGACCCTGTCGGCGAACGGCAGCTTTAACTTTATCCGTGACCGCCTCGGTCTCGATCGCGGCAAGACTACGACCTACATCGCTCCGTCGTCCTTTGACCACGAAAAGCAGGCGATCCTTTATCTACCCAAGGCCATGCCTGATCCGCGGGCACCCGAATTCACATCGATCGCGGCGAGTGAGATCGTCCGGATAATAAATACCACGCAAGGTCACGCGTTCGTTTTATGCACGAGCAACTCGTCGATGACAGCTCTATTTGAGCTCGTCTCGGCACGTACGGGTTACCCATGCCTGCTGCAAGGAACGATGTCGAAGGCCGGTCTGCTCGACAAATTTCGAGCTACACCGAACGCCGTGCTTTTTGCGACCTCGAGCTTTTGGCAGGGCGTCGATGTTCGTGGGGAGCAGTTGTCATGCGTGATCATAGACAAGCTGCCCTTTGCCGTGCCCACGGATCCTGTAGTCCAGGCACGAGCAAAGTTCATCGATGAGAATGGCGGCCGGTCGTTTTTTGATTACAGCGTTCCGCAGGCCGTGATCTCGCTCAAACAGGGCATCGGCCGCCTCATCCGCAGCCGTACCGACCGCGGCGTCATCGCCATCCTCGATCCGCGCCTGCGTACAAAGTCCTACGGTCGGGATTTTCTTGCGAGTTTGCCGCGGATGAGAATAACGGACGACATCAGTGAAATTGGATCTATTTTTGAGACGTGATCGGCATGCAGATAATTCTTGCCTTTGTCATTAGCGGCTTTATTGTGGCGGGTTTGCAGGCACAACCAAAATATCCTGCGATCCGCGAAGAACTCTTAAAGATGGACAAGTCCGATCAGGACGCTCGGCTCAAGTGTACGAGCGGCCCGGCGGAGGGAGAGGCGAAATGCCTTTCCGAGATCACGAAGAGCATCGACGAACCCAATACAAAACGTCTCGAGGAGATCTTTGAGGAGATCGGCTTTCCTAACACGGCAAAGGTGGGGAAAAAAGGGTTGTCGGCATTTATGCTGGTGCTGCAGCACGCTCCGACCGACGATCTTAGGGTCATGTCTTTGAAGCCGATCACCGAAGCGTTCAGGAACAAGGAAATTCCACCACTGGACTATGCCAATTTTGTCGACCGCCTGCGCCTCCATCAAGGGAAGAAACAGTTATACGGCTCGAGTTTCGATTTCAAGGACGGCAAGTTGGTGATGAGCGCGACCGAAGACCCTAAAGACCTCGCGAAACGACGAGCAAAGATAGGCCTGCCGACCCTCGCGGACTTAATAAAGGAGTTGGCAGACATGTATCATATGGAGGTTGTAGTACCTGAGGATTGAATATGCCCGGCTTTTACGAGGTTATGATCGAACGCAATTTTTCCTCCGCGCATCAATTGCGCGGGTACAAGGGGAAGTGCGAGAACCTGCACGGCCACAATTACAAGGTCGAGATCTACGCCCGCGGTGACGAACTGAATAACATTGGTCTGCTGATCGATTTTGGCGATCTGAAATCGGCAGCCGATGAGATCGTCAAGTACCTCGACCACCGCAATATCAACGAGCTGCCGCCATTTGACGAGGAGTTAAATCCATCCGCCGAGAATCTCGCCCGTTATTTCCTCGAATACCTCAACACTCGCGTCTCCGACGACCGCGTCCAAGTCTACAAGGTTCGCTGCTTTGAGACACCGACGAGCGTAGCAACGTTCACTATCAACTAAGTACTGTTTTGTATCCCGTCACACCGTACGTAGTCCCAAAAACGCCCACCTTACCTGAAACTATCGCGTTGTAGTAGATGCGCTCGCCGTGGGGAACGGCAAACTCAACTTTTGCTCAAGTAGTTCTCAACCGGCCAAGTGCATGCTCGTGCTTATCAAGGAAGCGAGTTTACAACTTATGGTCCAGAGGGCCTTGATTGCTGTCATTTTCGTGATGCTAGGCATTGGACTCTCCGGCTGCGCTACCGGGCGTGCCGCGGTAACCGGCGATCTCTTGGGCCTGAGCATCGGTATGGAGAAAAGCTCCGCCGAGGCAAGGCTGCGCGAGATCGCAGTATTCGAAAAGGATCTACGAAAACGGCAGCAGATGTGGCGCCTGAAGGACGATCCGAGCTTTTCTAAGCTCGGCGTCGGCTATACCGACGAGGGGCGGATACGGTTTATCACGGCGTTCGTCGACAAAGAGAACCCAAAGCAACGGATCAAATTTACTGAGGTTGGTGATCTTTCGACGGCAAAGTCCGAGATCACCGGTCCGCACTATCGATACATCTGGGACCGGCCGGCATCTGACGGGAGCCCCGGATATCAGGTCATAGTCTACGGCGACCAAAAGGACTTTGTTTTGTATTACACGCTGGTTGATAGCGGGTCGCTGGCCGAAGAGGAAGACGAATAGTTCGGAATTTGATGACCAGCCTCGATGACTAAGGGGACTAAGGGGATAGATAGAGAGGATTATTTTGAATAAAAGAAATGCGGACACTGCGTTGAGCATGAGATCCATTGTGTTGACGATCGCGGCGACGGTACTCGTGTCGGTTGCGATCATGTCAGCGGTCAAGGTCTGGGCGTCCTCGCCGTCAAGCGGGACGTTGACAGATGTCTCCGGCCCCGTTACGTACGCGGCAGGTCCATTTAATGTGGCCAATGCGAGTCCGGTCCCTCAGGTGGACGTTGGGCCCCGCTGCGATGCACTGACGTTCCCGTGCGATAACTTTGCACTTACCGTGACGCTGCCGTCCGGCTACGCCGCCGCGCATCCAAACGCGTCGGTCAAATTCACCCTGAGCTGGGGCGATACCGGCAGCGGCGCGTCGGACTATGATCTTTATATCTACAACGGCACGGTTGGGAATCTGAACGGTTCACAGCCGGCCGATGCTCAATCGTCGAGCGGCAGCAACCCTGAGGTTGCCAATTTTAGTCCGCTTACGGACGGCACCAGGACGTTCTCCGTAAAGATCGTTCCGTACACGCCGACGAATGAGACCGTTAATGTGAAGATAGAGTTACTTCCCGGTACCCCCGGTGCCCCCTGCACCGTCAATTGCGGCCCGTTCGGCGGTCCGGATCCGACGGTTCCTGGCGTCCCACGCTACCAGAATTTCTATGCTCCCAACGGCTCATCGGCCCAAAGCGGCAGCGGGGAGTTCAACATAGGATTTAACCCACACACACAGCGGATCATGACGATGAATAGGGGGCCAGTTTGGCGCCTGACTCCTGGCGAGGTTCAGACACCTGCGCTCCCCGAGTGTTGCGAGGCTTTCTGGGAAGACAAGTCCGCTGTTTCGACCAACACCGGGCTCGACCCTATCCTGTGGACCGACCAAGTGTCGGGCCGGACGTTTGCCTCTAATTCAACCGCTGGCGCAAACGCTCTGTACGCATATTCCGACAACGATGGCGATGCGTGGGTGCCTATCGGCGTCGGCCCGCCAAATCTCGGCGTGGACCACCAGACCATCGGCACTGGAGCATGTCCGACAGCCGTTCTGGGTTGTTCGATCCCGGCGGTGAACCAAGGGCAATTCGCCCTCTATTGCGCCCAGAGTCTCGCTTTGCCAACCGGGTGCCAGCGTAGCCTCGATCTTGGAATGACCTGGGGCCCGGGCGTTCCGGCCACCACTACCGACTGTGCGGGCCTCCACGGCCACGTTCGCATTGCACCTAACGGTACTGCGTGGCTACCGGTCAAAAACTGTGCTGTGACTGCTGGACTGCCTCTCCAGGGTGGCTCGAGGAGCACGGACGCGGGCGTTACGTGGACGGAATTTAAGATACCCAACACAACGCCCCAGGCGAGCGGATCGGACCCATCCGTCGCCCTTGACAGCAGTAGCAGGGCTTATTACTGCTACGTCAACAGTCAAGCCGGCGGGCTGGAGGGCCATGCCCGCGTGGCGGTCAGCGAGGACGGCGGTGCCACGTGGATCCGCGACATCGACCTCGGTGCGACGCACGGGATTGTGAACGCCGTATTTCCGGAAGCGATCGGAGGCACAGATGGCCGCGCGGCCTGTGGATTCCTCGGTACCAACGTCGCCGGGGACTATCAGAACCTGAATTTCCCGGGCAAATGGTATCTGTACATCGCCACTACTTACGATCAAGGGGTGAACTGGACGACGGTGAACGCCACGCCGAATGATCCAGTTCAGAGTATGTCAGGTATCTGGCAGGGCGGCGGTGGCAATCAGAATCGCAACCTGCTGGACTTTAACGAGATCACGATGGATGACAAAGGCCGTGTGCTCTTTGGCTACAGTGACGGCTGCGTAACCGGACCTTGCATCGCGGGTACGGCGGGCAATGATTTTACGGCCCATATGCGCGTAGCGCGCCAGTTCGGCGGCAAGACGCTGAACGCGGCGTTTGATGTCGCCGAACCGGTTTTACCAAAACCGTCCTGCCTGTCCGGCACGCGTGATGGCATAACCGGTTCGCATTTAAGCTGGAAGGTCCCGGACAATGGCGGGTCCGACATCACCGGCTATCAGATACGACGCGGAACAACCGCGGGTGGGGAAACGGTGCTCGTCGCCAACACCGGGAACACTCGGGATACCTACAACGATACGACTGCACTTGCTTCTGTCCCGCACTACTTCTATGTGATCAAGGCGATCACAGCCTTTGGTGTCGGAAATCAAAGCAATGAGATCGACCTGCCACTCGGCGCACCGCCACCGATCGAAAGCGCCTGTGCCCTGTCGGGGTTGACGATCCTGACCGATCCCGTCGGGGATAGCCTTGATATGCAGGCCGGCCACGACGTACGAAGACTGCAGATCGCCGAACCGGTGGCTTACGGCCCAAACAAACTCGTCTTTACGCTCAAGATGGAGAACCTCGCGGTAGTACCGCCCAGTACGCAATGGCCGATCACCTTTGATGCCGGCGGAGTCAATTACACCGTGCGGATGACTAACTCGCCGGCAGACGGCGCCACAACGACGCCTATCTTCCAGGTCGGGCCGACCGCGGGGACGCTTGTGGCCGCCGATCCGGCGAGTAACTTTAACGCTGACGGAACTATCAGGATCGTGGTTCCACGAAGCGCCATCGGCGATCCAGCCGTTGCTACTCAATTAACGAATTTCCTCGTTCGGATCGCTGACGATCTTGCGGTCGTGACCATCACGCCCGACAATATGTCGGACAGTCTCAGCCCAACGGGCAGCTATACCATAGTCGGCAACTTGTCTTGCTTGGCACCTACTGCGGCCTCCGTGTCGGTATCTGGGAGAGTTTTGACCGCTGACGGCAGCGGCATGAGCGCAGCTACCGTCAGGCTAACCGCGAGTGACGGCAAAGCTATGATGGCGAGGACAAATTCATTCGGATATTTCCGGCTTGAAGGGGTCAAAGCGGGGGAATCGTACATAGCGTCGGCCACCCACAAGCGGTATCGTTTTGCTCCTCGCTTCGTAAACGTTGCCGATGAGATCGCCGATCTCGATTTTACGCCGGAACCCGAGGAGAACGGGGCAGGGCCTGCAGAACCGATAACTTCTCGCGATCCGGTTCCTCAGTTGAGCCCTAAGGTCGAGGCACCAATGCGGGCGATCGTCGCGACGTCACCTGTTTCGGGACGGGTACTAACCGCGGACGGTCGACCCGTACCGAACGTACTTGTCCGCTTAGTTGACGATGCCGGTGCAGCCCGTATCACAAGATCGGATCGGGACGGGTACTTCGGCTTCAAAAACGTTCCGATGGGAGCATCGTACCTGGTATCCGCCAGCCATAAGCGGTTCCGATTTCACTCTAGCCGAATAAATGCCTCCGATGCGGTCACTGGCTTAGAGGTAACCGCCGAACCTTAGCGGACGGATCTATGGGATCAATTAGAAAAGGCTTTCTGGTAAATCCAGAAAGCCTTTTCTGATCAGTGGTCGGGGCGAGAGGATTCGAACCTCCGACCTCTCGGCCCCGAACCGAGCGCTCTACCAGACTGAGCCACGCCCCGACAAAGTCAATGAATGAGTGTAGGAGACTACACAGATTTACGCAAGCCGAGTGTGCCCAAACGTCAAATATCAGGTGATTCTTCTTGGGGATCGGACTTTTGCTTCCGATGTCGCAAGAATTCGATCAGCGGTGGCAGTAGCGAGATAAACACGACGACGATGACGACCTTCTCGATGTGGTCCTCAAGCTTGATGTCGAGCGCCCGCTCAATAACACCGCCTAGAAAATAACCTGCGAGGACCATCGACGAGATCCAGAGAGCTCCGCCGAGAATGCTGAACGGCAAAAACCGCGAATACGGCATCTCGGCCGCACCCACAACAAGCGGCGCGAATGTCCTAACTATGGGAACAAAGCGTGCGAGAATCACGGTCTTTACACCGTACTTTTCAAAGAAATCGTGAGCCTTTTTCACACGGCTTGGCTTAAATACGCGGGACGACTCGCGGTTAAAAAGCGTCTTGCCCATGAATCGTCCGGTCCAATATCCCGTGCTGTCGCCGATCACCGATCCGAGGAAAAACGCGATCAAGACGAGTGCAATATTGAGCTTACCGGCCGCCGCAAACAGTCCTGAGACCACAAGCAGCGAGTCACCTGGTAGAAAAAACCCGACGGCAAGTCCTGTCTCGGCAAAGACGACGAACCAAAGGCCGAAATACACGTACACGCCGAGAAAATTCAGCATGTAGTCGATCAGGAACTTCGGGTTGAGAAGTTCGCGAATGCTTTGAAGAAATTCCATCTATTGCCAACCGTGGGCGCCTATAAGCGGAACGAACGCGCACGGTCCAAAGTTTTGCTGCGTCAATCCGGTTTCGTTGCGAGTGACGCGTATGAGATTTTGAGACTTTTTGTCCTCACCGACCGGGAGAACAAGTTTACCGCCTATAGCGAGTTGGCTTGTCAGAGGCTCTGGGATCTCGGGGCCGCCGGCGGCGACGAGGATCGCGTCAAACGGCATATAGGCGTCCCAACCGTGAGTGCCATCGCCGGCCTTTAGCGTCACGTTGCGAAGGCCGAGATGCTGGAGGCGCGCCTTTGCCTCCTCGGCAAGGGTCGGCAAACGTTCTATCGCGAATACCTTTCTCGCGAGCGATGCGAGCACGGCCGTCTGATAGCCGGAGCCCGCACCGATCTCGAGCACCTTTTCCTTGCCCGTCAATTCAAGAAGCTCGGTCATTCGCGCGACTATGAAGGGCTGCGAGATCGTTTGGCCGCGCGATATCGGCAGGGCGTTGTCGTTGTAAGCCTGGGACTTGATCGCCTCCGGAACAAAAAAATGCCGCGGCAGGCGTCCCATAGCGGCGAGCACTTTCTGGTCGGCGATACGGTAGTGATCCCGCAGCCGCTGGACCATTCGCAGCCGCTGTATCGACATTTCGTCGGTGATGGCCTGACCGCTCATTCCGTGTTCCAGCTCTTGAGCCGCTCGACCCCGCTGTGCGAGGTCAGGTCGCTTCGCATCGGCGTGACGGAGACGTAACCCTCTTCTATTGCTTCAAAATCGGTGGTTCCACCCTTCGCCGTAAAGCCCTCCCGCACCTCGCCGATCCAATAGTAAGTTTTCCCGCGGGGATCGATGTGCTCGCTGATCACCGGCCGCGCAGCCTTAAAGCCCTGGCGAGTGATGCGAATTCCGGCGGGTGTGCCTTTAGGCACATTGACATTAAGCAGTGTGAATTTAGGCAGCCCTTCCTGTAAGGCTTTCGCAGTGATGTCACGTGCGACGCGCGCCGCTTCCGTAAAATCATGGTCGCGATAGGCGGCAAGGCTAAACGCCAGGCCCGGAACGCCGAGTATGGTCGACTCAAGTGCACCGGCGACCGTTCCGGAATATGTCGCATCGTCGCCGAGATTGGCCCCGTGATTTATGCCGGAGCAACATATATGCGGGCGTTCGTCCTCCGGAATGATCTTGTTGAGTGCGAGCGTGACACAGTCGGTCGGCGTGCCGTCTACGGTCCATTGCCTGTCGCTGCGTTGCCTGATCCTCAGCGGCCTCGAGAGCGTTAGGCTATGCGAAGCTCCGCTCATCTCGGTCTCGGGAGCGACGACATAAACATCGCCGATCTCAGACAGGGCATTCTCGAGCGCGAGGATGCCCTCGGCGTGGTATCCGTCGTCGTTTGTTAAAAGGATCCTTGTTCGCTCGGTCATTTAAGTTCAAAACCTAAAAAAGTGAAAGAGTGAAGGCCGCAGCTTTTTCACCCTTTCACCTTTAACCTCGGTAATGTAGATTAGCGGTTCTGTCCGCCGCCACCCATCGGAGGCCTTGACCCACCGCCTGGACCGCCGGTGCCGCCGCCCATCGGACGCTGCTGACGAAACCGTCGGCGGTTGCGCTTGCGGGCGTTCGCTGACTTCAGCTTTGCCTTTTGGCCGGGAGGGATGAAATGAGCGTGCTTCTTGAGATCCTTGATGATCTCTTCGCTGATCACTTTGCGCTTGAATCGACGCAGTGCGGACTCGATCGACTCATTCGCATTAACATAAATAGATGCCATTTCTTTTTCTCACCTCCTTTCGGCTAAGAATACGCCCAAAGGGCAAACAACTATTAGACAGTTTTCTTCTCGTTTTCGCAAGGGGCCACCTCCTGGGGGTATTCACACCCATCCGGTCCCGCCGAGGCGCGAAATAGAACCTGCAACATGATCGCCGGCCTCACCCCCTCGCGACTTGAACCGATGTATCGAGAACTGTCTCGAGGAAGTGAATCTTGATGAAGTACCCTCCCTCCAGACGAGGAGGCGTATATTTTTGCTCCCTTGATCTACTTGCTGTGCGGGCGCAGTGTCCATTCATCGCCGCCGCTGCACGTGATATAACCGTGAGCGTGGCCGCAGATCTGGACGAGAGCCGACGGTGTGTATCCTGGATCGTTGTCCGCGATATGGATCAGCGATAGCACGGCCCCACCATTTGGCAGCACCATATAGGAAATGAATTGGTACTTGTACGGTGCTCTCCGCTCGCCGCCCGTAAATTGCACCACGATGTTGCCGCCGGAAAGCGTGATTTTGCCTGTGCTCACCTCGCGGGTCGTGTGATTGCCGGAGCGTCCGGCGAACCTTTGTTCGAAGGTCCCATCGGGATTGATCGTGTAAGCTTCGATCGTAAACGTCGTGTCCGTGCCAGCGTAGGTCCCATTTGACGAGTTTACGTAGGAGACCACGCTTGCGCCGCCGAGGTCCCACGTGCCCGCGAGGTCCGCCAGAGTGACCGATCCTTTCAGACGTCCGGCCAGCGGCTGCTGCGGCTGGAAACCCGGTTTGTCGGGAAATGGGTCGGACGCGATCTGACCCGTGGACTTGTCTGCTGATGGCGGCGATGACGGCGATTTGCCGGTGGTCTGCGCCTTCGCCTTGTCCATCTTGATGCTCGTCATAAAAGCATCGACCTGTGGATAAAACTCCTGATTATTCAAGATAGCGAAGACCGTCGCCTTGCGTCCGTAGCCGCTGATGACGGTTACGAGGACCGCCGACTTTACTCCGTCCGACTCGATCTGGGTCGCCCCGGAGACCGAGGTCCAACCGTCAACAGTCTGCGTTTGGGACTTTGGATTTGACGTCGCCTTGAACGGCTTGACGATCAGATCGTTCCATTCGTTCGAGAAATCTTTCTGAGCGTTGCCGCCGCTGATGGCGCTCGGGTAGACGGTGAGAATGCAAAATCCACCCGTCGCCTGATCACTGCCCGCATAGATCGTCGTCCCCTGTTTGAGCGTTTTGGTCCAGCCCGACGGCGGCGTGTACTCCATGATGTCGACCGTCTCACGCTGGCCGCAGATCGAGAGGACGCCCAACGAGCAGAAGCCCTGCGCGATGAGTAAACTGAGAACGATCCTTAATGGCTTCATGATCTTTGCACCTTATTTCTTTATCTGCGGATAACAGTATGAATTTGGGAAGGCGAGACAGCCATAACTAAACCCGCCGTCGCGCTGTGTTTGATGATCGGGATGTAAGATCAACTCGTATTCCTTACTTCCCTCAAAATAATGAATGGTCCAGCGGTACGTTACCGTTTCAAGCGCGTTACTTGTGACACCACCGCTGTTTGAATTCGATTGGCTTTTCTTCGGTGTGATCGTTATCGAATCGCCTTTGATCGAATAAACGCCGCTTTCCTCGGTCGTAATGTGAAAAGAACCCATCTGACCCGCCAGGCCTGAATATCCGCTATAGACAAAACGGAAGGTTCCATCGGCATTAAAGATATAGAACTGTTGTGAGGCATTACTCCCGTAGGTTATGTAACTTCCCGAGATCGTGTCGCCCGCGATGCCGTTGCCCCATCGCCCGACAAGCGCCGCCGGATCGTATGAATTGGGAATAGGAGCGGCGTTTGAAGCCGGAGCTGTCGGCGGCGGCTTTGCATATGCCATGGCGGTCGCCTCGTTCATCTTGATCCCGCCCATAAAAGCCTCGATCTGCGGCATAAACTCCTGATTGCTCAGAATGACAAGAATGCTCGCCGACCGTCCGTAACCGCTCACGACGGTCATCATTACCGCCGACGGCGTACCGTCGGAGATTATCTGCGTCGCGGCAGACAGCGATGTCCAGCCGTGCTCCGTATGCGATTGCGGCTTAGGATCCGAATCCGCTTTAAAGGGCGCGGCGACCCGTTCGCTCCAGGAAGCCGCAAAATCTTTTTGCGGACTGCCCGCGCTCGAGGAGCTTGGATAAACGGTCAAGAGACAATATCCGCCGGTGACCTTGTCAATGGTGCTGTAGACGATCAAGCCGTCCTTCGGCGTTTTGGTCCAGCCCCTCGGCGGCGTGTACTCGATGATGTCGAGCGACTCGCGTTGGCAAAAAACCGGCTGCGGGACGAAAAAACACGCGGCTTGTACAACGAGCATCCCTACTACGAGTTTGTAATTAATTCTTCTCGACGCCTTCATTCTTGACTTCTCCTTCAAGCTTCCGGACGCTACTGCGGAAACACTTGGACAGAAATATAACTCTTGAATCTTTGCATGTCGTTTCCATTGAACGTGATCGCTAGCGTGTTGAAAACTCTGCCGGCATGGATCTGGTAGGTATAGGTTCCCGCTGGGAGTGACTCGGGATAATTTGGTATCACAAAGTTGTAGTAACCGGTCCCTTCTAGAGTTTCCGCTTCCAATACCTGGCCGTTGTTACGGTATAAGGAAATACTCCGGGCATTACTGCTGCAGCCGAGGGCTCCGCAGTTGAAGATCGTTTTCGTAGGTACGAACGCGGAGACGTTTACAACCGACGGTTTCGTCAGCGTAATCTGTATAGAAAGGCCCGGTATCGAGACTTCTGATTGGGGAGTATTCGGAGCCCACGTAAAGCTGGTCGGCATCGACCCAATGTAAGATCGCGGTCCATCGGTCGCCGTTTGAGCCGTTGAAGGACCAACGTCGGCCGGCTCCCAAGCCGTGCCGTTCCATTTAAGGATCTGTCCGGCGGTCGGTGCTGCGTTCGACAGCGGGCGGCCGCGGAGCCCGACTACCATGGGATTTGGATAGTACCCGCTAAGGTCACCGCCGGCACTCGCGATAGGTGGCGCTGCACTTACGCCCGGCGTCGGGGCGATATCGGTGACGGCGTTAACCGGTTTGTTAGAGAACGAAATGTTGTATGCAGCATTCTCCTGCGGCGGGACGTTATTCTGATCAGCGATAAACCATTTCTGCGCGGCTGAGTCGTATTCAACTTTCATCGCATTGTGGTTCCATATATTGCCCACAGTGGACGAAACGTGCGCCGAGATCCGCACGTCGAGGTTCGCATTATTATTGAGACCGGCATGGTCGATGTACGCTCGCGTACTGGCTTGCGGCCTTGAAGGTATGACAAAAACGAATCGATCGACGTCGGGGTTAGGATAATAGTCGACGGTAAATTTCGCGCCGACGTTGAGAGCGACTCCGTCGAGATTGAAGACGCTCCATTTATTCAAATACATGTAGTATGCGCCGACCGGATGCGGGTTTAGATTGGCGCCGTTTACCATGACCGGCGTGATGAAAACGACCGCAGCAGGATTGTTATTCAGCTCGGGAACATCGATCACGGAACAAACCGCGTTGCAGTTCTTATTCTGGGCCGTGACGGTCTGAGTGATCTGCTGCTGCGCGAATGCAGCCGATGCACCTGCAACGATAAGGAGAATCGATCCGAGGATGATCTTGAAATGTTTCATAAAAACTCCCGTTCGCATCACTGTATGCGCAGCGTCACTCCTGGAGCCCCGTGAGCCGAAGTGGCGATAATATGTACCCCATTTTCATCGGCCAGGATCTCCGTTTTGCCCGGTTTATTTCGGCGAGTTCCTTACCCGATCGATCTTCCAGGTAGTGCCTTCCTTGATCAGCGTCATTAGAACGCGCGGATAGTGCGTCGCGGCGTCAAAAGTCACGATGGCGGTCGCCGTTTTTCCCTTGATCCGCAGACCGGAGAAATCTGCGGTGTCCGCCCAGGCCTTGTCCCATTCTTGTGTCTGGACAAAGGGGTCGGCGTCTCGTTCGGACCGTTCGATCTCCTTGATAAGCCGCAGGGTGACGTATTTCTCTAAGGTTGTTCGGCCCTTTTTGAAGGGATCTGTCCCTGCCTCGACGGCGTTGATGTACCAAAAATAGAAATTCTTGATAACCGCGCCGGGCGTGCTCGCCTGAGTGTGGACCGAGTGAGGTTTGTGGCGAGCGCCGTCCGCGATCGAGGCTCCGGCCAGAGAGAATGCCAGGACCAAGCCCGAAACAAATGAAGTGAGCCGTCTCGCCATTTTATACTTCATTACCTTGGCTTTTATTTCGTGCCAACAGTAGATACCTGTCTCAGCCAAAGGTCAAGACATTTGCTAATGCGGTCGGGTTCGCGACCGCCGAGGTATTGGAGCAGAAGCCGGCCTTGGCGCGGATACTCTAGGCCGCGTTTCGATCTTGACGGGCAGCGAGAGCAGATGCCCGCGATAGACGAAGTAAACGGTTTGCCGTGCCTCATCGACCCACATCCGCATGCTGTCGAATTTGATCTTTGGCACGCGCAGCAAAGGTTTAAAGATAAACGTGCGGGTGTCGATCGTGCCGACCTGCGTTTCGTTCTTTTCGCTGTCGGGCATTGCCGCCCAGTATTCGCCAGGTTTAGAGGCTTTTTGGAGCGGCCTGAAGGTCTGCTGGCTGAAGGGGCGCAGCTCGCCTGTAAAGGGCGTCACGGCACCGGTCGCGGCGTTTACGAGCCGCATGCTTTCGACATCTATATCCTCGGGCGGGGCATCCTCGTCCTGTCCGCCGTAATCGCGATAGTCCTTTCGCTGAATAAGTATGGAGTTAAGTCCCGGAATATACGCGGCGGCATACCAGTCGCCGTACGACTCCTCAAAGGTGATCGGATATTCACGCTTAGTTATGAGATCTACTCGCACCATTTGCTGGCCAGACTCCTCGCTCGTTTTTGCGGCCACGACCCAGCGGCCGTCGGGCGTGATCACCGGGCGCTCGTATTTACCGTTCTGGACTCTCGCGAGCTGACCGCGACTGACCTTGTAAAGTCCGTCGGCAGAAGCGCGGACCTCTACGGTCCCTGCTCGGGCTTTCCATTGCTCATTGTCTGAAGGTACCGGAAGTCCGTCGCGGATCGGGAGATATTCGACATCCGACGGCTGGACCGACTGCCCCTCGATCGCGCCGTTCGCGCCTACCTTGAACCAGTCATAGCCCTCGTAGCGGCGCTTCTCAAATTCCGCCTCCGCGGCTGGCGGCCTGCCTCCTGTTTCCTCGTAATCACCGCCTGTCTCGTCCGCCTCGGTGAGGGCTTCGAGGTCGTGCATTAGCTTATCGCGTGTAGCCGTCTCGCTGGCGGCCACTCGTATCTCGCTGCCGTTCGACCAGACGGTCGCGACCTTGTATTGGTCGCCTGCATAGACGATCGCGAGATCCGGCATCTCGCGACTCATCGCATATTTCAGCGTCGCAGGCTCCTTCTTTAGCTCGGCGAAATATTTCTCAAGCCCGACAAAAAAGTCGGGAGTCGCGCTTCGCGTCCCATAACCCTCGGCATCGCCCGCGATATACACGCGTCGCCCGCCGTTACGCCCGAGCATTATCAATTCCTTTGCGCTGCAATAGTCGCCGCCGCAGTACAGATACGGCGGCATCTCGTCGGCGCGTTTGCTCGCGAGATAGCCCTTGATGTAATCAAATTCCTCACGCGTCAGCGGACGCTCGTGATAGCGCGAGTCGTCCTCGTCCCAGCTATATATGACCTTGTCCTGATAGATGCGAATGTAATTCTTGTCGAAGGAGTAGATGCCGATGAGAGTCGTATCGTTTTTTACCTCGTCGCGGAGCCGCTTCTCGACAGTCTCAAGATCAAGATCACTGCTTGTGCCGTACCATCCGTTGTAGAGCGATTGGTCGCCGATGCTTTGGAATAGCGCGGCGAGAGCCTCATAACCTTTGATCCCCTCAGCGTCGCCCTGGAAGGCGGTCATCGCACCCATGATCACGGCTTCGCCGGGATGCCGCGAGAGCACGGCCGCGCGCGCCGCGGGCGAGTCCTCGGATTCGAGATATCGCTCGGCCGCGAGCGCGAGAAGCGGCTCCTTTGCCGCGAGATTAGGTACGACCTTTTGGACGTTGAGCGGGGCACGGATGAGCCGTCCGCAGGCTAGAAGCGCGGTCTTTGCGTCGGCGCCCGCGGTATCGAGGATGGTGTCGTAGTCATTCTTGTCCTCGAGCAAACATGCGGCGATGCCGATGGTGCGCGGCGTGCCCGTGCGGAGATCAAAAACATCGGTCGGCTGCTTTTCGCGAAGGGCCTTTCGCTGGCCGAGTAGACGTATCAACGTATCCACGTCGGCGATGCCGCGTTTTACGTCACGCAGGAAAAGAAGATTTACCGCCGCATTTGGCCAGTCAAGAACGATGCGACGATACCCTGCTGCGAGGATCGGATCGTGTTTGTCGATGCTCTCGATGCGGTCTACCACGGCACGAGCGAGCCCGTCTGAGACATCCTTGGTCTCGACGATCTGCTGTCCGAGCATTAGCTTTAATTCGACGGGCGAGAGCGGACCTGCGTGCTGCGGGACGCCCTCATTGGCGTAGGTCTCGGCATAAGAGATCGCATTGACGTTGCTGTCCGGGCTTCCGGGTTCCGGCTCGGCACCATAGTTCTTGGCCGTAGCCTCCAGGGCGTCGAGCTGCTCCGCGATCGTAAAGCCGCCGCTTACAAACAACGCCTTGACGACCGACGCTCGCTCGTATCCCTCGATCGCATTCAACGTCCGTCGCAACGCCGGCACCGCACGAATGTCCTTCTGTTTTGTCAGGGCATAGATGGCGGCAGAGCGGTAAGGATATTGCTCGACGGGGACCATCGGCACGTTGACGACAACGTTCGCGTTCGACACCATCGCGATCGCGTTCGCCGCGGCATAGGCAGCATTGGCCATTGCGTTCGCGGCGTTCGCAGATGCGTATAAATTTGGATCCTGGCCTTTTGGCACCATCACCGTATGGTGCTCCTCAAGCAGCTTGACGATTCCCGGTACGGCCTCCGGCATATCGATCTCGGCGAGCTTTCGCACGAGGATGGCACGCGTATCGTTTACGTCGGCGGCCCATTTTGGGTCATCGAGCCACGGCAGGAGTGCCTTGATAACCTCGGGCCCGCCGTCCTCGACCCGTGAGATCAAATTACGTACCGCGTTGCCGCGAACGACCGGATCGCTGCTCTTTAAAAGTTCGATCATTCTCGGGACGTACTTCTCCGGGGGTGCATACAGAAGCATCGTCGTGAGACCCGTGTAGGTCTGTCCGTTGACCTTAAGGTCTGACAGTGTCGGATCGCTGAGCAACGAGAAGTACCAATCATCGCGGCCGGGGAATTCCTTTTCGCTGATGAGGGCGTCCATCGCGAGATCACGCATTCCAGGGAGAGCGGACTTGTCCTCGACGACGGCCTTTAACTCGTCACGATAGCGATCGGCGTCGCTGGTTGAGCCCGTCTCCAACGCGTGCCGGTAAAGAGCCCACTGTGCGAGGACGCGGCCGCTTTTCATTCCGCTGTCACCATAAAGGCGATCGATCATCGGCCGTGCACGATCAAAATCGACCCGCGTTAGGGCGAGAAGCTCGTCCTGATTTGAAACGTACTCGCCGGTGTCGCCGGCCTGCGATGCGAGACGCTCGAGGTCTTGGCTGAAATACGGGCTGTTGTACGTCAGCCAATTTCGAATCGTCTTCCGCGTGTCCTTGTCAAAGACACCGGCCGATCCTTCACGGTCGTAGATCTCCTTTACGGTGTCGATCGCCTTTGCATCGCCGACAAAATTGTTAAGCAGCGTAGGGAGCAGCTTTGGCTCGGCCTCAACCTCCTTGATCAGGCGATCACGAGAACGATCGGACGGCTGCGGGTTGAACCTTAGCTTTTGATAAAGCGTGCTCTGCTGTGTCCAGTAATCGATCAGCTCGTCGATCGGAGCGTTGTCGTCCGGCGGACTATTTCGATCAAAGAATTTATCGCCGCGGTTCGAGGGCGGCAGCTTTATAAAGGGATTTGGCGGCGGTGGTGCCGGCAGCTTCAAAAGGTCAGCGATCGGGTCCGACTTGGCAGCCGACGTGTGAAATAGCAGAAAAAACCCGCTCGCCAGCAGCATCCCGCAAAATGTCGCCGCCCGGACCGTATGCCGAAAGTGTGAGCCCAATAGTTTGTGAGTCGCCCTCGATGGCTGAAGCTTGTCTGAATTATAGGTGTTTCGCATCCGCAATCAAGCAGGAACCGAGATGCGGGAGATCGCCGTCTCGGATGCCAAATCCCGCATTTGTCTTATACTGTTCCAGCCGCCGATGAAAGCTGTCGCACGCATAAAAAAGGCCCTTCGCGGGAACATCTCCATCTCGCGTTTGCCGTTCGAGCTCGTTCGCCGTGTCGCCGAGAACGCCCGACGCAGCGGCGAACGCCGTGACATGCATTCGATCGAGGCATCGCCCGCGAGGCTGTCGCCCGAATTTTCACATCTCTCGCCAGACACATTACTTGAGCACTTTCGAAACCGAGACACACCTAAGCTCTGGGCATTGAACGCAGCCAAGGCCGCGGACTTGCAGCCGCGGCTTTTCCCCGAGGAAACGGCAAGGCTCATCCAGGCTGCGGACACTATCGCAAATGACAACACGTGGGAAGTTGGCGGCTTTGGTGCGATCAAATTCGACCGTGAGAATTATTGGCGTTGCGATCCGCTGACCGGCAAAGATTGGGGCCTCGCACATCATTCGGAGATCGAGATCTACACGCCCGGCGG
>DASYKW010000077.1:0-31464 GCA_035995005.1 Pyrinomonadaceae bacterium
TGGCGAGCGATCTCGAGTGTGAGCACTGGATCGTCGATCTCAAAAGCGAGTTGGAGAACAATATCCTCGGCATCCCGGGACGGGTGATGGGCTAGCAGGAAAGCAAACTCAGTTCGAGCGGCATCTCGATGACGTACCAACGTACGGTGTTGCCGTCGCCTAAGGCACGCGGACGCCAGCGAGCGGCTTGGATGATCCGCTAGATCCAGGAAGCCGGTCGAAAGTGAAGTGTCGTCATTTGAGAGGCGAACAAGCCCGACATAACGGGCATAGACTTCGCGAAATTCGAAAAGCTTTGACGATCCACGCGACGAGAAGAGTGACTGCTCGAGGCTCGCTCGAAGATCCTCGACGCGGTCTATCCGTCGACTTTGAGCGGTAGCCGCGCGCCGCATAGCCACTAGTGCTAGAGGCCAAAGAAACAACGCGTAGGCGACGCGTGGCATCGTATGGGACGAACGAGATCCCTGCTCTGTCAGGCGAAATACTGCGACCGGAGCGCCACAGGCAAGATATATCACCAGAAGTTCGACGAGGAGCATCTTTGCCATACGTGCAAGTCGCGTGCCTCTTCGATGATATAAGATAGATATCGTTAAGACCCGCAATCATAAGTTTCCGGAACGCGTCTCTCGTTGCCGTCGTATGTTGGAACGGAGCTAAACGAACAAAATTCAAGATATATTTCGCATATTGCAAAAATGAAAAGCAATTCAAAGATCAAGGTAATAAAAAAGGCGGACGCTGCCGAGCTTAGAAAAGTTCGGCGCCGGCCCAGGAAAAAAGTAAGGGCTGGAAACGAAATGCTCACGACGGTCGCTGGATGGGTGGCCGATCTCAATGGCCGGAAGAGTAAAGATGTCCACGCCGCGGTGAACTCGCTCTTTGGCCCCGCTGCCGTACCTAATGAGTCATAATTCGTACAAAATTGGACGCATGAAGGGTGGCCATCGAGCCGCCCTCTTTTTTTGGAGCAGAGTTGGCATCCTTGCCGCTCGTTGCTATTCTTTACTGCACTTCTTTCAGAACAAGTTTCAGGCGATATGGAAGGCAAGGTTGTTGTCATCACAGGTGCGAGCAGCGGAATCGGCCGTTCATCTGCGCGGCTATTTGCTGGTCACGGGGCAACGGTCGTCGCAGTAGGACGTAACGAGAAAGAACTCAAAGCTCTCAAGAAAGAACTCGGCAAGTCGGCGGGGACGATCAAACCGCACCTTGCTGACATGGCTGAGATGTCTCAGCTCGAACGGATCGTTACAGAGACCATTCACAATCACGGACGTATCGACGTCTTGATCAATTCGGCGGGAGTCATTAAGAATGGTTCAGTCGAAACCACGACGCTCGACGATTGGGACCGAATGATGCACCTGAATCTCCGGGCCGTTTTCCTTTTGACCCAAAAGTTTGCTCCTCATCTTGCGGAGACTCGCGGCAACATCGTGAATGTCTCAAGCGTCGCAGGGACCCGCGTCTTTCCCAATCTTCTCGCCTATTGCGTTTCAAAGGCTGCTTTAGACCAATTTACGAGATGCACAGCTCTCGAGTTGGCCCCGAAACGCATCCGTGTTAACGCTGTAAATCCCGGTGTTGTCGTTACGAACCTGCACCGTCGGGGAGGAATGGAGGAAGATGCGTATGAAGCGTTCCTCGAGAATTCAAAGAACACGCACCCCATTGGCCGTGTCGGTACGCCCGACGAGGTCGCCGAGCTGATCTTTTATCTTGCATCCGACAAGGCGGGTTGGATTACAGGTGCAACGTATGCGATTGACGGGGGCCGAGCGCAGACCTGTGCGCGATAGCTGAATCTACGATGAAGGTCCAATTGCTGCCAAGCACCATCGACGAGAACGGCCATGCGTCTGTACGGCAGCACTTGCTTACGATGGTCGTCGATGATCTTGTGGCTATCGATGCGGGATGCCTGGCCTTTTCCTGCAGTGACCGACAGCGCCGACAGATACGCGACGTTGTACTGACGCACACGCACCTCGACCATATCGCCGGACTGCCGATGTTCATTGACGATCTATTCGCCACTTTGACCGACCCGGTGATCGTGCACGGAACTCGCGACATGATCGACACACTTGAGCGCGATATTTTTAACTGGTCGATCTACCCGCGTTTCTCGGAGCTGAAAAACGAGCATGGCAGCGTCCTTGAATACCGTGACTTCGCGCGTGGCAGTCGCTTCGACGTAAGGCACTTATCCTTTCAAAGCATTGCCGTAAATCACAAGGTTTCGGCCACTGGTTATGTTGTATCCGACGGAAATGTGTCCTTTGGTGTTACGGGAGATACGGCCGAGACGGACGATATTTGGCGGGCCTGTAACGCGGCACCCAATCTCAGGGCCATCTTCGTTGAATGTGCCTTTCCGGACGAATTTGGAGAGCTTGCGGCGGCCTCCTTTCATCTGACACCGTCCAAACTTGCCGCCGAGATGTCAAAGCTCAGTGAGCGGGCGTTTCCCGTGTACGTGATCAATTTGAAGCCGATGTACCGTGAAAAAGTAATAGCCCAGATAGCGTCCACCGGCCTCGTGGGAGTTGAAATCCTCGAGATCGGAAGGGTCTATGATCTCTAGCCCCGAGCGATCTTATTCCGAAGAAAATTGAGACCCTCAAACGCCGTCTCCCGGAACTCGCCGGGAAAGTCGTAAAGCGTCACCCGTGCGTTAGGCAGGACGGTTTCGATGCGGTAAGTACGCTCCTCTCGCGTTCGGTCCGGCATGATCTCGGCACGAAAGGTAACCAGCATTTCGGGCCTCGCCCAAATATTGACCGCGGGACGGTCGTCGTGCTTTGATCTAGTATTCATACAGCTTCGTCAGCAGCGGGCGATCGCGTGTGTTTCGCCTTGCGCATCGATGGGTGGAGCTTTTCCTCGCGAGCGTCATCGTCGAATTTGCGCGAGGGCGGAGCGGTCGGCTTTCTGATCGAGTCGAAGACCGGTCGCTTTTCGGCAGGACGCTTCTTCCGCTTGCCCATGGGCGCATTATAGCAAGGCATTGACAACCATATGCGCTCTCTCTCAAGATAAATCGCGCAAGGACTTTGGATCTGTTTAGCCATTCGGGATAGACATGAATACACCTCGGCGACCATTTTGGCTGCCGGCATCAAATTATTACCTGCTGTCGGCCGGTCTAGCCATGGCCTTTTTTTTTGTGGTCTGGGGGTTGCTTGATGAAGAAGCTGTTCGCGTACCGTGGCAGACAGCCGGCGTTGGTGCGGGCATTCTGCTGATCGGAGCAGTTGCCTTTCGCGAGTTGATACTCAGACGGCTCCGGCAGTCGTATTTGAAACAACCCACCGCACGTAAGTCATCCGCGGAAACGCAGAAGCTGACGATCGAGCGCGCCAGCGCGGTGCTGAAAGAGATCCGACGAAAATCGGACGCCGCGAACGTTCTCGACACCATAGCATTGGGACACCGAGAGGTCTTTGAACTTTGCGATGCCTTCGTACGCAGGATCGAGGCCGAGCTTCCCAGCGTACAGCCCGGCTCGCCACGGCTAGCTGCTCTTCTCAAGGGGCGGACCAACGCTACCAGACTTCATCGTCATCATATGTTGAGATGGGCTGAGACGGAAGCGCTTTCGCTTTCCAAGGACGCCCGATCCCTGTCAGAACCCTCCGATCGCGAGCGGTCCGTGCACGACGCGGTGACAGTGGTCGACCATGCACTGCTCTCGTATCCGGGAGAGAGCAGTCTTGTTCAGTCAAGGGCGCTGCTCTGGGAACTCGCGATCTCGATCAAGGTCACCAACCTGGTCGAGCAGGCCGAGAAAGAGTCGTTTCGTGGCGATTCGGACGCGGCCCGAGCATCCTATCGCGATGCGATGTTCTACTTAGGCCGCGACAGCATTCAGACTCCAGCGCGTGATCACGCGGCCCTTCGGATCCAAGAGGCGATGCAGCGGCTTCCAATTTCAAGGGAGAATGAATAGAATTATATGCTTTAACCGACGACATGATCTCTCAACGTTGCCCCAAATGCCGCAGCTCCCGTGTCCGCCGCGGATATCGCCAGACATCGATCTTTTCGAAGTTCTTTTTCCGCTATTATCTTCTTTGCGACGCTTGCAATTGGGAATTCAAAGGCTTTGCGGTCCCTGGAACAGTAGAGTATTCGCCAAGAAGCCATAAGAAAAAAAAACCTGCGTCGGTCGAGCCCTAATTGTGTGCAGTAGTCACTCCGCAAGGTCACCTATTCCTGCAGTATTCGCAATACTCGTCGCCCTACTGGGCGCAGGTAACATCTACGCTCAAGTTTCTGCTGACGACGAGCGTGTCCATTTCGGTGACATTGTCGATGTGGATTTTGTTGGCGGGTTTGAGTTTGATTGGCGGGGTGGACTGACACCGGACGGAAATCTTGACGGACTCGACGCTGCGGACGGGCCGATACCCGCACTCTGTCGGAGCGGCGCGGAGATCGCCGCGGATGTTAAAAAGGCATATGGCAAGATCCTGCGCGATCCGCAGGTCGAGGTGCGGATCGTGGACCGGTCAAATAGAGCCGTTGTCAGGCTATTCGGAGCCGTACGCAGCCAAGCTCGATTTCAGTTGATGCGGCCGGTGCATCTTAGGGAATTACTGGTACTTGCAGGAGGCCTTACGGACGATTCGAGCGGCGAGGTGTCGATATTTCGACCCGCGAGTCTCGGCTGCACTGAAAGGTCAGCGAGTCCAACGGAGAACAAGTCGAGCACGCTTTCTATCCACATCCGCGATCTCGTCAGCGGTAAACCGGATTCCGATCCGGCGGTCGTCGCCGGCGATCTCATCACGGTTGAGCGTGCACCGGTCGTATACGTCATTGGAGCGGTCGATAATCCGCGGCCGATCTATTCTCGGACTGAAATGACGATAAGCCGCGCAGTCGCTACGGCGGGCGGACTCTCGAAGGACGCAGATGGCACTAAGGCTGTGATCCTGCGGCGGGATGGAACGGATACAAAGCCGATCAATGTCGATCTAGCAAAGATCAAGGCCGGAGTTTCCGAAGACATGGTATTAAAGCCATTTGATATAATAGATGTCGCTTCGCGAGGCGGTGGGAAACGAAAACTGCCGCCCATTGTTGAGACGCATGGCCGCGGCTCAACGGCAGCGGAGCCTCCGCTTCGCATCGTCGATTAAGAGGTAATAACAGGATAGGATAAGACCGAATAATGGCAACTAGTAAGAAAATGAGCCGTCGGATGATAACGCTTCTGGCGATGCTGGGCATTGCAGTCGTGATCGGCGTGCTCATCGCATACGAACAGATCTCCATACTTTATGTGCTTTGCACGCTCTCCCTGGTCGCTCTGCTCTTGATCGTCGGATTTTCCGACCTTGAAGGAGTCAGCCGAACCGACACTGAAAGCCCCTAAGCCTAATGATATGAGAATGCCGGGGCGCATGATCGTGGCGTGGGCGATGCTGGGGGTGCTGATGCCAACGGCGTCGTCTGCCCTTCAGCCGATCGCCGCCGATAGACGCTTAGAACCGCAAACGATTCGGTGGCGCGGTCAGACCATTCGTCTGGCCATGTCGAGTTCTCTCAATGCTCAGAATTCTGGCATCAAGGCAGATTCGGACGTTTTGGGAGCGGTGGATCGCGCCCTCGCAACGTGGCATGGCGTTACGGGACTCGAGTTTCTCGTTCAACCCAGCGATCGGCAAAGTATCAGTCCGTCGGGTGTTTCTGGTGACGGAGTCAGCCTGATCACCATCGGGCAAACTCCTGAAAACCTACAACTGTTTGCAAAAGATCCTTTTGCAGAATCGGCGCGGACGCGGGTCTTTTATAACCGCAAGGCTGCGATCACCGAGGCCGACATTGTCCTCAATCCGCTGCAGCAGTTCTCGACTGATGGCACGTACGGAACCTTTGACCTTGAGACCACGCTAACCCACGAGATCGGTCATCTCATTGGCCTGCGACACTCCGAGGTTCTCGGGTCGGTGATGGCTGATCGCATTCCGAGGAACGGAACGGAGAAGTTTGGTCCGCGTGGCCTGTCCGCTAGCGACGTCGCCGAGGCCCGGCAGCTCTATGAAATGGAATCGGACACCTGCTGCGGCGCAGTTGCCGGCCACTTGACCCTGAAGTCCGGCAAGTCGTTCAAGGGAACAACCGTTTGGGCAGAAGATGTCGACGGAATCGTAGCAGGACAGGTAAGTGTAGCCTCCGACGGGTCGTACTGGATCGGCGGACTCGACAAAGGCAAGTATCGGATTTTCTGGCTCAAAGCCGACGGAAGCGTTACAGGTACGGGATCGATGGGGCAGGCGGATGTCGAGAAATCGGAAGTAGTGAATGTTTCTCAGCGTCTCCAGTTGGAAAATAGTGGCTTCACATTGGAACGCATAGGGTCCAACTTCCAACCTGCAGATAGTGCTCTTCGTGTGCGACCGGGACGCCAATACGTGATATCTATCGCGGGGCGTAATCTTGTGGATTTGACCGATGTAAGCTTTAGCTCTCAGGGTTTGCATGTCGATCTCTCGTCCCTAGCGAAGAAGCAGGATTTTGGCAACAAAATAGACGTATTTAACATTACTGTCTCCATCGATGTGGACATCCCCGAGGGGGCATACACGCTATTTTGCCAACGCGGAGACGGGATCCGCACGGCTATTATCGGCGCCATTGTCGTATCGAGATAAACGCCGGTTTAACTCCTCGTAATTTCAGTCGAACATCTTTGCCTTTTCCCGGGCATAGTGGATAATTGTGAGGTTCACCTCCCGGTGAACATCGGCAGTTTTCTTCGGAAAGCAGCCCAAGGGCGGCGGTGTGGGAGACGTCGCCCTTGTTTTTTGCCTTGGAAAGCCGCTTGACGTGATCTACCATCGGCGTAGAATCTAAACTTGTTCGACCGGATCCGGAGGTCTATTTGCCCCGAATTGTGACTATACGTTTCGAGTGATCCGATCGTGAAACGCCGCGGATGGTTAAGCCGTCTGGCGGTCTTTTTGTTTCTACACATATGAAGACTGGCGAGCAAAGCTGGTTCAAGAAGTGGCTGTATGACGGGATCTCCTCTCCGGAGGGGCCGGCCGAGCCCGAAGGCCGCCACGCGAGCCATCCTTGGTGGAAGGTGATGTGCCTGACGGGCGTCGATTATTTCTCGACACTAGGTTACCAACCCGGCATCGCTTTCCTCGCTGCGGGAGTCCTTTCACCGGTCGCAACCCTGATCCTCGTTCTGCTCACTCTCTTTGGAGCACTGCCTATCTACAGCCGCGTCGCAAAGGAGAGTCCTCACGGGGAAGGCTCGATCGCGATGCTCGAGGCCCTCCTTTCGCGGTGGAAAGGGAAACTCTTCGTTTTGGTTCTGCTGGGCTTCGTCGCAACGGATTTCGTTATTACGATAACGCTTTCCGCAGCCGACGCGACGGCACACGTCGTTAACAATCCGTTCGTTCACGGCAAGATACCGGCGCTCGAACATCCGATCATCGTTACCTTCGCGTTAATCTCAATTCTAGCGGTGATCTTCCTAAAGGGTTTCAAGGAAGCTATTGGTATCGCGGTCGTTCTGGTCGGGATCTACCTCGTTCTAAATGCCGTCGTGATCGGCCGAGCATTGTTCGAGGTCGTCGGTCATCCTGACTTGCTGGCAAATTGGCGCGAGACACTTTTTGCGACCAAGGTCTCGTTCGGAACCTTTCACATCGGCGGGATGGTCGCTATCATCGCTCTGTCTCTGGCAAGCTTTCCCCGACTCGCACTAGGCCTTTCGGGATTTGAGACCGGTGTCGCGGTGATGCCACTCGTCAAGCGGCCAAATCGGATCGGCAACACGCGAAAGATGCTGACGACGGCGGCTCTGATCATGAGCGTGCTTCTGATCGGCAGCAGCTTTGCGACAAGTGTCCTTATCCCGCGTGAGGCATTCTGTCCAACGGTGAATTGTGGAACGCCCGCCCGCCACGAGGGCCCAGAATACTGTGCCTGCTCGCCGGAGCAGACAACAAATAATGAAGTAAAGGAAGGCGGCGAAGCCAACGGGCGCGCTCTCGCCTACATAGCGCACACTTACCTCGGTGAGGTCTTTGGAACGATCTATGATCTGAGCACGATTCTTATCCTTTGGTTCGCAGGGGCATCGGCGATGGCGGGGCTTTTGAATATCGTCCCGCGATATCTGCCGCGATACGGAATGGCGCCGGAATGGGCGCGTGCTACACGGCCGCTGGTCCTCGTATTTACCGCGATCTGCTTTGCCGTAACGTGGATCTTTGACGCCGATGTAGACGCACAGGGCGGGGCATACGCGACCGGGGTGTTGGTGTTAATGACGTCGGCCGCGGTGGCTGTCACTATCTCTGCGCGCAGGCGTCGCAGCGGATGGTGGATCGCTTTCTGGGCGATCGCCGCCGTTTTTGTTTACACCACCATCGCTAACATCATCGAGCGGCCTGACGGCATCAAGATCGCGTCATTTTTTATCTTTGTTATCATCGCGGCGTCGTTTATCTCCCGTGCGATGAGGTCAACTGAGATTCGGATAGACAGAATAGAGCTCGACGAAGCCGCCAAGGCCTTTCTTAATGAGGTTGACGAGGAAGGGGAGGTCCGGATCGTTACCAATCGGCGCGAAACGGGCGATATGACCGAATATCGATTCAAGGAGCATGAAAAGCGAGTCGACAACCATATCCCGTCGTCCGATCCTGTGCTCTTTTACGAGATCGAGACCGGAGATGCCTCCGAATTTAGGGGCAAGCTCTTTATTCGCGGTATTGATGTGGATGGATATAAGGTCCTCAGGACCCAGGCGCCGGCCGTACCTAACGCTATCGCCGCTTTCCTACTTTATTTGCGCGATAAGACTGGAAAGATCCCTCATGTTTACTTTGGCTGGAGCGAGGGTAATCCGATCATGTATCTTGCCCGATACATTCTATTTGGTGAAGGCGATACGGCGCCGGTGACGCGCGAGATCCTGAGGCAGGCTGAGCCCGACCCCGAACTGCGGCCAAATGTACACGTTGGAGGTTAGGCGTTAGCCTCGTTGGCGGTTGCCTGGGCGTTCAACTCCAGGTAACACGCCCGGCAGTAAACGGGTCGACCTTGTGAAGGGTAGAACGGGATCGTGGTCATCTTTTTACATCGAGCGCACTCGGCGAGGATGTCCATTCGATAGCGTTTGCCGGTAGCCCGGGCTTCCTCGATCGCATCGAGACGCTTATTCTTTTCTTTTTTGCATGACTTGCAGCGTTTCGGCGGGTTTGAGAGGCCCTTGGTCCGATAAAAGGCCTGTTCGCCGGCTGACCAAACGAAACTCTCCCGGCAGTCCATGCAATGGATCGTCTGGTCTTCCAAAGAGTCGTCTTTGGAGGGAGAGGGGGTTTCCTCAAAATCAGTATCGGCCATAAACCTCGTATTCCGCTCGTCTATGCCACTCGGCGAAATGCGACTTGTAGTGTAGATTTTACAGTGAGGCCGGTCGTAAAATCTCGCTGTTTTTCAATAAATAACGAATGATTCCGACATTACAGCTTGAGGGATTTAGTGTCAAGCTTTGACGGTCTGACGTCAATTTAAACGTAGATATGAAAGTCCTCGTGATAGGTTCTGGCGGTCGCGAACACGCATTGTGTTGGTCGTTTCGACGGTCGACGCAGGTGTCCGATATCTTTTGTGCGAATGGCAACGCAGGCATTGCCGAGATCGCGCAATGCGTTCCGATCAAGCCGGATGACGTCCATGCGCTCGCGAATTTCGCGGCTGAAAATAAGATCGATCTTACCTTTGTCGGAGGCGAGACTTCTCTAGCCCTTGGTATCGTTGACGAATTTGAAAGCCGTGGTCTCAAAATCATTGGTCCCAGACAAACCGCTGCCCAGCTCGAGTCAAGCAAAGCATTCGCGAAGGACTTCATGTCTCGCCATGCTGTTCCGACGGCGAAATACGTTGTAGCGCATTCACCCGGCTTCGCTCTCCTCGAGATCGAGAGCGGGGATTTTGGCGGAGAAGATAGGGCCATCGTTGTAAAGGCCGATGGTCTTGCCTCGGGAAAGGGCGTGGTGGTCGCCGCCGACCGAAAGGAAGCTGAGATCGCGATCAACGAGCTGGCAAACCTCGTCGGTTCGGCGGCCGCCGAGAAGATCGTCCTCGAGGAATGCCTTACGGGAAAGGAGGTCTCGTTACTAGCCTTCGTCAACGGCGAAGATTATGCACTGATGCCGGCGGTGCGCGATCACAAACGGCTAGGCGACGGTGACGTCGGTCCGAACACCGGCGGTATGGGTACGATCACAAACGATTCGATCCTCACCAAGGACCAGATCACCGAGATCGAGGAGAAGATCCTCCGTCCCACGCTGCATGGCTGCGTTAAGGAAGACATGTCATTTCGCGGGATCTTGTTTCTCGGGTTGATGATGACCGCCGCTGGTCCGAGGCTGCTCGAATACAACGTCCGGTTTGGTGATCCGGAAACTCAGGCAATACTCGTCCGTTTAGACACAGACATTGTTGACATCTGCGCGGCGATGCTCGATAAGGGACCGCGACTGTCGGAAATGGATATCAAGTGGCGGGCAGGAAGCTCAGCATGCGTCGTGGTTGCGTCGGAGGGCTATCCGCAGAAGCCGCGAATCGGAGATGCCATTATTGGGTTCCCAGAGGCAACGGCTGCGCCAAATGTTTGGGTATTCCACGCCGGCACGTCAAGGGACTTGAGCGGCCAAATGATCACCGCGGGCGGTCGCGTGCTGGGCGTCACGGCGATCGGCGACGATCTTAGTTCAGCGTTGGAGTCCGCCTATGGTGCTCTCTCCAAGATCTCTTGGCAGGGGATGCAGTATCGCAAGGACATCGGAGCTTAGCTATTCGCTGACCGCTGCCGCCTTCTTTTTGAATTCAGCCGCGTCCTTCTTCAGCCCATTCTTGTGACAAAATTCGGCGAGGCGTTTGTAACGCTCACCCGGCTCGACCTTCGACATCCAGCATACCTTCCCCATGCACTCCGGACATACGTCGATCGGACGACGATCGGTCTCGCCGAGATGGTTCGTGCCGCTCATCACACATTCATATTCGATGCAGTGCTTCATCGAGAACATATGGCCTGTTTCGTGAGCCGCGATCTTCAGAGTCCGATGTAGAAACTGGTCAAAGCCCGCTCTCTCATTAAGTCGGTACAGTGACCACACGCCGACACGCTTCTCAAGACTCGCCTGCCCGAATACGTAATTCATCGTTTCGTCGGGATAAAGATCCTGGTCGGTAAATGCGATCAGTACGGCACCGTCCGGTGGCAGAAGGGGCGGCAAAACCGCGTTCAGGAGATATCCGGTTTGAACCTGACGCACATGCATGAGGTTGTTATACCTGGCGTTCGGGTAGACCGCGTCCAAAGGGCGCCTATTCATAATCGTTATCGGCAGCCCATAGAACGCTTCCAAATATCCCGCTGCGATGTTTATGACCTTCGTCTGTTCTGCACCGAACTTGCCGAGTGGCAGCACGTAGATCTTTTGTCGAGCGCCAGTTGGAAGAGTAGGTTCGCTCGCTATGTACTCGTCGAACGTTTGACCAGGCTCATGAAATGCAGTCAGCCAGTCGCTTGGCTGTGGTTGCCCCATCGGTTGGAAAAATGGCTCGACCTTCGTCGTGGCTGTGTGAAGGCGTTCCACACGAGGATCTGGTGTTATGAAGGAAGTGTTCGACGCTGCGGGAGACGGCGTGCGGTCAACGCATCCGGCAAGGAGGACGACTACAAGTAGAAGGACCGCGACGCGTACATGTTCAATATTTCGCGACAGCATCGACGTAGGTTCGATGATTCCGCAGCATTTCATCTATCGAGTCGCCGCCAAACTTCTCTCGCATCTCGTTAGCAATGACGACCGCGAGCATCGCTTCGCCTATGACGCCCGCGGCGGGAACCGCCGTTATATCCGAACGCTCGAACGCAGCATCCGAGATCGCTTTTGTATCGATGTCGACTGAGTGCAGGGGCTTACGGAGTGTTGAGATCGGCTTCATGTAGCCTCGGACCCGGACCTCTTCGCCATTCGTGATGCCGCCTTCGAGACCACCAGCACGGTTGGTCGCTCGGCCAAAAAAAGTTCCGTCGTGTGTGATCTCGTCATGCACCTCAGAGCCACGTTTTCCCGCATTTGCGACGGCGGTGCCGAGCTCAACAGCCTTTACTGCATGGATCGACATGATCGCACGAGCGATGTGCCCGTCGAGCTTGTTTTCCCATGACGTGTGGGCACCGAGACCGACCGGGACGCCTTTTGCGACAACCTCGAAGATCCCGCCAAGCGTGTCGCCGTCTTTTTTTGCCTCATCAATGAGTTTGATCATTTCTGTCTGGGCCGACTCATCCGCACACCGGAGCGGCGAGTCGTCCGCAATGACTGCGATCTCGTCCCATTCGCGCCAAAGCGGCGAAGCCTGAACGTGTCCGAGCTTGATGACGTGGCTGCGGATCTCTATTCCAAATATGCCGAGAAGCTGCTTTGCGATCGCACCGCATGCAACACGAGCAGCCGTTTCTCTGGCCGAGGCTCGCTCAAGGATGTCGCGCAGGTCGCGCGTCGCGAACTTCTGTCCTCCCGCAAGGTCTGCATGTCCCGGCCTAGGACGTTTTAGAATGCGCGGATTGATCGGTTCGGCGTCGAGAGGCTGAGCGGACATTACATCCTGCCAGTGAACAAAATCCTTGTTCTCGATCGTGAACGCGATAGGGGAACCAAGCGCCCTACCGTGACGGACGCCTGACAGTATCTCGACCGTGTCCGTCTCGATCTTCATCCGTCCACCGCGGCCGTAGCCTTGCTGACGACGCCACAATTCGCGGTCGATCGATGCAGTATCAATCGCGAGGCCTGCCGGCACACCCTCGACGATGGCTACGAGACCTTTGCCGTGAGATTCGCCGGCGGTGGTGAACTTGAAATGCATCAGGAAAATTTAACCACAGATGGACATAGATATCCGAAGCTCCTATCCATGTTCATCCGTGTCCATCTGTGGTTTCGAAGTCCTTGGTCGAAAGACGATCAAAGCGATACTCCCGACAATGAGCAGGCCACCGGCGAAGGTTCGGGGCGGCAGAGTCTCGCCGAGCGTTACAGCGCCGATCACGACAGCGAGCAGCGGCGTCACCAGTGAGATCATCATCGCTTTGGTGGACTCGACGCGGTGCAGCAGCCAGTAATACAGCCAAAAAGCGAGAACGCTGCCAAATACGGCGAGATAGATCACGCAGCCGATCGCCGTCCAAGACCAGTTGTACCGTAGCGGACTGCCCTCGCTGATCAAGCTGTACAGGATGATGGCAGGCAAGCCGCAGATCATCTGGCAAAAAACGAACGCGGCGGGATGAATACTCGACGCTTTTGCCTTGGTAAGTATGGAGGCCTGTGCTGCGGCATATGCTCCGACGACAACGGCGACACAACCGGCGAATGCCAGCCAATTCTCGACCCGGAGCTGGTCAATGAAGATGACCGCGACGCCGATGATGCCCAATGCGATCGCGATGACCTTTTGGGCTGTGACACGCTCGTCCGGCAGGAATATCCACGCGAGAGCGAGACCAAAGACCGGGATCATCGCCTGCAGCACTGCTGCGAGGCCCGACGTGATGTATTGCTCGCTCCAAAAGACGCAGCTGTAATTGATCGAGAACTGCAGGACGCCCGTTAAGGCGATCAGCCGCCATTCGGACGCCGTTTTGGGAAGCTCGATCTTTTGGACCTTGATCGCGACGAAGAGGATCACCACCGAGAGCAGGAACCGGGCCGACGAGAACGCGATCGGCGGCAGGTCGGCCAATCCGATCTTGATAAAGATCCAAGTCGTGCTCCATGTGAACGCCAGGATCAGCCAGACGAGAACCTTTAGTGAGAGAAATCTACGCATTCTCGTAAAAACTAAGTGTGGTTTCGCCTTGCTTGAGCACACGCCAGCGGCGAAGCGAACCGACGATCTCGGACATGTGCTTCTTAGCGTGGTGCTCGACGACTAGCGTACCGCCGTTACGCAAAAGATCGCGGCTGCCAAAATCGTGGATCACCAAACCGTAATCCGATTCGTACGGAGGGTCAAAGAACACAAGGTCCCAGCCGATCTTGTGCTCGCGTCCCGTGAAATTCTCTGCGGCGAGATTCAATACATTTGTCTGAGATTCTGGAATACCGAGCTTGTCGAGATTCTCCTCGATAAGAGCGCAGGCTTTCTTGGAACGGTCGACAAACGTTGTAAACGCCGCACCGCGTGAAAGAGCCTCGATGCCGATAGCTCCGGTTCCCGCGCAAAGGTCGAGAAATCGCGTCTCCGCTCCGATGCCCGGCGCAAGGATATTAAAAAGGGTCTCTCGTAGACGATCCGATGTCGGTCGGGTCTTGGGGTCCGGCGGGCTCTTCAGCACGCGACCACGGTAAATGCCTGAAATTACACGCATTATGCATAGTCTAGGAGATAGAGTGAGGCAGGTAAAACAGGTGAAAGCGGTCAGCCAACGCTGCCGAGTCCTACATTTTTGTAAGCGCGTGACGCCTTGACTAGAGCGGCTGTCTCGGGCGACATACGGCGTTTTGTCAGATATTCCTCCGCCTCTTTGCGGGCAGCTACTAGGAGGTCGAGATCGCGGACGATGTTCGCCATTTGGAACGCCTGGAGCCCCGACTGCCGCGTACCGAGTATCTCGCCCTGGCCGCGGATCTCAAGGTCCTTCTCTGCGATCTTGAATCCATCCGACGTCTCTTCCATGATCCCGAGACGCTGCTTGGCGGTGACCGTTTTCTTATCGTCAGTCAGCAGAACGCAGTAGCTCTGGTCGGCACCACGGCCGACACGACCGCGAAGCTGATGAAGCTGCGATAGGCCAAATCTCTCAGCGTGCTCGATAACCATCAACGAGGCATTCGGTACGTCGACGCCGACCTCGATCACGGTCGTAGAAACGAGGATGTTGATCGTTCCTGCCACAAAGTCCGCCATCGTAGTCTCTTTTTCCCCAGACTTCATCTTGCCATGAAGGAGGCCGACACGAAGTTTGGGAAACACTCGTTTTCGAAGATCGTCATACATGATCGTAGCGGCCTTTAGGTCTGACTTAGCCGACTCCTCGATCAGCGGATAGACGACGTACGCCTGACGCCCGAGCGTTATCTCGCGCTCGATGCCGCGGTAAACGCCGTCACGCTGGTCGTCGCCGCAGACCACCGTCTTGATCGGCGTTCGTCCGGGAGGGAGTTCGTCGATAACCGAGACCTCCAGATCCCCGTATACGGTCATTGCGAGCGAGCGTGGAATGGGTGTCGCGGTCATCACCAGAATGTCGGGATTCACGCCGAGGGCTTTTATCTGCGCACGCTGCATCACGCCAAAGCGATGCTGTTCGTCGATCACGGCAAGGCCGAGCTGGTCGAATCGAACAGCGTCCTGGATCACGGCATGCGTGCCGACGACCAAGTGTGTCTCGCCGGAAGCGATCGCCTCTTGGGCCTTTCGTTTGGCAGCGGCCTTCATGCTGCCGGTGAGAATCCCGACGCGATAGCCGGTGCCGTCAAAGATGCGCTCGGCGTTCCTAAAATGCTGCTCGGCAAGTATCTCGGTCGGCGCCATGAGGACAGTCTGGTACCCATTCTCCATGGCGGCAAACATCGCTAGAAATGCCACGATCGTCTTGCCCGAGCCGACGTCGCCCTGGACAAGACGGTTCATCGGCGTCGTGCCTTTTAGGTCGGCAAAGATTTGCCCTACCACTCGCTTTTGAGCGTCAGTAAGCTGAAAGGGAAGCAGCGATTTGAGCCGATCCTTTGTGCGTTCCGTCACCTCGATCACAGCGCCTTTGGGCTCTTTTTGCCGTACGCCGCGCAGCAGCTGCATTGAGAACGACAGCCAGAAGAACTCGTCAAAAATCAGTCGTCGCTGGGCTGGGCTTCGAAACATCTCGTATTCGGCGATCGACGAGTCGTCGGGCGGGAAATGAACCTCAGAGAGAGCCTGTGGCCGAGTCGCAAGCTGGTTTCTATCGAGCACCTCTTGAGGAAGGTCATCGACGATCGACTTACGGTCGAGAATCTGGAGTACGGCGTGCACGATCTCGCGCAGCCGCTTTGTCTGAAACGGCCCGAGCTTGCGATAGATCGGGACACCCCGGGCGGTATGAACCCTAGCAAACTCCGGGCTCGCGATGTCTTCCTCGAGCCGTGCCTCGTCGGAACGTTCTACCGTTTCTTCTTTGATAAGTCCGAACGGATCAGCGTCAGCGGCTGGAGGCAGGATCTCGAGCTCTTCGGGTTTTTGCAGTTTTAAATAAAAGACCCCTCGTGCATCGCTCTCCCAGCAGCCATACGCGACAAAGCGAGTCCCGCGAGTGAATCGCTGCTCATACCACGTGAGTATCTGCTTTGCATTACGGCCCGAGATGAACCATTTGACCTGTACGGGCGGAAATCGTCTTTCGGCATCGCCGCCGGTGACCTCGAAGATAAAAAGTGGTGGCTTTCTCGGGTCACGATTGCGTCCTACTTGTTTACCCCCGGCATTGCGCACATAGATCTCGATCGCCGCTTCAAGACCGTCCTCGAGACGATCGACGGTAATGAATGTTGAACGATCTTCGTATCGCGAAGGGAAATAGTTGAGCAGATCGCAGACCGTGACATTCTCGATATCGGTCTTTGAGGCAACTGGCGCCAATGCCGCCGCGAGCTTGCCCGCCATCGGAGCGGTCAGGCCTGCTACGCCGTGGCGATAAAGCTCGATGATCGGAGTGTCGAGAGTTAGGCTCACGCGTTAAGGACGAACGGATTGAAATCGGTATCGCGGTCGTAGTAATCCTCATGCTCGACACGCTTGAGAAAAGCGACGATCCGGTACGTGAGCGGCGTGGCGACAACCTCCCATAGGACCTTGATAAGGTAATTGCCGATCATCACCGAGATCACCTGTTGCGTCGGCCACGTGCCGAGGAAGGCGACCGGATAGAAGATCAGGCTGTCGACTGCCTCGCCGACGACTGTCGAGCCGATCGTGCGCGTCCACAGCCGCTTGCCTTCGGTCCAGACCTTCATTTTTGCGAGAACAAAGGAGTTTGCAAATTCACCGAGCCAAAATGCCGAAAGCGAAGCGAGCACAATTCGCCACGTTTGGCCAAAGATCGCGTTCACCGCGGCTTGCTGCTCTGCCGACATCGTCGACGCCGGCGGCAGGCTCGTCACGATAAACGCCATTAGCGACGCGAATGCCATCGCCCCAAACCCAGCCCAAATGACGCGGCGGGACCGCTTATAACCATAAACTTCAGTAAGGATGTCACCAAAAAAGTAGCTTATCGGGAAGAAAAGGACGCCGGCGCCATAGATGTAGTCTCCGATATACGGCAGGCGAATGAACGAGACCTTCTGGACGCCGATAAGGTTCGAGCACAGAAGCACGGTGACGAAAGCCACCATGATGAGGTCAAAATACTTGTACTGACGCTTCTCGTGCATTTGAGCCGGATTGTAGCAAAAAAGAAAGCGGACCTGCTTGATATGCAGGCCCGCGTTTCTTGAAACGATGTTTTGACGGTTACGCGATCTCGGTGACGTGCTTTGTCAGGCGTGATTTGTAACGAGCAGCCGTGTTTTTGTGCAAGACGCCCTTGTTGACCGCCTTGTCGATCAACGAAACTGTCGGCCCTAGAAGATCGGTGCTCGCCTGTTTATCGCTCGCGGCGACAGCCGTGCGAAGCTTCTTGATCGAGGTGCGAAGAGCGCTGCGATTGCTGCGATTGATCTCGTTGCGTTTGATGTTCTGACGGACGCGCTTTTCTGCTGATTTATGATTAGCCATCTACTTCCTCTTGTAACAAATGATCCCGTGAAACAAACTATAAAGTTTATTCAGCGAGCACCAGATTGTCAAGGTCGCGAGGCTATCCCTCACTGTGCAGGATGATGCGATGGATCGCATCCACGAGCAGGACAAAGATCGGCGGGAATAGAAGGACGTCGACGGACGGACCATCGTAAAACAGGAATCCGGACGGCGACTTCAATTCAAATCCGAAGCCGATCGCATAGCCCGCCGAAATGCTAGCGATCGTGCCGAGAATCAGGATCGCGAGCAGCGTATATCGCGACCAGGGCCGTTGCGGCAGCTCGGTCTCGTCGAGAACCGATTCATGTATAGCCTGATCGTCGTAACCGAACCTCTCAAACGCCTCGCGCATGCGGCCGATCAGGTGAATTAGTCCTATAGCGAACAAAGCCACGATGAGGATGCGGATCAGAGCGCGAGTCCATTCGGTCGAGAAATCGGTGAGAAAGATGTTTGGGCGGACGATACCGACGAACAGCAGCGAAACAAACAAACCAACAAGCGGGAAAAGGAAACGCTGTAGAGCGATAGCCTCCTTGCGCTCCTCGGCGATCATGCGGTCGATGATCTCGTTGAACCGCTTTTCATAGACCATCTGCTGCCAGCGGCGGGCATACTTGTTGTCAGAGGTGAAGACCTGCCCGTTGCCGTTACTGCTTTGCGTGATCTCAGCGAGGCGACGATCGTAACGCACGCGTTCGCGAGCATTACCGAGCACTTCGTACGCCTCGGCTATAGCCGCAAAGCGAAGAGCAGTCTCCTCCGAACCGTAATTTCGGTCAGGGTGCAGCTGGCGCGCTAAGCGCCGATAGGCCGATTTTATCTCGGACCCTGAGGACTCCTGCGAGACCTTTAATATGTCGTAGTAATTCACCATTAGAGCAAGCAGCTATGGTGAAGCGAAGCATCCGGTGTTGCCAAAACTCGTATGGCACGACTCGGCTAACATCTGAATTATAGCACAGCGTTTTTGCCGTGTTAAAACTCAATCAAGGCCATCGATCTGCAGGCTGATCGGATATGCGCCCGCGAGTTTCACAGCATCAACAACGCGTGCGACGCTGCCGTAATCCAGCGATCTCGGAGCTTTTATGAAGACCGTCCGCTCGATCTTATCTGAGAACGGCCTCTCCGTATCGCCGCCAAGTGTATTCGATATCGAGCCGTTCGCCACGCGTTCGGCAAAGACTCTCTGCAATCGCTCGGTAAGCTTTTCTGTTTCGTTTGAAGCTCCGACGCCAGCTTCGTTATTCAACTTAAGCGAGTGATCGTCCGCGATCGTCACAATCAGCGTGTCAGGATGAGGCTCACCAGGAGGTCCGGTCGGTTCGTCGGGTATACGTGCGTGAAAACTGCTGGGTTTTAGCGGCGAGACCACCATGAAGATGATCAGCAAAACGAGCAGGACGTCGATAAGTGGAGTGACATTGATGTTTGGTCGGGTCATTCGGAGCTCCTTTTTTAGGTATAGACACCAACGAGGGCGTTTTAGTTCCGACCAGTTACTCCAGGTTCGCGGTTAGGGCGTAAAGGAGAGCTTTCGCCTTTAGGAGAGATTCTTCGTATTCCTTTTGAGGATCGCTGTCGATGACGATGCCGCCGCCGACGTTGAACGTCACGGAGCCGTCGCGAAAGACCATCGTACGTATCGCAACGCTAAGGTCGATCACTGGTTCAAGCGCGTCGAAGCCCGTCGGCACTGAGTAGCCGATCGCTCCCATCGAGAGGCCGCGGTGCGTTTTTTCGAGCTCGTCGATGATCCGCATTGTGCTGATCTTTGGTGCTCCTGTGATCGAACCGCAGGGAAATAAGGCACGGATGACATCGGCAAAAGTCGCATCTCTCCTCAACTGGCCGCTCACGGTCGAGACGAGATGGAAAAGTGTCGGGTGTTCCTCAAGATCGCAAAGCTTCTCGACCTCGACGCTGCCGTATTCGCAAACGCGGCCAAGGTCGTTGCGGAGGAGATCGACGATCATGGTGTTCTCGGCGCGATCTTTGACGCTGGTCAACAATTCTCGGCGAAGAGCGTCGTCCTCCTCGGACGATGCACCTCGCGGGCGTGTGCCCTTAATGGGCGAAGTGGTGATCTTATCGCCTACGATCCGGAAAAATCGCTCAGGAGATGCCGAAACGACCGTCGAGTCACCTCTCGTGATGAACGCCGCGAACGGCGCGGGGTGGTTGCGCCTGAGGTCTTGAAAGACGCCTGCAGGCGTTAGTCCGTCATCGAGCGGCACGGTCAGTTGCTGCGTGAGGTTCGTTTGATACGTATCGCCGGCTCGAATGCGTTCTTTGATGGTATCGATGGAGTCAATGTATTTGGCTCGCGTGAAATTGGAAGCAGCACTTTTGTTTTGCAGAGGGTGAGGTTCCGTCCGCTCGCGGACTGCTGTTATCAGGGCCTTTTCTATCTCGTCAAATCGGGCTTTATTCCCCGACAGCATCGTCCGCGATGAATCGTAGTCGTGCACGATCAGCGTGTCGAAAGTGGACACAAACGCGTCAGGCTCGCGGTCCTGTGAAGAGCGGCCCCTGAGCCCCAGGAGCTTCGCACCGAGGTCGTAGGACAATGTGAAGAAAGTTGCAAAGGGCCCGGCGACCCTTTCATTAAGCACCCAGAGGGTCCGTTCCGGATCGGTGTCCCAGACTTCTATAACGTCGAGCGGACGGACGCCGGCGATCAATAGGTGTGAGCCTAGATGGCTTACGCCTGAGCTATCTAGGAGGCACACAGGTTCCGTTTCGGAAAGCGTCAGCAGGGCGGACACGAGCTGGTCTGCTGTGAGATCGATCTTGCGCACGTATGGCGCATTTTATCACCGCGAGTCTTTAGCGTAAGATGTTTGGCAGTCTAATGACCCCCGAAAAAGTAGACAGCAAATCGCTCATTCGCGGCCTCGGGCTCATCGCCGCCGTCTCTGTGATCATCGGGAACGTGATCGGGACCGGTGTTTTTCTCAAGGCCCGTGTGATGACCTGTAATGTCGGCTCGCCCGGCTGGGTTATCGCGGCGTGGGTCGCGGCGGGATTTTTGTCCCTGTCAGGTGCCTTGACCTACGCCGAACTGACCGCGATGCGGCCGGTCGCGGGTGCGCAGAATGTCTTCCTAAAAGAGACGTACGGTAAAGTTGCCAGCTTTCTGTTTGGCTGGATGCAGATACTAGTCGCACGGCCAGGCTCGCAGGCCGCGGCGGCGATGGCCTTCTCGATCGGGGTTAACGATTTTCTCGACGGCAAGCTCGCCAAGAGTATTGCGGAATTCAACCTCGGCTCGATGCACATCGAGATCACAACGCTGCAGACCGTCGCGTTGATGGTCATTTTTATCTTTACGACTTTGAATTGTGCCTCGATATCGCTCACCGGCCGGATCGCCACGGCACTCACCTTCGTCAAGATCGCGCTAATCGTCTTTGTTGCCGGCGGCGCATTTGTCCTCGTCAGCGGTGATTTCAGCCATATGTCGATGGTGAATTCGGGCGGTGCCTGCGAGGGCGTGTCGGAATCTGTTCGATATGGAACTCCGTCATATAGCTTCCTGGGCGGTTTTGCTGCCGCGATGCTCGGAGCCCTGTGGGGATATGACGGATGGGACAATCTGACGTTCGTCGCGGGCGAGGTCAAGGACCCGAAGCGTAACATTCCGCTTGCGATCGTTGGCAGCATGCTTGTCATCATCGTGCTCTATCTCCTCGCACAGCTGGCCTATTTTTACGTACTCGATCCGACGACGATAGCGTCGGTGTCCAAGAATTCCTCGGTCGCAAAGGTCGTCGTTAGCATGTTCTTTGGCGGCACTGCAACGAGCGTAGCTACGGGAGCTGCTGTCGCGTTCTTTACCGTGGGCCTAATGCTGTCGTCGTTAGGTACTTTGCATACATCGCTAATGTCTGCCGCGCGTGTCCCGTATCGCATGGCGAGGGAAGGGCTGTTCTTCCGGACGTTTGGAAGGCTGTCGATCAATCATGTGCCGGTTGCGTCGGTACTCCTCACAGGCGCGTTGGCGGCGGTGCTTGCCCTCATAGGGTCCTTCGATACGCTCACGGACTACGTCGTCTTCGCGATGTGGATCTTCTATGCTCTGATCACTGGATCGATCTTTATCTATCGACGAAAGTATCCGCATCTTGAGCGTCCGTACAAAGCATGGGGCTATCCAGTGGTGCCGGTGATCTTCCTGCTCGTGGCGGCGTGGCTGCTTTACAGAACGGTCATCGATTCGCCGTGGCAGTCGGTAACCGGCCTTATCATTATTGCGGCGGGCCTGCCATTCTATTTCTTTTTCGTACGCACGGGCTCGCCCGAAGAGGTGATCAACGAAGATGTCGAGTGATAGAAGGAGCGGCGCCGACCGCCGCAGCTCAAACAGATACCCGGTCGATGTCGAGGTCGAGTGGGAAGGCTCGGGCGGGCGGCAGCCAGGCTCGATCAGCGACGTGAGCTTTGACGGTTGCTTTGTTCTCAGCTCGGGTGACGTCGACGACGGGGACACTGTGCGAATATTCGTTCCTTTAGCCGACGGGATGAAGGTGCAGTTCGAGGGCCGTGTGGCCAATCACGTTTTTGAGATCGGGTTTGGTGTGAAGTTCTCGCCGCTTTCGAATGCCCAGCGCGAGGTTCTGACAAAGATCGTTCGCGATACAGGGCAGGCTTAGGCGTTGGCGGCCTTTGCTGTCAAGGCTTCTGCAGCCACCTCTCGATCGTCAAAGTGGAATTTGTCCTCACCGATGATCTGATAGGTCTCGTGACCCTTTCCAGCAATAATTACGACATCTCCGGCAGTTGCGGCTGAGACCGCATATTCGATTGCCTTTCGACGATCGGGCACGATCTCGTAGGGGATCCCGCCGCCTTTAAGTCCTTCCTCGATCTCGGCGATGATCGTTAGCGGATCTTCATTTCGAGGGTTATCAGATGTCACGATCACGAGATCGCTGAATTTGGCAGCGGCTTGACCCATCGGAGCACGTTTTGAACGGTCGCGGTCACCGCCGCAGCCAAAAACGGTAATGATCCGGCCGGTTGTCAGGTCCCGCGCGGTGCTGAGTGTGTTGAGCAAGGCGTCATCGGTGTGTGCATAGTCCACGACGACCGCAAAATCGCCGTCGTGCGGAACGCGCTCAAAGCGTCCCGGCGCTCCCACACAGGTCGAAAGTCCTTTCTCGATCGCTTCTAGGTCGTAGCCCAATTCCAACGCCACACTCACCGCCGAGAGCATGTTGTAAACATGTGGACGGCCGACGAGCGGCGAAAGGATCTGCCTATCACCATTTGGCGTCTTTAAGGTAAATGACGTGCCCCGAATGAGCGAGACATCGATATTCGACGCCGTCAGATCGGCGTCGCTTTGCTGCGAAAAGGTCACTACGCGCTGATCCGCGGCTCGGAGCTCGTCGGCGAGCTTTGCCCCCCATTCGTCGTCGACATTTATCACGCTCGAGCCGGGTTTCTCGCCGAGTCCGCCGTCAAAAAGACGTTTCTTCGCGTCGAAATAGGCCTCCATCGTTCCGTGATAATCGAGGTGATCACGAGTGAGATTTGTAAAGACCGCGACCTTGAATCTCAGTCCGTCGCAACGGTGCAGGTCGATGGCCTGCGAGGATGCCTCCATCGCGGCCATTGTGCAGCCGGCACCGACGGCGCGACTAAGGAATCTGTTCGTGTCGGACGCCTCGGGCGTCGTGCGTACGGCCTCCTCGCTCTGGTCGCGGATCCGGTACTCGACGGTCGTTAACATAGCCGGTTTCTGCCCTGCGGCCTCGGCGAGAGCGAAGCACAGGTATGTCGTCGTCGTCTTACCGTTCGTACCCGTAATGCCGATCAGGTCGAGCTGGTGCGACGGATTGCCGTTGACCGCTGCGGCAGCGACGGCTAGCGCGTGCCGGGCTTCGCGGACCTTTAGCCACGCACCCGCAAAGTCCGCCGGCGCGTCATATTCCGAAATCACGCCTGCGGTACCGCGACGCATAATGTCGGGAATAAAGCGGTGTCCGTCAGTCGTCTCGCCCTTGATCGCGACGAACAGCGTGCCCGCCTTTACCTGACGAGAGTCATGCGTTACATCGCTCACGAGCGCCTCGCCGTCGCCGCTAAGGGTTGCGTTCAGTTCACTTGCGAGTTGTTTTGCTGTGAGGCTCACGATAGTAGGATGTGCTGGAGGGGATTATAACCGAGCGGAACATTTTTGCACGAACACGGGCGGGCAAAGCGACGTATAGTTAAGCATATACGGGAGGTCACTCGTTATGAAAATCATCAAGCTCATCCTCGCCGGCCTTGGCATCGTCTTTGGAACACTCGTCGTACTCTGGGTACTCGGGTTCGTATGGTCGATACTTTGGTATTTGGTCGTCTTTGGCATACTCGGCAGCCTCGCTTACGGCGCCTACCGGCTCTTTAAGAAGGTCGAGGCTAAGGCGCTTGGCGGCGATCCTTACTCGGGCATCAGCGCCGGCTCAGACATCAACATGAGCTGGGACGAGTACGACAAAAAATATCTGCACAAGTAGTTGCTAGACATCACGAGGCGGATTCGGTAGATTGCTAATGTCGTGCCCCCTCCGGTGTGCCGAGGTGGCGAAATTGGCAGACGCACTAGACTTAGGATCTAGCGCCGCGAGGCGTGCAGGTTCGATTCCTGTCCTCGGCACCATCTTTTTTAGGAATGCATATCGACTTTGAGATCGACGGGCGTAAGGTGCAGTATTTTCGTGATCCGATCGTCGGTATAAGCGAGATCCGCACCCCCGATGGCCCCATTCAGATAGACAGCGCCTTGAGCCTTTCGACACATTTTTCCTTCCGGCTAAAGAAAGAAAAGACCGTTATGCTCTACGGCCACAGCGTTACGGTCGAAAAGGTCCGCCCACTCTTACTTGCGGGATTTCGGCCCTCCAATTACCGCATATTTATCGACGGTGTACTTTGCACTGAGCAGAGTGGTTTTTAGCTGACGTTGACGGCCCTGCTATTCGACATTGCCAAGCCCGCACGCTATCCTTTTTGTAGTAAATGAAGAGCGAATTAAAGGAAGTTTCACCTACACAAAAAGAGATACATCTCGAGATCGACGCTGACGCCGTTCGCGAGTCGTATGGCCGCGTCAGCAAGAAATACGCGAGCCGCGCTAACGTTCCGGGTTTTCGCAAAGGCTACGCTCCGCTCGACGTCGTGCGGATGCGATTTAAGGAAGAGATAAAGAGCGAGGTCCTGCAGGACGTAATTCCAGGACAGGTCGCGGATGCGATCCGCGAGCATGAGCTGCAGCCTTTGACCGAGCCGCACCTTCACCTCGAGAATCAGGACAACGTGAAAGTTAACGGCTCGGAGCCGCTTTCGCTGCATGTTCACATTGAGGTGATGCCTGATCTTCCCGCGACGAATTACAAGGGCATTGAGGTCACGCGGCGCGTAAAGCCGGTCGATAACAGCGAGATCGAGGACCTTATCGCGGAACGCGTCCAGCGTGAGGCAGCCTTCGTGCCCGTCGAGGGAAGGGCTTCACGGATCGGAGATACGGTGATCGCGGACCTCGAAGGGCGTTTCGACGATGACCCCGATGCCGAGCCGATAGTTGCTGATGACCTTGAGGTCGTTCTCGGTGACGAGGTCATAGAGAAGTCGTTTACGGACAATCTCGTCGGCGTAAACCAGGACGAAGAAAAAGAGTTCACGGTCGTCTATCCGGCGGAGTTTTCGTCGGCAGCCCTCGCCGGAAAGACCGTTCATTACAAAGCAAAGGTCAAATCGGTCGGTTCACAGGAGACGCCTGAGCTGAACGACGATTGGGCAAAGAGCCTTGACGAGGGCTACAAGTCGCTCGCCGATCTTCGAAAGCGTCTACGGACGGACCTCGAAAAGGTCGCGGAAGCAGATGCCGACGCCCGGCTCCGCAACAATGCAATAACCAAGCTCATAGAAACAACGCCGTTTGAGGTGCCTAACACTCTTATCGAGAACCAAACGCGCAACCTGCTCAACAACTTCGCGCAGGATATGCAGCAACGCGGGGTCGATCTCAAGCAGGTTGATGAGTCCTTCGTCCAAATGGCGTACAACAACATGCGGCAGCAGGGCGAGCGGGACGTTCGCGGTGCGATGCTGCTCGATGAAGTAGCTAAGGCCGAGAACGTCGCCGTCAGTGACGACGAGGTGAATGACGAAGTTGCTAAGCTTGCCGACTACTATCGTGCGTCGGTCGAAGAGCTGCGCGCGTCACTCGAAAAGCAGGGCGGCGGGCTAGACAATATTCGCAACAACCTGAAGACCCGCAAGACGATCGAGGCGATCGTTTCGCATGCGAAGGTAAGCGACGGGCCTTGGGTAGATGAGCACCTTGCTCCAGACGTAGCGGCGGCCGATGAAAAGCCAAAGAAAAAGAAGCCAGCTAAGAAGAAGGCTGCGCCCAAAGATCAGGCTTGATTTTTGAAAGAAAAGTTGTAAAATCTTTGCGGATATGGCAATCGCCATATTTTCAACGACTTATCATCCACGCTTTCAACTAGTTTCTAAGGTAATTTGTTCCTATTGAGAGAATCGCTATGGCATTAGTACCAATGGTCGTTGAACAGACGTCGCGGGGCGAAAGGGCCTTTGACATCTATTCGCGACTGCTGAAAGACAGCATTATTTTTATCGGTACCCCGATCGACGACCAGATAGCTAATTTGATCGTTGCCCAGCTGCTCTTCCTCGAAGCCGAGGACCCCGAACGCGACATCAATCTGTATATCAACAGCCCGGGCGGTTCGATCACGGCCGGAATGGCGATCTACGATACGATGCAGTTCATAAAGAACGACGTCACCACGATCTGCGTGGGACAGTGTGCGTCGATGGGTGCATTGCTTTTGTGTGCGGGTGCCGCCGGAAAGCGTTTCTCGCTCCCGAACGCCCGCGTGCTGATCCATCAGCCGTCAGGCGGAGCTTCGGGACAGGCGACGGACGTACGCCTGATGGCCGAGGAGATCATCCGAATGCGGACCCTGACATCGACGATCATTGCCCGGCACAGCGGCCAGTCGTTTGAGCAGGTCGAGATCGACGTCGAACGCGATCGTATCTTGACGCCTCTGCAGGCTAAGGACTATGGATTGATCGACGAGGTTATTGAGCACAGAGAAAAGTAGGTGTTTGGAATTGCGACAGGCAATCGCATGAACTCCAGGAGCAACTAAGAGGAATATGAGCCAATTTCGTCGACCTGAGGAACTCTTGACCTGCTCTTTTTGCGGCAAGTCGCAGAACGACGTGCGCAAGCTGATCGCGGGGCCCGGTGTGTACGTTTGCAACGAGTGCATCGACATCTGCAACGAGATCATCAACGATGACGAACAGGCCGCGACGACAACGACGCACACTGCACTGCCCAAACCTGCCGAGATCCGCGCGTTTCTCGACGAATATGTAATTGGCCAGGATGAGTCGAAAAAGCGCCTTTCGGTCGCTGTTTACCAACATTACAAACGTCTCGAACTTACTAAACGTCGCTCGGATATCGAGCTTCAGAAATCGAATATTCTCCTGATCGGGCCGACGGGAACGGGGAAAACGCTCCTTGCTCAGACACTAGCCCGGCAGCTTAGCGTCCCCTTCTGCATCGTAGATGCGACGAGCCTCACCGAGGCCGGATATGTAGGTGAGGATGTCGAGAACATCCTTTTGCGGCTTCTGCAGTCCGCTGGCGGCGACATTGAGAAAGCACAGCAGGGAATCATCTACATTGACGAGATCGACAAGATCTGTCGCAAGGACGACAACCCGTCGATCACGCGTGATGTGTCTGGCGAGGGTGTCCAGCAGGCTCTCTTGAAGATCCTTGAGGGCACGGTCGCGAACATTCCCGCGGGCGGCGGTCGCAAGCACCCGCAGCAGGACTTTCAGCAGCTCGACACGACCAATATTTTGTTCATCTGCGGCGGTGCGTTCATTGGGCTCGAAAAGGTCGTTGAGAAACGCTTCCGCAATAAGTCGCTCGGATTTCAGGCTGAGGTCAAGACGAACAGACAACGCCATATCGACTCGATCGATAAGCTCGAACCCGAGGACCTGATCCATTACGGACTGATCCCTGAGTTTGTCGGCCGGCTGCCGGTCATCGGCGTGTTGCGCGAGTTGGATGAGGCCGCGCTTATCCAGATATTGACCGAGCCGAAGAACGCGCTGATCAAGCAGTATCAGAAGAAGTTCGAATTCGATAACATTGGGCTCAAATTCACGGACGGTGCAATTCAGGCGATCGCCCAGGAGGCGCACAAGCGTAAGGTTGGTGCTCGCGGCCTGATGATGATCCTTGAGGAGATATTGCTTGAGTCGATGTACGTCCTACCGTCTGAAAAGAAGGTCAAGGAGATAGTGCTCACGAGAGAAATGATCGAGAAGAAAGTACCGGTCTTCGAGGTCGTCTCCCGAACTGAGGAAGCAGCTTAAGCCGAAAGTACACACTGATCACGAAAAAAAGGCAGCCCAATGGCTGCCTTTTTTTTCTGATTTAGTCGATCCTTACTTCGCTCCCGGCAGCAATTCCAGATTTCCGACTTCGCGATTGTACATATCGAGGGCTCCGACGTCGTCGGCCGTCGCGTCGAGCATTTGCTTGGTCATCGCGATCGAGTCGGATAGTTGTTCAAAGTCCGGCAGAGTAAATCGCTCCGGCGTAGAGATAGTTACGATCTCGTCATTGAGGTAGCTGAAAAAGTTTTCGATCGACTGGAGCTGGCCCTCGACGAGCTTAACGCTTCGCTCGATCTCGTCGAATGACGAGACGCGGCGTTTGAGGATCTCAACATTCGTCTGCTGGATGCGCTTGGTCCTCTCGTCGGTGGTGGCCTCCATTGCACGAAATGCCTGCGAGAGCTGATTGTGGACCGCCGTACGATTGATAGATTTGAGGTGCTGTTTGCGGCGTCGGTAAACGTCGAGCAGATCGACGAAATCCTCCCAACGCTGGTCGAGGGCGGTGAGATTGGACGGCAGTGTACGGGCGCCGGTAAATTTACGGTAGTTTTCCTGGATCTTGTCCTTGAGCCAGCGTAAGTACTCCACGGCCTCGCGTTCGCGCGGCGTAAACGCCTTGATCATGCCCTCGCGATTGGCGACGTGGGCCGCTAGCAGCTTGGCTTTTTCGCGGCGTTGGACAAGCTGGCGATAGGAGGGAAGGTTTGGCACGACGATCAGGTAGATGGCCTCGCAAATGAGAGCGAGCAGTAAGGGGATCACGCTTCCGGTAAACGCGGCTGCGGCCGCCCATCCCGCCAGACCCCAAAAATTGAACGGTTCTTTTAGGGCCGCTTTGGCATAGCTGGTATTAAATCGATCCAGGTCTTGCTGGTACTTCGCCAGATCAGCCATATCACTAACTAGATGCAGATCGTGCCTCGTGCGTTTTGCGTGTTTGTCAGTTGGATTGGCTGTTTTCCTTGGCCTGGTTTATGTCGACGACGGTCGAATTGGACTCGATCTGTTTCGTCTCAGCTCCGGTACCGAGCATGCCCATCTGCTTTTTGTAGTCGAGCAGCTTGTCCTGCATCTGAATATCCATCGCCTCTCGTTCGATGTCCTGCATCTGCGAGTCCACAGAGCTCGTACCAAGCTGCAATTTAGCCTCGGCGGCTGCAACGCGGCGGTCGATCTTTTCACGCATCTCGTTAAAGGTCGATGCATCGTCACCGATGTTAAATGCCTCCATCGTTTGGGCGAGCTGCTCCTGGAGCTTGGCTTGCTTGGCGGCGGAGATAAGCTGCATCGCCTCAGCGGTGCGCTTCTTCATGTTGAGGACGTAATTGTCACGGGCCTTTAGAGCCTGCTTTGACGATAGCTGGGCCTGGTCTGCCTGGGCGGTGGTACGTTCGAGGTCAACCTGAGCCTGCTGTAGCTGCCCGATATAAGCAGTCGCGATGTCATCGCGGCCCATTTTTACCGAGGCTTTGATCTTGGAATCGAGGTCCACGACCTGCGTCGAGAGGTTTTCCTTTTGCTTGAGGAGTAACCGCTCGGTCGCCATGACCTGTGCGACGGAATTGTTAAGATCGGGCACGCGATCGCGCATGTCGCGTATCGTCTGCTGCAGCACCAATTCGGGGTTCTCGATACGATCGAGAGCAGCCCCCGTGCTCGCGAAAAAGACCCTCTTAAATCTTGTCCAAAGTCCCATTTTTCAACGTCCTTCCTCAATAAACGTGCGTTCCGTGGAATGCCCGCCAAATCCCCTTACGATAAGCAAAAACGCAAAGTTGCAAATTCCGAATCAGTATAACAGCAAAGGCAAGTTTGAGATATATACGCTCGGGGACCGAACAGCCGGCGCAAGTTTCGCTGCATCACAGCGTTCAACAAGCGAGATAAAAGCGGCTGCTGCTCCCCAAAACCGATTTTCGCCGCGAATAATTACATAGGCTAAGATGATCGGGTCCGCCTCGTCATCCGGAAACCGATATGAAGAAACTGACTGCCTGGGTTTTGCTGCTCTCGACCTGGTTCACCTTTGTCGCTCCCGCGACCCAACTCAATGCGCAGGTCCTCGGAAAGGCGATGGAACAAAAGATGAAGGACGTGCCCGGCGGACTAACGTTCCGACTGAGTGAGGGGGCCATCGGAGCCGAGAGCCGTGTAAAACAGGGCCTCCCGTCGACCGATCCACTTAGTCAGTCTGACTCGAACGGCGTGCTAAAACGCCTGCCGGAAATCAAAAGCGATCCGGACGATAAAACAGAGTTTGCTAAGCGGATCGGCACGCTGCCGGCCCCAAAAACAGGCAATAAGATCCCCGTAAAATTCCCGTCCGACGAGATGCGTGCCGCGCCGGGTATCGACCTCTCGGGCAAGACGTTGTCAGTTCTGCGTTACTCGCCTGAGGGCGAGGTTTCGCTCACACCCGATCTCAGTGTTACTTTCTCGCAGCCTATGGTTGCGGTCACTTCGCAGGAGCAAGCTGCCCAATATGCCCCGGTAGAGCTCTCTCCTCAGATCGCAGGCCGATGGCGTTGGCTCGGCACCAAAACGCTGATGTTCGACACCGACAAGCGTTTTGCGATGGCCACGAAATACACTGCTCGCGTCCCGGCGGGAACAAAGTCCGCGACCGGTCAGGTGCTGAAGAAGGACGTTATTTGGACCTTTACAACGCCGCCGCCAAAGGTCGAGCAATTCTATCCCGGTAACGGCTCCACGACCCGTCGTGACATGTTGATGTATCTACAGTTCGACCAGGCGATCAATCCCGAAGCCGTGCTGCGGATGACCACGGTGACGGGTGGCGGAAGACGGCTTCAGACCCGTCTCGCGACGCAGGCTGAGATCGACACCGACGGCACTATCGGCTATTACGCAAAGCAGGCTCAGCCGGGCAGATGGCTGGCGTTTCGTGCGGTGAATTCAGATGGAGGCGTCGAGAACGCGCTTCCAGCGGCCTCGACCATCAAGGTTAGTGTGGAGAAAGGCACGCCTTCCGCAGAAGGCCCGCTGACGACGACCGCGGCCCAGGCCTTCACCTTCCAGACTTACGGTCCGCTCAAGTTCAATCGCGGATACTGCAATTATCCCGAAAGCAAAACGTGCTCGCCTTTCGATACGTGGTATCTCGAGTTCAGCAATCAGATCGACAGCTCAACATTCGACAAG
>DASYKW010000078.1:0-13954 GCA_035995005.1 Pyrinomonadaceae bacterium
TGTCGATCGCTAAGGACGAGCTCCCGGAGGGCATCGAACCAAGCATGGGCCCGATCACGACCGGTACGGGACAGATCTATCTTTATCAAATAACCGGGGCCGGCAAATCGAATCAGGAGCTGCGGACGATCCAGGACTGGATCGTGAAATTGCAGCTACGCACGGTGCCCGGAGTAGCAGACGTTTTGAGCTTTGGCGGCGACGTCAAGCAGTATCAGGTCATCGTCGACCAACAGGCGCTCGTCAATTACAACATCCCTCTGAAAACGCTCTTCGAGGCGATCCAAAACAACAACCAGAATACGGGCGCAAACTTCATCGAGCATGGCGACCAGCAATACGTGGTTCGCGGTCTCGGGCTCGTCAAAGATATCGGCGACATCGGCAACATCGTCCTCGATTCTCGCGGCGGCACCGCTATTAAGGTCAGCGATGTCGCTCGCATTGAGATAGGTAACGAGCTTCGCCAGGGTGCGGTTACAAAGGACGGCCAGGGCGAGGTCGTCACAGGTATCGTACTCAAGGGCGTCAACGAGAACACCAAACTTGTCATCGAGCGCGTGCAGGCCAAGGTCAATGAGATCAACAAAACGCTCCCCGAGGGCGTGCACATTGTCGATTACTACGATCAGTCGGACCTGATCGACCACAGCGTACGCACGGTCACAGAATCTCTCATTGAGGGCGAGATCCTTGTGCTCGTTATCCTTCTACTCCTGCTCGGCGACCTACGCGGATCGTTGATCACGGCGGCGGCGATACCGTTCTGCATGTTGGTCGCTTTCATCCTGATGTGGTGGTCAGATCTCTCGGCCAATCTCACATCGCTCGGCGGACTCGCGATCAGTATCGGAATGATGGTCGATGCGACCGTCGTTATGGTCGAGAACATTTACCGCCATCTGGAGGAGCATCGAGAACACTCGGTCCGGGAGGCGATACTCGTCGCGGCACAGGAGATCGGACGCCCGATGTTCTTTGCGATCCTGAGCATCATCGCGGTCTTTTTGCCTGTCTTTACCCTGCAGGGCATCGAGGGCAAGCTCTTTAAGCCGCTCGCATACGCGGTCACATTCGCGATGTTCGGATCCTTGCTGATGTCGCTCTGCGTCGCGCCGATGATGTGCGCACTGTGGCTGCGGATGAAGAAAGGCGAACCGCGGCAGAATCCGATCGTCGGCTTCTTCAAACGTATCTACATTCCCGTCCTGAAGTGGACGATGGTTCACCGCTACCTCACGGTTCTCATAGCCGTGCTGCTGATAGCATGGAGCATCTCGAATGTTTTCATGCTGGGCAGTGAATTCCTGCCGACGATCGACGAGGGAAATCTGCTCGTGCGGGCCACGATGCCGGCCAGTATCTCGCTGACGCGAGCCACTGAGATCTCGTCGGAGATCGAGAAAACGCTCAAGCAGTTTCCTGAGGTCGAAACCGTCGTCGCGAAGATCGGCCGTGCGGAGCTTGGCGGTGATCCAGAGAGTGTGAGCAACGACGAGATCTACGTACGCCTAAAGCCAAAGGACCAGTGGACCACGGCGAAGACAAAGGACGCGCTTGTCGAGGCCATGCGTCAAAAGGTCGAGGGCTTTCCCGGCGTCGAATTCAACTTTTCGCAGGTCATCCAGACGCGCAACGACGAGCTGATCTCGGGTATCAACGCGCAGATCGCCGTAAAGGTCTTTGGCGAAGATCAGGAGACCCTTCTAAAGCTCGCCGACCAGATACGCGATTCGATGACGAACATACGCGGCGTGCAGGACCTCGCCGTCGAGCAGGTCGGCGGCGAGCAGCATCTTGAGGTAGCTCTCAATCGATCGGAACTCGCGAGATACGGCCTGAACGTCTCCGACGTCCTCGAGGCGGCAAAGATCGCGATCGGCGGCGATGAGGCGACGCAGGTACTCGAAGGGCAGCGACGCTTCGCGATTTTTGTCAGGCTTAGCGAGAACTACCGCGATCAGGTCGAGAAGCTCGGTAACGTGCTCATCGCCTCACCGGTCGGCACTCGCGTGCCGCTTGGCCAGCTTGCCACATTTAAGGTGTCGAGCGGCGACGCGGTCGTTAGCCGCGAGAACGCACTTCGCCGGATCGTTGTCACGTGCAACGTGACCGATCGCGACATCGGCAGCTTTGTGCATGACGCGCAGGCAGCCGTCGGCCAGCAGGTAAAAATGCCAGCCGGATACTTCATCACGTGGGGCGGGCAATTTGAGAACGCACAACAAGCGACGCGGCGTCTCGCAATCGCGATCCCGATCGCACTGGTGCTCGTGTTTGTGCTGATCTACGCGTGTTTCGGCAGTTTGCGCAATACGCTGACCATCGTCTTTAACATTCCCGTTGCGCTCGTCGGAAGTACGACATTTCTGCTGATCTCGGGCTTTCCTTTGAGCGTCCCGGCTCTTGTAGGTTTTATCGCCGTCTTTGGCATTGCCGTTCAAAACGGAATGGTGATGGTCAGCTATATCAATAAACTGCGCAGCCGCGGTATGGAACTGCGCGAGGCGGTAATTCAGGGCGCAAGCGCACGCCTTCGAGCCGAGTCACTGAGTGCTCTGATCGGCAGCATCAGCCTTATCCCGTTCATAATTTCCACGGGCACCGGCGCCGAGATCGAAAAACCGCTTGCCATCGTGGTCGTCGGCGGAATGCTGATGTCGCCTGTCAAGATCGTCTTTTTGCCGATGGTCTATGAATGGATCGAGAGTCGTGCGGCCAGCCGCTCGGCCGCGCATCACGGGCCTACGATAGGCGTCAGCGGTTAGAAAGGAAATTGCGATAGAGCTAAACGCATGCCATTTGTTTCCGCGGCTGTCGAGGCGTTGGGGTTCGTGGGACATCGAAAAATACGCTTGCCCGTCGCTAAACTTGGCGGGCATTTTTATACTGTCTTAGAGGATCTAGGAGGAAACGATCGATGAAGACCGAAAGCTTATCATTTGACACCGCGGGCGGCACGACGGGTGCGTTCGTGGCAGCCCCGGACAGCGGAGCTGGCCGTGCGGTGCTGGTCATACAGGAATGGTGGGGCCTGAACGACCACATCAAGGACATTTGCGGACGCTATGCCGACGAGGGGTTTATCGCGATCGCGCCCGACCTTTATCGCGGTCGTGTCGCAATGAACGCCGACGAGGCCTCGCAAATGATGCACGATCTCGAGATCGAGGACGGTATCGACACCATCAAGAACGCCATCGACGCGGCCCGTGTGGCCTATGACGTCTCGCACTTTGGCATCACCGGTTTTTGCATGGGCGGCACATTTACGCTACGTGCCGCATGCGAGCTAGAAGGGCTGAGCGCCGCGGCGGCATTTTATGGCGACGTTCCCGAGGAAGATATTCTAAAAAAACTCACCGTGCCGACGATCTTCATTTCCGGGACCAAGGACAAATGGATCAACCCCGAAAAGGTCGCAGCTCTCGAGGATGTCGTCGAGCGTTATGAGCTGCCCCTTCAGACCGTAAAATACGTTGCGGATCACGCGTTCTTTAACGACACTCGCCCTGAGGTTTACGACGAGACGGCTGCCCGCGATGCATGGGCGCTCGTCATCGGATCCTTTAACGACAAGCTTTAAATAAGAGAAAAGGACGGACATCGTATGATGCCCGTCCGGTTCTGTATCTAGGTGGTTGAATTATGCGTGGACCAGGGCGTCGGATTCGGCCATCGCGGACGGGGAAACGACCTTCCCTTTTCGCACCAGTTTTTGCCGATACATACCGGCGTCTGCCTTTTCGATAGTCGCTTCGAGATCCGTCAGGTCCGCAAAGTCCTCAAATGCGTGTGACACGCCGATCGACATTAAATGATTGACGCCCTCGATGCGTACCTTGGAGAGCAAGGTTTCCATTCTCGCCATGCGGCTGTTTGCCGCGGCTGAATCGAGGCCGACCATTATTACAAAGAACTCATCGCCGCCCCACCGGAATAGCAGGTCCTCGCCACGAATTATCTCTCGTATCGCCCGTACGACCGCGCGAATGACGATGTCGCCTACCGCGTGGCCGTAAATGTCGTTGACCGTCTTGAGATCGTCGATGTCAAAAAAGCCGACACATCCCGTCACGCTCTTGCCTGCATTTCCGTTTCGGCTCAGGTAACCGTGAAAGGCGTGGCGATTGAGGGCAGTCGTGAGCGGGTCGATATGCGCAAGCTCCTCGAGTCGCTCGTGAGCACGCTTGAGTTTCTCGTTGGCTACCTTGGCGTCAGCAAGAACCAATTCGAGCAGCACGATGACCATCCCAAATCCGAGCAAGATCTGGAGCACGAGGTCGATCACCGAGTTGTATTGCAGGTAACCGAACTCGACGTCGTAATACTGTCGAAGGCTAAAGACGAGGAAATATTGAAAGAAATCCACGATCAGCAGCCCAAGGGCGACGAGCATTACCTTCCAGCCGAATGTCTTTAATCGCGTTCGCCACAGCACCAGGAATGCGATCGCAAAAAAGCCTGACAATATCAACGAGTGAACGTTAAAGACCAGGTTAAAGTCATCCCCGAGAAACGGCAGACCGAAAGCAACGAGGATGAACGGCAGCACAAAAAGCTCCTGGCGCATCTGCATCTCGGAATTAGCCGCAAGGCTCCGGCAGCCGGAGACAAGCAGGAAGCCGAACAGATACTCGGTCAGGAAGTAGAAGCTGAAAAGCTGAGTCGAATACGCCTCGTAACCGAACGCCAGCCGGAGACAGAAGAGTGCGACGCACAGGAACAGCCACGCATTCGTCCAATGCTTGAGCGCGACCACGACGATCGATCGCCGCAGAAAAAGCGTCAGCAGCGTGATCAATGCCACGCCGGCTAGCTGGATGATAAGGCCTATTTTGGAGTCCATGCCGAGAAACGGTGCTTAGCCCGTGAAGAACATGCGGAATGGGAGGAAGCGCGTTAGGATCGGGAGCCGGCAGCGATAGGTGGGATCTGCCAGTTCTAATTGTAGACCGCGAGGAGTGGAACTGTCTATACATTTTTTAACAATGTTTGCAGTTCATCCCTGGTTGGAAGAAAGGTCCTGGCGCCGACGCCCCGACATTTGAGAGCTGCGACGGCATTCGCCATGGTCGCTGAGTCTTCGACGCTCTCGCCCCTAAGCACCCCATACAAGAATCCTGCACGAAATGCATCACCCGCTCCCGTTGTGTCGACGCAGCCGCCCGGAACAGAGAACGCCGGCGTCTCGACAAAGACACCGTCACAAAGCAAATTTGAGCCATTGTTACCGAGCGTCACGGCTACGATTCTGCAGCCAAATCGAGCCGCAGCCTCGGTCATCGCCGACAATTTGTCGCGCATTCCCGTGAGCCGCTCGAGAAGGTCGCTCGAGCAGATCATGATGTCCGTCGCCGCAAGCAGGTCCTCGATACCATCAAACAAGTTATCTATGTCGAGCGAAACCACGGTCCCGTGCCGCCGTGCCTCAATCGCCATCGATGCAGCAGCAGTCGTGTCGTGCGGTGTCATGTGGAGAACCTTTGCCGCGACCGCAAGTCCGAGAGGCGCATCGTCGGCCTGATAGACTAGCCGCTCGTCACGTTTCCAAATGATGGTTCGCTCGCCGGTTTGCTGGTCGATGATGACAAATGCGACCTGCGTATTCGCGCCTTCGATGGTCTCGACAAGCTCGACATCCACCCCTTCCGCCTTGAGCGAGTCGATGCCTACCGTTCCGCCCGCGTCATCGCCGAATCTGCCGGCGTATGCAGTCCTCAACCCAAGTCTTTGAAGGGCGGCCATCGATGAGGCGATCTCGCCGCCGGCGAGGACGGAATAGGTCGTCAGCTCCACCTTTGAGTTGAAAGCGGGATAGGCGGGAACGCTTACGAGGTGGTCGATCGCATTGGTCCCAAAACCAGCCGCGTCAAACTTTGCATCGCTCTTTAAAGTAAACGGAAATTTCATCTCGAGTGGAGCCGCGGCACTTCTTGCCAAAGTATTCGCATTAAAGTTAGATTGAATACATACCGATTGTCACCTGAGCGCGTAGCGTTTTAGCAATAGATCCAGCGGAGCCGAGCCAATGCCAACATCAGTTTGTCCGGAGTGCAGTGAGGAAGTTTACGTCGATGCCGAATGTGAACAGGGCGATCACGTCACGTGTGATGAATGTGCCGCAAAATTAGAGATCGTCGGTCTTGACCCGATCGAGCTTGATCTCGTCGAGGACGCTGACGATGAGCACGTCAAGGACGACGAGGGCCTCGAGGGTTACGATTTCTAGTTCACGCAGAGCGGTCGATTTGACCGATACACATTGTGTCAGGCGGTCAGACTGACCTAACCCAGAACCTTACGTTTCGAATATCATCCTGTGTTTTGCGGCGTTCCTGCGTTCAGGCACCGTGGCACGCGTATTGAATAGTTCATTAACGCCCAAGGGTCCCCGCCCTGTCCGGCGACTACGCAAACGCTATTGCCCGCGGATGCCATCATGAACAACCTACTCCGATCATTGCCAAAACTTTCCGTCAGGACCACGCTCGTCATTTGCGTCCTGGTTGGACTCATCACATATCTTTTCTATTATTTCGGCGCCGAGATCGCGTTGGTCCTGGTACCCATGGCGGGTGCCGCAGCCATCGCGTATAGCCTTCACTTAAAGAGCCTCGCCGAAAAGACCCGCGAGGTCACAGAGGCCGGGCGTATCCACCTCGCGACCGTCGAGGCGCTGGCGACCGCGATCGATGCACGTGACCAGGTCGGTGTCGGACATGTTCGCCGCGTCCAGATCTACGCCGTCGGCATCGGAAAGATCCTTGGTCTGAATAAGCCCGATATCGACGCCCTTCGCACCGGAGCTTTGCTTCACGACATCGGCAAGCTCGCGGTGCCTGATCACATCCTCAATAAACCCGGCAGTCTAACGCCGGCTGAGCTCGAAAAGACGAAGATCCACTCCGAGGTCGGCGCGTCCATACTGGAAAAGGTCGGCTTTGACAACGCCGTCGTGCCGACCGTCCGCTATCATCACGAACGCTGGGATGGTCTTGGCTATCCGAAGGGTCTCAAGAGTGATGCGATCCCGCTTACAGCGCGCATCTTGTCGGTAGCCGACGCCTTCGACACGCTTCGGGGAGCCCGTCCATATCGTCTGGCGATCCCACGCGACAAGGCGCGCCAGATCATACAATCGGAGGCTGGAACGCGCTTTGATCCCGCGATCGTCTCGACGCTGATCCGCAATCTCGCCGCACTTGAGGCCGAGATCGTCGAACAGGGCCTGGCATATAGCGATCTGGATAATTCGAACAGCCACTTTGTCGAGCAGATCAAGCTAGCGAACCGTGAAGTGTTTTCCCTTTATGAGCTCGCACGTGAGTTTGGGTCGGCGACCGATCTGCAGGAAACGCTGGACCTTTTCTCGGCCAAGGTGCGTGAACTCGTGCCCTTCGACACCTGTGCTGTCTATCTGCTCGACAATGCAAAGCGGATCGCCGCGGCGGCCCATGTTGAGGGCGTTAATAGCGATGTTATCGCTCATCACGCGATCATGGTTGGTCAGGGAGCTACGGGCTACGCGCTGAAATCCGGCGAGCGAGTGCAGAATGTCGACCCGGATCTCGACTTCTTTTACGCACAATTAGATCTTGATGAGAGCTATACGACACTCGCATCGGTACCTCTGATCGCGGCCGGCGAGACGATCGGCGCGGTTACGCTCTATTCGTGCGAGCTGAACGAGTACGGAGAAGAGCACATTCGCCTTCTTGAGACGATCGCCCGCATAGCGGCCGACGCGATCGACAAATCGCTCGAGCATGACGAGGCCCGCACTAACGCGATGACCGACCCGATGACCGGCCTTCCAAATGCCCGCAGCTTGCAGGCGCAGTTTGATAAGGAGGTCGCTCGAGCCGACCGCAACGACGCAAGCTTCCAGCTGGTGATGCTCGACCTTGACGGATTTAAGAGCGTGAACGATACGTTTGGCCACAAGGCCGGCGACGAGCTGCTCCGCGAGGTCAGCAAGGTGATCGGCGGTCAGCTGCGCGACTACGATTTTCTGGCACGCTACGGTGGTGACGAATTCGTCGCTCTCGTGCCCGAGACAAAGCCTGAGGACGTTGCGGACCTGTGTATGCGTATCGAAAAGGCCGTAGCCGCCTTCGAGCTGCCGTTCTCCGACGGACAGACGGCACGCGTTGGCGTGAGCCCCGGAAGCGCGACCTATCAGCGCGGCCGTTCGTTCGATCAGATGATCGCCGGAGCCGACAAGGCGATGTACGTCCGCAAAACATTCCGCAAACGGACCATGCAGATGCCGTTCGAGTCGTCCGTAAACGGCGCCTCCGGCAGTAGCTTTATCGTCGAGCTCGACGAATCGCATGTCCTGGCTGCCGTAAACTAAAAAGGGCCGGTGAGCCGGCCCTCATCTACCTACTCCTAGCCGACCGACTAGACCCTGTAAACATATGTTCCCGAGCTGAACCACGGCACTGCTGTCGAGAGGTGACGCGGGGCCTACAGCCGTTGTCGACCCGCCCGCGTCACCTCGTGCGTTCCCTGCCCCCCGGCAGGAACGACTTTTTAGCCTCCGGTCCAGAACAGCGTGTTGAATGCACCGAGCTTGGCGGCCAGGGTCGCACGCGTCACGGCTGTTCCGGGCTCGAACCTCGGTCCTGGGACTGCCTGGAATTGTCCGGGGCCGATCTCGCGGATCTCTGCCGGGAAGGCCTCAAACAAGCCGTCGTTGATGGCGATCTGCACATAACCACGGAGTTCCGTAGGGATCTGGCCGTTGTCGGTCAGAACAGTACCGTTGACCGTCACGTCGGTGCCTGCAAGGGCCTTGGCTTTTGCGTCGTGACCCAGTGCCTTCACGAATGCGACGGCGAGATCGAGGCGGGTTGCCGCGGCTGACGGGTTAAAGCCCGTTCCTGATGACGTCATCAGCGGTGTCGACGTAAAGCCGACATCGCGGAACGTCGAGCCGCTGGCCGTGATCGCCTCGGCGATGCGGGCCAGGTCGCCAGACACGTCTGCAAACTTCGGCGTATTGCCTATTGACTGACGCATTGGTGCGTCGAGCATCAGGGAGCGGGCAAGATCCTCGCGGGTGACCTTCTGTCCCGGTCGGAACGTCCCATCCGGATAGGTGTCGATCAAACGGTTCGTCAAAGCGAATACGATCTGGTCATGCAGAGGATCGCCGTCGATGTCAGGAATACCGGGCAGGATGTGCTTGATCTGCGTAACCTTGACGTTGGCTGTGCCTGGTGCCGCTAGTTGCTGCGGGGACGCTGCTCCGGGGACGGCACTCAGACTGCTGGCTCCGCGAAACTCAACGCGCCATGTACCCTGTGCCGGATTGTTGATTACCGCCTCGCGCACATCGCTTCCCTCGACCGGCAGCGGAATGCTGGCGTCGCCATAACGCGCACCGCTCGGGTCGTAGATCGCCATTCCGACGAGATTACCGGTACCCTGAGCGGCGACCGTGTCGACCTGCGCCCAGACATCAAGCACGCTCTGGCCCGCGTCGACCGTGAACTCGTGCGAATTCACCGAGGTTGCGCCAGACTGTGACGGATCGTAGTTGATCGTGAAATCCTGCTCCGGAGCTCTCACGTCTGCGAACGTCGCGTTAAAAGTCGGATCCGAGAAATTCTGATAGCCCTTCGACCGGTGAAATACCTTGTCGACCGCGGCGTAAGCGTTGACGTAACCCGCACCGACCTCGAATTCGGAGTAGCCGGGCATTCGCGTCGCCGTAGACTGCAAGATCTGCTTGATCTGGTCAGGCGTCAGCGATGGATCGGCGTCGAGCATCAGGGCAACCGTGCCCGCGATGAACGGCGTGGCCATCGACGTACCTGACTCCGAAGTGTAGAACGGAAGATACTGGGTCGGTACTTCCGTATCGCCTAGGTTAAGGGCGTTTGTCAGTCCCGTGACGGCACGCACCGACTGGATGTCAGCGGAAAAACCATATTCGGCCTGACTGCCCGCAAAGAATCTTCCGGTTCCGGGTGCAGTGATCGTCGGAGCCTCGTTGTCATTTGCCGGATCGTTGTCGCTCAGACGCTCGTCCTTTGAGATGCCCCGTGACGAAAATCCCGCAAGCATGCCGTCCTTGCTGCCCGCGGCGACGCCGATCACCCAAGGGGCCTGAGAATATGGGCTGAGCGTTCCTTTTGCCGGACCATCGTTGCCGGCCGCGAAGACCACCGTCATGTTGTAGTCGTCGTGAGCGCGCTTTGCCGCGATCATTAGCGGATCGTTCGGGTCGAATGTGCCGCCGCCGAGCGGTCCATATGAATTGGACACGACGCGTATTTTGTAAAGATCGGCGTGAGTGAAAGCGTATTCCCAACCGGCGAGGGCACTCAGCACGAGAATGACCGCGCCGCCGCCTGAGCCCACGATCTTGACGCCGGGTGCGACGCCCGCGTATGAGCCGGCGGAGTTTACGCCGAGACCGCCGATGATGCCGGCACAGTGTGTGCCGTGCCCGACGTTATCGGTATCCGGGATGTTCTCGAGCGAGATCGCAGGCAGGAAGCTGCCCGTCGGGATCGGACTTCCGGCGAGGTTGATGCCTGTGTTGGTCGCATCACTGTCGACTGCCCGCTGCGTATTCTGAATGACCTTGCTGCCATATGGCAGGTCGTTACCCGTGGCGTCGATACCCGAGTCGATCAGCAGTACTGAGAAATCGCCCGCGCCACTGACCCGCTGACCAAAGTTAAGATTAGTGAAATTCTGATCGAGCCGGAGGCGGTCAACGCCCGTGACGAGCCTCGCGTGATTCAGAAGGTATTGCAGGTGATCGTTGCTCCAGATCGACTTGACCGAGCTGTTGTTTTGCAACGCCCGGACCTGTCCGGCCGTAGCGACGGCCCCGACCATTCCCAGCTTTTGAAAGGTCACCCCCTTGAGGATGCCGACGCTGCGGAGCAGATTCAGGTTTGTGAGCGACAGGCCGGAGGCCGGCGTATTGAACGCGATAATTACCACCCCGACGCTCTGTGAGCCTGTGAGAGAGGGAAGTTTGGACCTGAGCGTGGGGCTGAGCGCGGCAGCACCGCTTGCCGAATACAGAAACGCGCTCAGTACAAAAGTCAGAGCGATCGAAAAAGACCTGCGATAAAGACGGTTGTTCACCTTGGATATCCCCCTCAGAAATGAATTTTCACAACTGAGGCGAGAATACCTATATAGGTTTGAGGAATACTTGAATGCAGGGCTCAGAACTTGAGCCAAACTTGAGGTTGGCCTTCCGGGGTTATTTCATCAACTCTTTGAAGAGTTTTGCGGTCTCGACAGAGGGATCGATGCCGAGCTCATCTTTGAGGAGGCGCTGCATGTCCTCGTAGTGTTTCTTGACGGCGGCGGGTTTGCCCTGGGCGGAGAGGACCTTTAGGGTCAGGCGGTGAAGGTCCTCGCGATATGGGTCGAGACGCAGGATCTCGGCGGAGTACTTGAGAGCGGAATTCCACTGTTTTTCGGCGACGGCGATCTTGGCGAGGCCGTTGAGCACGCGCGAGAACTGCTCCTGGTAATAGAGCCGTTGCTCCTCGGCCCAATCGTCATATGAGCCCTCGAGAAAATCACCCCCATAAAGCTGGTATGCGGCCTCGAGGTTCTGTCGGAGGCCGTCGTCGTCTTTCTCTTTTTTCGCCGCCTCAGCCGCAGCCACCCGTTCCATAAATTCTTCCGAGTCGATCCGGTACGTGAACTGCGGATTGAGTTGATAGGCTCCGTCGCGAAAGACGATGAAATTCTGCTTGAGCGGCTGGCGGCTGTTGAGCGCCTTGCGGATGTGAGAGATCGTCGGATGAAAATTCTTCTCGATCGTCGCCGGGTCTTCGTCGCCCCAAAACGCCTCGATAAGGATGTCCTTTGCCACGCGGCGGTTCTTCCGGGTTGCGATGTAGCAAAAAATGTCGCGTGCCCGCCGCGTCGTCCAGGCATCGGGAGCAAAGGGGATCGTCGGATCGCGAAAGATCTCCGCCGGTCCGAGCACGCGGACGGTCAGATCAGTCAGATGCTCCGGCGTCTGCGATGTCGGAGACAGAACCGTCGTGGGCGCGGCCTTTACGGTTTTGGCTTCGGCGAGAGCTTCCTTTAGGTCGGGTGGAAGACGCTCGAAAACGTCCTCATACTCGAATATCGCGGGCACGCGAGCGATCGCGCGTTTGAGCCAGTATTCGTAATCGTAGCGGGCCGAGAGATCGAGCAGCCGCATGACCGGCTCGACCATTTCTTTTCTCTTGTCGAGAGCGAGGTAGACCTCGGCAAGCACCAGGGCGGTATTCGCCTCGTCGTAGTAGTGGTTCTGCTTGTTAAAGAAATCGAGCAGCTTCTTCACACGCTGCGCAAGGCCATCGGTCTTGCCGTCTGCAAGGTCGACACGGCAAACGCCGAGGCGGGCCGTGTTGATGACGAATTCATTCTTGAGCTTGAGACGCGAGTCCACCAGGCCTTCCCAAAGCGCTCGGGCCCGAACTTTATCGCCTCTTGAGAGAGCAAAGCTCGCGCGAGCCTCGTTCAGCTCGCGGGTCGCGAGATCAATGCCGGCGTCGTTATAAGCTATGAGAGCACGCTCGTAGAATTCTGCGGCGTGCATAGTGTCGTCCACCTCGCGATAGTAGTCGGCATAGGCCTCGAGGATCTCCGGCAAAAGCGAACGCAGATTGAAGAGCTGTGCGAGATCGAGAGCCTTTTTAAGGTCAAGTTCGGCTTGGTCGAGCTCGCCGCGAAACAGATGCAGCCGAGCAACGTTGAGGTGGCCGATGGCCTCCTGCGGCAGAGGCTTCTCAGATCGGCCGTCGCGAAAGATACGATTGAACCATCGCAACGCCTCACCAAAATCACCTCGAAAGCCCGGAGCAAGAGCAAGGTTGTGTGCCGCTAGTCGAATGTAATGCTCATTCGAGAGCCGCTCGGCCAGCTCAAGTGCCGCACGAAACTGCTGCTCGGCATCATTCCATTTGCCCTCCAGGATCAGGCACAGTCCGCGCGTATTCAGGCATTTGAGATATGTCTCGGAATCATTTGGGACGAGCTGTTCGGCCTCCGCGAGGATATCGATCGCCTCGGCGGGCCGGTTGCGTCGACGGGCCGTACTCGCGAGCGAGTGCAAGGCTTCAGCCTCGCCGATCGCGTCCTTTTGCTCGGAAAACAGTTTGACGGCGCGATGCAGCAGTGATGTCGAACGGTCGGTCTCGCCTTGCAGCCGAAAGATCTCGGCGATGTGAAGCAACGCCCGCGGATATCGCTCAAGTACCTCGGAGGGCACCTTGTCGGCAAATGCAGCCAGCGAGATGATCGCACCGGCCTTGATCCATTCGTGACCGCGCTCGGCGATGACTTGCGCGGCCCGCTCAAAATTTCCTGCATCGAGCATGAAAGGAAGGGCGTTCTCCCATTGCTCGTCGTTTAGAAAGAGCTCGGCGATGCGGTTCCTCTCATCAGCCACACCCGATTGGCCGATCTCAGATCGCAGACGGCGGATCAGGAATTCCCGAAACAGTGGGTGAAACCGATATTCCTCGCCCGCGCCCTTTTCGCCCGCGACAGTCAGGAAGACATTCCTCTGTGCGATCTCAGGAAGAGCTTGGGCGCACCGCATTTCGGAGAAAATAAGCGAGCAGTGATGCAGCGGGAGCGACTCGAGCAGCGAGAGATGGAGCAAAAGGTTTTGTGTCTCCTCATCCTCCCGCGAGAAGACCTCCTCGGCAAAGTAGTCAAAGATGTCACGCTCTGACCGTTTTAGTATCTCGTTGAGATCTGGACGCTCGCCCCCACCGGTTTCCTTTTCGGCGATCTGACGGACGAGCTGCAATGCCGTGATCCAGCCGTGCGTGCGATCACGGTACTCGGACAGTTCCTCTTCATTTAGCTCAACGTTGAGCGTCGAGCGAAAAAGCTCGCGGACCTCGTCGTCGGTAAAAAGAAGATCGTCGCGAGTGATGACGAGCGCCTTTGCCTGTGCACGCCG
>DASYKW010000079.1:0-10224 GCA_035995005.1 Pyrinomonadaceae bacterium
TGGACGATCAAGTGATCACCTTGCCTGTGAGCTCGCCAAAGCTCAAGGCGTCGGTCGCAGAGTGGATGGCCGATCCGATGCAAAAGGCCTTTGCCGCCGAGGCAGCGCCGACGTATAGAAAGAGCGTCTCGCAGTTCGCCCATTTTTACGATCCGCAATTTACCTTCATCGGCGGCCTGGTTCGTCCGACCGAGTGGCAAAAGGCGATGGCAGATCTCGGGGAACTCGATTCGCTGTGCAAGACGCGCTATTCCGGCGTTAAGGATTTTCAGACCATCACATACGTACAACCTGGTAATGTCGATTATCGATTTGGCACGTGGTGCGCGATCGCGGCAAAGCGGAACGAGATCGAGCCGCGTGTGCGTGCGGGTATGGCAAAGCAGCTCGTAAACCTGGGCTACACGGAAGAGAACCTGAACTTCGGCTTTAACGAGCCCGACAATCCCGTGCGGATGGAGACGCAGCGGCTCATTTGGGAACGAGACAAGTGGCGTGCGGAGAAGATAGCGTGGCTCAAGCCAAAATATGCGCAGTACGGCAGCTCGGTCCCCGCGGACGCGACAGCCGATGCCGAAAAGCGGGCGGACGAGCTTAAGGCCATGGTCCTTCGCGATGCTCCCGGCCGCAGCTACAAGCAGCCGTCGTATCACGACGCGGCGATCGAGGCATTTATGAAACGGAAATTTGCGGCCGAATATCCCGGCTCGCAGGTGCTAAAGATCGGTCTCGACTACCGCACATGGGTAAAACGAGAGAGCCTGACCTATGTCGCAAGCGACGAGCTATTCAACTATTACAAGGTCGGCTACAACTCGTATAAACGCGGCACAGTCCTGCTCAAGGTTCCGGGACGACCATTTTGTCAGACGCAGGATTGGGTTGTCGGCCAAAGCGGCGGAGGCCTCGTAGCCGTCGCGGTCGGCGGCAGCGGGACATTTATGCGATGTGAATAGCGTGTGGGAGAAAGTTATCGCTATCGAATGCCCCAGAGCGTGACGGACGAGCGTTTGCCGCGTCGTGCCGTATAAGCCTCATACCAAATGTCGACCTTGTCGATAAACCGGTCATTGCCCGTCAGATCGATCGCACGCGATTCACCGCCCGCCTGGATGACGTTGCGAAGCTCGATCTCCTGCGTGCCGCCGTTACCGAACGTAACGCGTAGCCGGTAGAATCTTACGGCCTTGTTGCCGACCCCGATCTTTATCCGATGAAATTCGCCATGGTCCTTGCCAACGTGCCAGGTGTCTTGCTCACTGCGGTCCTTGACCTCTTTTGTACCGAGATCGACCCACTGCTGAGCCGACGCCGTCACGGCACCCGCTGTCAACAAAAACACCGCCAAAGAAATCAACGCTAATCGTTTGATCATGATCACTCCTCTTTTGTCCGTTGTTTTGAAAAGGTAAATCAACGGAATAGTAATCCGAGTAAAACGCGATGTAAAGCGATTCCACTGCTGCGTCCTTTTGAAAACGAGCAGAAGCACCACCTGTCGATGGACTTTCACCAAAGGTCACGGGTCTACGACAGCCGGTTGCGCTTTTTTGCGTACATTCGTTCGTCGGCCTGCGCGATGATGCTTTCAAGCGAATCGTCGCTCGATGTATCGACCGGTACGACGCCAAGACTGAGCGAAAGCTTGTATGGCCGCCCCGATCGCTTGTTAAACTCCGCGATCTTTGTCTCGAAGCGCTGCGTAACAACCTCAGGCCCGCCCGCCGTCACCCGCCCGAGAAGGATCAGGAACTCGTCACCGCCCCAACGCGATATAACGTCCGTTTGGCGGCAGGAATCTCTCAGGATCTCGGCAGTCTCGTTTATCACCTGCGAACCGCAGGCGTGACCGAAGGCGTCGTTGATCTTCTTGAGGCCGTCCACGTCCGCGAAGATAAGGAAAAGGCCCTCGCCTACCCGCCGGGCCATCCTCATCCGATCCTCCGAACGCGACATGAACCCTCGCCGATTGTAAAGGCCCGTCAGGTCGTCGGTGACCGTGAGCTCCTCAAGTTTCTCCTGGAGTTCTTTGAGCTCCGTCACGTCATAGGCGTAGCCCAGAACGTAATCGCCGGTCGGTCCCTGCATTTTTACATTGTGATATTGAAAGATCTTTAACCTGCCGTCCTTGGCAGTGATGACAAGCGTTCCTTTGTCTGCATCGTTCACCCGAATCGCCTCGAGAAAGTCGCCGAATTTTTCACGTGCGGGTGCGGGCAGAAACTCTCTGAGATCGTGGCCGACCATCTCGGCAGCCTCGTAGCCGAGTATCTCGGTCGCGGCGGGATTGACACTCAGAAGTACCCCATCGAGATCGTGTGTACATATGAGGCCGTGGGTGCGTGCGACAAGATGCTGATAGCGGGATTCGCTGTCTCGGAGGGCCTCCTCCGTCCGTTCGAGCTTTTGCTCGAGGTCCTTTATGGTCGTGCTTGAGGCAGGCAAGAAGAATCTCCGTCGTGGTCGTGGGTAGATGATACACCTAAAACGCTTGAGACTAACTTGAGGGCCGCTGCAGCCTTAGTTCCCTCCGAACGAAGGCGCCGGGAATCCAAAGGCTCGCCAATAGTAACGTAGTAACGATAAAGATATATTGACAAACGATAAATACTGGTCTATAAAATTCTTATGAAACGAGTCTCAACGATCTTCCTTCAAGTGGTCATTGCACTTTTCGGCATAGGTATCCTGACCTGGCTGCTTTGGGTGCCGCACGCCGACGGGGCGAATGCGAACGTCGCGTTCTTTGAGGTGTATCTCAATGCCTTTATTGCGTTCATCTATATAGGTTCGATCCCGTTTTTTGTGGCCATCTACCAGGGGATCAAGCTGCTGGGCCACATAGGACGGAACGACATGTTTTCCGAACCTTCTGTCCGGGCTTTAAGATTCATAAAGTATTGTGCGCTGGCCATCATCTGTTTTGTAGCGGTGAGCGCGATCTTTATGATCAACGGCGACAGGGACGACCGGCCCGCGGGCGTTTTCCTGCGGGTCCTCATCACCTTTCCTTCGATCATAGTCCTCGCCGCCGCAGCCGTATCCGAACGGATCCTGCAGAATGCGGTCGATATCAAATCCGAGAACGATCTCACTGTTTAAACCAATATGGCGATCATCATCAACATCGACGTCATGCTGGCGAAAAGAAAAATGTCAGTCACCGAGCTCGCCGACAAGGTCGGCATCACGATGGCTAACATCTCAGTGTTGAAGAATGGCAAGGCAAAGGCGATCCGCCTGTCAACACTAGAGGCGATCTGCAGAGCTTTAGACTGTCAGCCCGGAGATATTTTGGAATATCAGGAATAGGAGACCTGAGTCAAGGTTTCGCCGACCCTTGGTTTTCCTGACGGTCCCGACCGCATCTAAGAATGCGGGCTTAAGGTTACCTCTCCGTCTTGGCAAGGCGATGGTATGTCGCCTCGTCGGCTTTCGCGAGGTCGGGCTTTTTCATTGCTCGATAGACCACGGCGCGGTTCTTGTAGAAATCTGCATTCTTTGGATCGAGCTTAATGGCCTCTGCCCAATCGGTCAGGGCCTCGTCAAACCTTCCTTTTCCCGCAAGTCCATTCGCACGCGTCTCGAGGGCATTCGCATTTGTTGGATCGATCTCCAATGCCCGGGCGGCGTATCTTAGCGTATTGTCGTGATCGCCCTTCAGGTGATATGCCCACGCGAGTCCATTCCAATAACGAGGGCTTTTTTGGTCGAGCTCCGTCGCCTTTGTGAGATCGCGGATCGCCGCGTCGGGCATGTTAAGAAGGCTTTCCTCATGACCGCGTTCTCCCCATGCGGTCGATTCGGTCGGAGCCATCTCGACCTGCTTATCAAATTCACCGAGTGCGGCCCGGTAGTTTTTCATTCGCTCATATGCAATGCCGCTGTTGAACCAGGCGAGAGGGTCCTTTGGAGTGAGTTTTTTCACCACTGCGAAATCCTTGACGGCCTTTATGTGGTCGCGAAGATCGTCCGTATAGATCAGTCCGCGGCGCATGTACACGTCGGGGTCGGTGCTGCCGAGCTTTACCGCCATGTTCAGATCCGCGAGAGCACCGGTCTTGTCCTTTTTCCACCACTTTGCACTTCCTCGACGGCCCCAGGAGTCGGTCCGTTTCGGATCGAGCTCGATCGCTTTGTTAAAGTCGGCGATCGCATCGTCATCGTGTTCCTTGACGAACTCGATCTTGCCGCGCAACTCGTATGCTACAGCCATGCGCGGCCCCATTTCGATGGCACGGTTCACGGCTTTTAGAGCATCGTCGTCCTTTTCAGCTTTGTAAAGATCGGCCGCCTGTTTGTAATACTCGTCAGCCGTGGATTGTGCCGAGGCGCTCACGCCGGCGGCTACAAGAAGACCCAGACACAGAAGGAGGGTGTGAGTTCTCATTACTATTTGTGTTCCTTTTTGAGAGTAAAGACGGCCCGTATAATCGGTCAAAACGGATGCGAAGTCAAGGCCTGCGCCTGAAGCACGGCATCACCCCGCCCGGTAAACAATTAGCTGCGATGGCTATAAAAACGACATCTTCTTGATCAACAGCATTACTACTTGATCACGGAGCAATCGATGTATTGGACATCGCGGATGCCGCCGAGGTAAGGCGCGCCGTAGGTGCCGGCACCGGAGTAGGATTCGCGCATGTAGAGGGCGCCGACCTGGCACGAGTTGTCCTTAGGGTCTTTGTAGATGACGTAGATGTATGGCTTGACCATGCGGTATTCCGGGATGCCGAGATCGTTCTTTTCTATCACCCAGGTCGGTCCGGTGAAGTTGATGATCATGTGTTTCATGTAGGTCAGATTCCACTGGCTGATAAACCCTTTGATCATCGGAACGAGCCGCACCGGCGCGAGGTTCGCATCGGTGACACCAGTCGCGGGTTTGTACCACCAGTCCGGCATTGCATGGAGCATCTCCTGCCGGTTCTTGGCGGCCTCCACGCTATCTTTGGCTTTCTTTGAATTCGCGACGAGGGTCTGTCCATCGGTGCCGCTGAATTGAAACGCAAATTTCGCCGATGCGGTCGGAAACTTTTCGGATTCGCCCGTTGATTTGCCCCAGTCGTCGTACGAATTGCCAAACAAGACGATGTCGATCGTATATGTCCCGTTTTGCGGAAACTTACTTCTTGCAGAATCCGCGTCGTACCACTGTGAGTACATCCCGCCGGCGGAATTGAAGTAACTCAAGTCATCGTCGATCGCGCCGATGAGCGTCGAGATCCTTGCCGGGTCAGGCAGCACGTCAAAATTCCAGTACGTCTTTTGAGCGTCCTCTTTTGTTATCAGCGTGTAATTGACGCCGTTGTGCCAATCGTGTTCCCACGCCTCTTTACCCGCTGGCAGGACATTCATGTGGTAATGGATGGAATAGAACTTTGCGTCTTTGACGTTCTTGAGGCCGAAGGCGTCGTAAACGGTCTTGCCGCCGAGATCGAGGTGGCCATAGATATATTCCGAAGAGCTAAAGCTTGTCTTTGGATTCGAGCCGTCAGGATTGTTCGAAAACGATATCCTAGCGCCCGGGATCGGCACTCCGCGCACGCTGCTGTCCTGGGCCCGCGATGTCGAGTCGGAAGATGGGCGGTCCGGATTCGAAATGGCCTGATCCGTCGTGGACGTCGCGGTGGGCGTCGCGGGAACGTCCTTTTTGACCTTCGGAATTTTGATCTTCGGCAGTGTGAACTGTCCCACTGCCGGTTCGACAAAAAGCGACGCGATCGCGATAGTAGCGATCAGGATAAATGACGAAGATCTTGTCATAAATCTACTCCTTCTAAATACCGAGTTTCAGATCAAAGGTCCTGACAGTGTTTGGTCAAATGTTACAGCATTGAGACAGATATGTCCGCTAAAAAAGCCTGCCGCATTTGTTGATCATCAAACTGCAAAGATCTGTGCTTCCGGGTCGACTGCGATCGTATTTCAGGATGGCCCTTGCAATCACTTGTAGTTTCCGTTGACTGGGAGTACCGTTGACGGATACTTTTTCACAACGAATCTTGTATCGGCGTGTGTTCCGGAACCCCGCGTGTTTCGGGTTCATTTTAGAGGGAGAAGAGAAGAGCATGTTCACGAAAACCGCTAAGAACCGGTCGACGATGTTAATTGTTTTGTCGGCGTTGTTTTTGATCCTTTTTACTCACGGACGATCTGAAGCCCAGGCTCCACCGAATTCCACTTTTTGCGCGAACGACTTTCAGCCGTGCAACTTTGAGGGCACCCGCGAGGTGATCTACGGGGCGAATGGCATATTTGTGCGAAAGGTGATCAAAGGCGGTTCGGTGTGCTTGCCGGCGACCTTCGGCATCGACGACCCGGTGCCGAATGTCCTGAAGAAATGCTACGTCGCCGACGTAAAACCGGCCGCTGTTACAACTCAGCCGACCGCCGATCCGGGCCGGGTCAAGTTATCGATAACCGTGAAAAACAACAGCGGAATGAGTATCTATGCAAGGCTCGTGAACCGCAAGCTCTACAGCGATCCCATGAACAAGGCAGATATGGTCCAAGCTGTCGGTGCGCAGATCCAAGAGCTTCAATCCGGTCAAGCAGCGCAGCTGGGCGACAAGATCCTAGACAGGCCCAAAGAGGATCTTGAATTCTGGATACAGCAGGCGGGGGCATACCTCAAGCCAATCTTCAAAGCCCAGCTTCCGATGACCGGCGACCAACTGGTCCTGTGTTACGAGATAACCGGAACTCATTTCGTGCCGTACATCAAACCGTGCGTCGCCAGTGACCTGACTTATGAGTCAAAGTACATCTCGCTAAATAACGAGGCCGCATTTCAGTCGTCAATGAGTCTGACCTATTACCCGACAGACGGATCGGGTCCCAAAAAAGCCTCGACCGCCTCAACTACCGCCGGGTCAAAAACCAAACTTTATCTACCGCTTGATGCGGATACGAGAAAGCAGATGGTGCTCACGGTAGACGTCGACGTGTCCAACAGGAATCTGCTTACAAAGAACATCACAGAGCGGGAATTTACATCCGCATGCTACAAGGTATGGGGAGACGCGGTCTACCCGAAGATCAACCCGTGCTCGATCGACGCGACGGCACGTACGATCAAGTTCTGGAACAACTCGGGCTATGTTGCTTCGATGAGTGTCACTTATTTCGACAAAGACGGCGGCGGGAAAGACGTCAGCCGTTCTGTCACGACCAACAAACTCACGGTTACGCAAACCGAGAGCATAGAGGTGCCGATCGGGACCTCCGCGACGCCGGTTAAGGTGAGCATCTACAACAACTACACCGGTAACCTTATTAGTGAGACCCCGGTCAAGGCTGATTTCACCGGTGAACTTTGCTACAAAGCAGAAGGGGCTTCGTTCGCTCCGACGGCGTCTACTTGCGACGGCACGGTGGGCGATACCTCGGGCAACACGCGGCAGATCCGATTTCAAAACGACGCGGGTTTCGACGCCCAACTGATCGTCACCTACTTTGAGGACCAGACGATCAACGGCGTCAAGGTCCCGATGCCCAAAACACTCACGACCGGGATGATCAATGGCCTCGGTGGCAAGTTTCGGCTTGTAACGATCCCGAAGAAGACCGCTGCCGGGATGCCGATAACGATCGGCATCCAGGGTAACGCGACGGTCAAGAACGATATCTTCGCGACAACATTGCCGGCTAACTTCGCCGCCAGCCCGCAGCCATGCTTCAAGGTCTGGGGCACGTTCTTAGACCCGCAAGGAGGGAAGTGCGACCAGTGAAAAGTATTAGAGAGGGCCGCTAGCGCGGCCTTCTCTGCGGCAATATGATCGTTACGCCGGGCACTACCGTGATCGGCGGCAAGGGTAAGGAATTTACGCTCCAAAGGCCGGAGGCGGACGTTCCAATTTGTCGTGGATACCACGAGCGTCAAGAAGGGGATCGAATCGCGCCGCGGTCAACTCATCATCTTGACGCGAGATCGCAGAAGCTCGCGCGTGACCAAGGGTGCATTCGGGCCGAGTTGGGCTTAAAATAAGGCACCCGATAATTTTCTTCACGCTACCCGGCAATCAGGATGGTCAAAAGGAGGAACCAATGAAGATCAAGAAGCTGTTGTTGGCATGCCTATGCCTGGGAATGGTCGTTTTTTTCGCGTCGACGAGAGCGTCTGCGCAAGCCGGTACGACAGGAAGTATAGAAGGTGCGGTCACGGACCAAAGCGGAGCTGCAAAGTCCGACACCACCATTACGGTAACGGGTTCAAGAATAGCTCGACCGCACTCGGCGACCGCTGACGGAAGCGGAGCCTTTAGTTTCACCGAGCTGCCGCCGGGGAAATATACCGTTTCGGTCGAAGCCGCGAACGGCTATAAGCGTTTTGAACTCAGAAACGTCTCCGTCAGGGCCGGTAAGGTCACAAAGGTGGCGATCTCGCTTAAGAAGGCGACTTAGCCGGTCGCGAAGCCTCTTGGGTCAGACATGCAATCGTGTACGCCACGGAAAATCGCATGTCTGACCCGTCGTTTTTGCGACCTTTAGAATTGCAGAGGCCTTGGTCAGGGCTTGAAAACCGTAGCGCTGGTGCACTGGTTATAGTTAAAGTGCGTGCCCAATGTGTTGGTCATTGCTTTCATCACCGCGCTCTCATTTACGCAGAAACGTCGTGTGCCGGTCTGTGTCGGCCCCGTCGTTGTCGCCGGGATCGCAGAGAAAACATACGTCGCCTGCTGGCCAGTCGAGGGACTTGCCGGCGTTGTCTGTATCCGAAAACGGTAGCCGTCGCGGGCCATGTTGGTAGGGGGCTTGCCGCCGACATTGATATTGAGCGCCGCAGCCGTCCGCGGTCCTATAAGTTGCTGGGCAAACAGCTGCGGGCCCGACGCGAAATTTGAGTTGCCCAGGGTCGAATAGAACATCAACTGGGCATTGCTCACCTTGCGAGTCGTTGCGACCGCGGAGCCCTCGTTGGCGCTGCGTCTCGCAGCCAGAAGATTAGGTATCGAGATCGCGGCGACAATGCCGATGATGACGACGACGATCAGAAGCTCAATAAGCGAAAACCCTCGGCTCTTATGATCCATTTTGAATAGTGTCGGCCTCGGCGGGGATTTTGTGGGAAGCGAGGCCGCTTCCGGTTTTTCATACAAATTGCGTGCCATTATTTGGAGCCCCTCACAGCCGAAATAAGGTGAGATCTCGCAGATCTCGTTAAGACGCTGACGATTTCTGTCACCTTGGAATCACAAAATGTGTAGGGTTTTCGACGAATGGCGACGGCGCAACCAAACAGGGAAATGGAGGAACGCAGAGTTCGCACCCGACCTAATCGGCGGCAAGGGCGAAGAATTTACGCTTATAAAGGCCGGCCCGCCTTCGATGGGGTGTCTGTCTAGTCAATCTCTAAAAACGAAATAAACGGCGGCGATCATCAGGCCAAAACCGAGGAGGTGATTCCACTTAAGTGATTGATCTCGAAAGAAGATGATTGTAAACAACGCGAACACGACCAGCGTTACGGCCTCCTGAATGATCTTCAATTGCCAAAGCGTGAAAGGCCCACCTTCGATGTCACTGCCGATACGATTTGCCGGAACCTGAAACGCATATTCAAAGAGCGCGATGCCCCAACTGAGAAGAATAATGGCGGGCAGGCTCAAGGTGTTGAACCAACTCATCTCCTTGAACTTTAAGTGTCCATACCAAGCGAACGTCATAAAGATGTTCGATACAATCAACAGGCCAACTGAATAAACTCCTCGCATAGATACTGAATATCTACTTATCTCGACGGGACGACCATTACGGGAATCCTGGAATGACGGACGATGTATTCGGCATTGCTGCCGAGCAATAAATGCATTAGGCCCGTACGGCCATGGGTGCCGAGGACGATCAGATCGGCTTCCCAGATCTCGGCGGTTTTTAGAATGTCTTCGCGCGGGTGGCCTTCGGGCATGAATTTGACGAGATCACTGCCGTTATACATTCCGGCTAGTTGATCGAGCGTTTCCTCGGCCTCCTTGGTGAGAACTATGAGGGCTTGTTGCGGCAGGATACCCGCGTCCACATTTCCCAGGGCTTTTGCCGTATCGACCACGAAGAGCAAAGCGGCCTGGGCGTTCAATTGATGGGCCAATGCAAAACCTTTCTTTGCTGCGGCCATTGCATATTCGCTGGAATCGACGGCGATCAGTATCTTTTTGTAATTCATCGCTACACCTTTGTTAAAGATAAACCTATAAATGCCGCAAGCAAACCAAGTGAAAAGCT
>DASYKW010000080.1:0-6219 GCA_035995005.1 Pyrinomonadaceae bacterium
GGTCGCGGCTGACGATATGGAAAGCGTCGGCCGAGGAGGGCAATGGCACGTATGGCGAGATCGTTACAGCCACCGGCGACGAGCTCGCGATCGCTTGCGGCGACGGCGTTCTCCGGATAGGCGAGTTGCAGCCAGAAGGGAAGCGACGGCTTTCGGCCCGCGATTACCTCAACGGTACAAAGCTCGCGATAGGCGGCAAGTTCGGCGTTTAGGTCGTTTTTATGATCGAGATCATTTCATTTTACGAATTCAAGGACCTGCCGGCGATCGCCCCGCTCGATGAGATCAAGCTGGCTCTCAAAACCGCGATGCAGGAGCACGATATCCACGGCACGATCATCATCGCTGACGAGGGGTACAACGGTATGGTTTGCGGGACCGAGCCGGCGGTCGCTGAGTTCGCTCAGGCAATCGCCGCGGTGCTCAAGACCGAGCTTGATACAAAGTCGTCGCTGCACGAGGCGGAGCCGTTCCGCCGCAGGGAAGTAAAGATCAAACCGGAGATCGTGACGCTCAAAAAGCCCGTCGATATTTCTCTAGGCAGCGGCACGCATGTAAAACCGGCCGATTGGAATGAGGTAATCAGCGACCCGGAGACCGTTGTGCTGGACGCGAGGAACGATTACGAGCACGAGACCGGCACGTTCAAGGGAGCGGTGAATCCGGGGACGGCAAAATTCAGCGATCTGCCGGCATTTGTTGCCCAAAATCTCGATCCCGAGCGGCATAAACGCGTCGCGATGTTCTGCACAGGCGGCATTCGGTGCGAGAAATTCGCGCCGTATCTGAAGCAGCTTGGATTCGACGAGGTGTATCAGCTCGAGGGCGGCATTTTGAAGTATCTCGAGGATGTTCCCGCCGACAAATCGCTTTGGGAAGGCGAGTGTTTTGTTTTTGACGAACGCGTGAGCGTCGATCACAGCCTCGCAAAGGGCTCAGCCGAGGACCTCTCGCATCGACTTTCAAGCCGCAAGAAAACAAAATACAAGGTCGCGAAATGAGCGTTTCACCCGCGCGCATGGCCGCGTTCGACATTCTGCTAAGGATCGAGAGCGAACGCGCATTTTCGTCGATATTGCTCCCGTCATATGAGGAGACGCTTTCGCAGCTCGATCGCGGGCTTTGTCACGAGCTTGTCCTTGGCACGCTGCGCCGACAGATCAAGCTGGACCGCATCATCGACGTTTTGGCTCAAGGGAAAACGATCGATACCGAGATCCGCATCGCGTTAAGACTCGGCCTCTACCAACTGCAGTATCTCGAAAAGATACCCGACCATTCAGCGATCAACGAGAGCGTCGAGCTGGTCAAACGAGCGAAAAAGCGATCTGCCACGGGATTCGTTAATGCGATCCTGCGGCGCGCGACCCGCGAGACGGTGGATCTTGTTTACACGGACGACATTGACCGAATATGTATTGAAACCTCGCATCCTCGCTGGCTGATCGAGAAATGGACTGCCGATCGCGGTCTTGATGAAGCCGAAAGGATCGCCATCGGCAATAACGAGCCTCCGCAGATCGCGTTCCGCGTGATAGGCGAAGGGGACGACCGAACGCAGCAATTGATCTCAAACGCCCAAGCTTCGGACGCCGTTGAAGGCTGCTTTACGCTTGATCGGAACAGCCGCGAGCTGCTCGATCTCGCTTCGGAAGGCCGGATATACATCCAGGACGAGGCGTCGCAGATGACCGCTCTGGCCGTAAGCGTGCCCGTAAATGGTGCATTTCTGGATGTCTGTGCGGCTCCCGGCGGCAAGACGGGGCTTATAGCGAGCCGTAATTCGCCGCATCTGACGGTGGCCGGCGACCTTTATCAGCCTCGAGTTGAAATGCTACGTGAGAATTGCGACCGGCAGGGTGTCGAGGCTTCGATCCTTCGGTACGATGCGGAAAAACCATTGCCGTTTGCTGAGGGAGTGTTCGATGCTGTGCTCGTTGACGCTCCCTGTACTGGCACAGGCACGATCAGACATCACCCAGAGATCAGGTACTTCCTGCGGCCTGAGGACGTTGTGGATTTATCTTCCAAACAACGGCGAATACTCACCAACGCATCAAAGACGGTCAAGCAGGGCGGATCGCTTGTTTACTCGACATGCTCGCTCGAACCGGAAGAGGGCGAAGCAATTTGCGAGTGGTTTTTGCAGGAGCATTCTGCGTTCCGACAAACGCGGCCGAATGTGCCCGAAAGGTTTCTTATAGACGGCCATTTTGGCCGCACATGGTCACACCGTGACGGCATGGACGGCTTCTTTATAGCTGCATTTGAAAGGATGGCCTAGCGTTCTTTATTTATAGGCAAAAGTGCTAGACTTAGCCTTTGATTTTTCTGAGGTTTTACCTGTGAGCATAGCTAAAAAGGGATTATCTGCAATCGGGCGGCTTATTGCTCTTGGCGGGCTTGCGGGTGCGTTCATGCTGGGAATGGCCGGCGTCGTTTACATGTCGTTGCAGGGCAGTGAGGTCAAGGTTCCTGAGGTCACGGGTAAAAGTCTCAACGACAGCGAGAAGGAACTTGCGCTGCTCGGTCTCAAGGTCAAGAAGCGAGCGGACCGCGTGAGTGCCGAGACTCCCGGGACCGTGATCGAACAGCTTCCAAAGCCCGGCGAAACGGTGAAGACGGGTCAAATGATCCTCGTAGTGACGAGTAAGGGCCCTGAGAATGGTGTTGTTCCGCCGACGGTGAAAACGAGCGACGAGGACGACTCGGACAAGATCGAGGAGATGATCACCGACAAGCCAAAGAAACCCAAGGCGAATAGCAATACGAGCAAGAAAAAGGCTGATACGTCGCGCGACGTGAATGCTGTGACAGGTGATACTGCGTCGAATTCCGGTACTGGTGCACCTGAGACGAATTCAAACAAGACAGCCCCGCCGGCAAGCAATTCCGGCGAGAAATCCAATAAGAGCACAGCGCCGTCAGGGACGACGCGGCTGCCAAATCCTGGGGCGAAGCCGGGCGATACCAAGGCAAAACCGAAGCCTTGAGTGCCGTGTTAATACAACCGTAAGCATCTGATCTGCAACAAAATACGAGGAAATGTTTGAAATAGCCCCGTCGATACTTTCAGCCGATTTTACGCGGCTTGCTGAGGCGATCGAGGCAGTAAAAGGCGGCGGTGCGACCATTCTACACGTGGATGTGATGGACGGCCATTTTGTGCCAAATATCACCATTGGTCTGCCGGTGGTCAAGTCGATCCGCAAGGCGACGGACATGGTCATCGATACGCATTTGATGATCGAGGAGCCGGGCCGTTACGCGGTCGAATTCGTCGAGGCGGGTGCCGACATGGTCTCGGTGCACGTCGAGGCAGATGTTCACCTGCAGCGGACGCTCACGGCGATCCGCGAGGCGGGTGCCAGGGCCGGCATCGCGATCAACCCGGCAACATCGCTCGACACGCTCTGGGAGGCATTGCCTTACGCTGAGTTTGTGCTTTTAATGTCGGTAAATCCTGGTTTTGGCGGGCAAAAGTTTGTACCGACAATGCTCGATAAGGTCCGCCGGCTGAGGCGCATGATCGACGAGCGGGAGCTGGATGTCCGGATCGAGATCGATGGCGGCATCGATGACGGGAATATCTCAGACGTCGTCGAGGCGGGTGCAGAGATAATAGTCGCGGGAACGGCAGTCTTTGGCGGCGGCGATCCTGCAAGTGCTGTTCGCGGGCTGATCGAGAAGGGCACGGTCTGGGTATAGGCCCTAATAAAAGTTTATGTCATTTGGTTTTAAGAAAGCTGTCTTTTTGTCGCTGGCGCTGATCTTGGCATCGGCGAGCTTCTCGTTTGCGCAGGACAAGGACGCGACCGCCGCACAGCGTATCAGCGTCATGAGCGATAAGCTCGACCGCATGAAAAAGAGCTTGAGCAGCGCCATCTCAGTGCTAAGGAAGGAGAATCAGTCCGATAGTACTCATAAGGGCGATGAGAAGAATATCAGCACCCCTCTCGGACGGCTCGTATCGCTTCAAAAGGATGTCAATCGCATATCTGGCGATGTCACATCTCTGCGAGGTAAGGTCGATCGCTCGGACAAGTTTGACAGGACAGAGCTGGGAGCCCTCGAGCAGTCCGTCAACGAAGTTCAGGCCGCGGTCGACACTGCACAGATCGAGACGGCCAGCGCGCGGGCGACTCCGGATTCGCCGGTCGGCAAGCCCCGTGAGAAGAAGAAAAAGGGCAAGTTTCTCGGGATATTCGGCGGCGGCGGCAACGACGAATATGAGGATCTGATCGGAAACGTTTCGCCGGGCCGCGACCGTGAGCTATTTATTGTTGCCACGCGCGAGGTACGAAAGCAGAACTTCGACGTCGGACGGCTGCTGTTTCAGACCATCATCACGACATATCCTGATTCGCCCTATCTGCCGATGTCAAAGCTCGCTGTGGGCGATTCATTCTTTCTCGAGGGTTCAACAAGCTCGCTGATCCAGGCTATCGCGTCTTATCAGGATTGGCTTACGTTCTTTCCCACTCATCCGCTCGCGGACCGCGTCGTGCTGAAGATCGCTGAGGCCGAAATGCGGCAGGTCGGTTTGCCGGACCGTGATGCGACGCACGCGAAGCGTGCGGAAGCTCGTCTCAAGGCATTACTGCAACAGTACCCGAATTCATTCCTGAAGCCTGACGCCGAGCTGCGGCTCAAAGAGGTCCAGAATAATCTCGGCCAGCACAATCTGGGCGTCGCAAATTATTACTACACGCTCTCCGTGAATCAAAAGAAGGGCGGTCTCAAGGGTGCGCAGTCCCGTTATCGAGAGATCATCGACAAGTATCCCAACTTCTGCGGCTCGGACGAGGTTCTTTTCAAGCTCGCGAATACCTATCTCGTTGAGGAAGAGACCGACCAGGCAGCACGGTACTTTCAGAAGCTCGTAAGCGATTATCCGAACAGCGATTATTCGCAAAAGTCGCGTGAACAGCTCGAGCTGATCGGTGCGAGCGTGCCGGAAGTGAAGACCGCGGGTGCTCAGGTCCAGCCCTGTGAGCAGGCCGGATTCCTGGCAAGCGTGAAGAATGAATTCTTTGGCATCTATCCAATGACGATCGATAAGAACGGCGTGCTTATGACGAAGGATTTCGACAAGCAGCGATTTGAACTAGTCGATCAGATCATCGAGAATCAGGGCGATATCGGTGCTAACCAAATACCGAAAGCTTTGACCACGATCATCACCGACAACCGTCCTATCCAGGCGAAGGACAAGAAGCAGGAGCCGCCGCCGACCCAACAACCGCCGGTCAAACAGCCATAGAAAAAAGGGTGACTTTGAGTCACCCTTTTTCATCCCTAATGTTTGAAGCTTTATTGCTCCGGACTTGGGGTCGGTTTGGGTTTGAGGGTCGGGGCCGTGCTGTCGCTTGAGGAGCTCTCCGGTGTCGACTGCGGCTGTGGATCGATGTCGCGTTTCTTAAGCTTGGGCGGCCCGTCGGCCGTTGTCGAAGAGCTGCCCGAATCCGCACCAAGGCCGCTGTCATCCTTCGCCGCATCATCGCCGGGCTGCCGTTTCTTCAGCGTTGGACGGCTATCATCCGGATTATCGTAATCGACCGACGCTCCCGCTCGTGCGTTGGTGATCTTCATCAGGTGGTCTTTGACCCGTTGGAACTCGGAAGTGGAGATCATGTACTCCTCCTTCTCCGGAAAGCGTGCGACGAGGGCAAGGCTTGTGTCGCGACGGTCTGTTGACTGCGGATGGGTCGAGAAAAGCTTGGAGAGCGAACCGGGCTTTTTGCGATTCTGCGAGGCAAGCTTCTCAAACATCGCCGCCATGCCCGTCGGATCGTATCCCGCGGCGTAGAGATACTGAACGCCGAGACGATCTGCTTCTTCCTCCGCTCCGCGAGAGAATTTGAGCGACGCGAGGCCTGCCAAAATGCCACCTCCGTTTTGGAGGATCGGGCTGAGGATCGGGCCCCCAAAGATAATACCTGCCAACGAGGCGTAGTTTAGAAATGACCCTTTGCCCTGATTTTCCATCGCATGCCGAGCCGCAACGTGGGCGATCTCGTGGGCCATCACGCCCGCCAACTCAGATTCGTTATCTGCAGCGAGGATAAGGCCTCGATTCACGAAGAAAAAGCCGCCTGGCAGAGCGAAGGCATTGACCTCGTCGCTGTCGATCACCTTGATCGTGAATGGCACCTTGGCGTCCGAATGCAGGACGATATTTTGGCCGACGCGGTTGACGTACTCCGTGATGGCCGGGTC
>DASYKW010000081.1:0-57524 GCA_035995005.1 Pyrinomonadaceae bacterium
CCATTCCCGACACCTATTACGACGACCTGCTCGACCGTGTCGGCCCGATCGACGAAGACATCGAGAGCCTGAAAAGGTTAGGCATCCTCGTCGACCGCGACGACGAAGGCTATCTTTTGCAGATCTTCACAAAGCCAGTCGAAGACCGCCCGACGGTCTTCTACGAGATCCTGCAACGAAAGGGTTGCAAAGGATTCGGAAAGGGAAACTTCAAAGCGCTCTTCGTCTCGATCGAGGAAGAGCAACGCCGCCGCGGAAACCTCTAAGAGTTTTGCCCGCGAATTACGCGAAAAAACGCGAATAAGAGATACTCTTTTTATTCGTGACATTCGCGTTATTCGCGGGCAAACTTCTTCTGATGCATAACCCCAAATACCAGACAGGTTTTGGAAATGACTTCGCGACCGAGGCTGTCGACGGTGCACTTCCCGTCGGCAGTAACTCGCCGCAGAAGGCGCCGCTTGGGTTGTATGCCGAGCAGTTTTCGGGGACGGCGTTTACGGCGCCGAGGGCGACGAATAGGCGGACGTGGACCTATCGCATCCGGCCGAGCGTCCTGCACAAGCCTTTCGAACAAATAGACAGCAAACAATTTCGCTCGTCGCCGTTCGACGAGATCGCGACCACGCCGAACCAGCTTCGCTGGGATCCGATCCCCGTGCCAACTGAGCCGAGGGACTTTATAGACGGGATCACGACGATCGCGGGCAATGGCGATCTGTTTTCCCAAAGCGGCATCGCCGTACATATCTATGCCTTTAACAAGGGCATGGGCGAGCGGTATTTTTACAATGCTGATGGGGAGATGTTGTTCGTGCCCGAGAAGGGGCGGATCGGTTTCTTTACCGAGCTTGGGTATCTGCAGGCAGGTGCGGGAGAGATCGTCTGTATTCCCCGCGGCCTCAAATTTAAGATCGAGCCGCACCCGGACGACAAAGAGCTACGCGGCTACATCTGCGAGAACTATGGCCAACAGTTTCGTCTTCCCGACTTAGGTCCGATCGGGGCGAATGGGTTGGCAAATGCTCGAGATTTCAAATATCCCGTCGCCTCCTACGAGGATGTAGAGGGCGACTTCGAACTCATTGCAAAGTTCGGCGGCAATCTTTGGTCTTGTCGTATCGATCACTCGCCTCTCGACGTCGTCGCGTGGCATGGCAACTACGCGCCGTGTGTCTATGACCTCAAGAACTTCAACACCATCGGCTCGATCTCGTTCGATCACCCCGATCCGTCGATCTTTACGGTCTTAACATCGCCGAGCGGTGAGGCGGGCGTTGCAAACTGCGATTTTGTGATCTTCCCCGACCGGTGGCTTGTCGCCGAGAACACTTTCCGCCCGCCGTGGTATCACCGCAACACGATGAGCGAATACATGGGCCTCATTTATGGTGCCTACGACGCTAAGGAAGAAGGCTTTGTCCCAGGCGGCGGCTCGCTCCATAACCAAATGTCCGCCCACGGCCCCGACCTCGATGCCTTCGAAAAAGCGTCGAACGCCGACCTCAAACCTCAAAAGCTCGAGGGAACTTTGGCCTTCATGTTCGAGTCCCGCTACATCATCCGCCCGACAAAATTCGCCATGGAAGCCGCGGAGCTGCAGCACGAATACTCCGAGGTCTGGCAGGGGTTGAAGAAGAATTTTATCCCGTGAGCGTAGACCAAACGAAAACGGTTGATTTCATAAGCACGGCGAAAAGTGGACGGGTCACGCTGACTATTAGTGATCATCTAAAATGGGGCACGGACGACCATCTCTTCCTGTCGCAAGAAAAACTAAATTCGTACTTGAGGTTTATTGAAAGTGGCGAAATTTGTGACGAATACCCAAAAGCTATCGGACAAGAGATTGCCATCTCAGTGGTTTGCAAATTTCCACCTGATGCTGCAGGCATTGATTTCTTAAACTCCGCAAAAACAACAATCGAACATGCTGGTTTTGTTTTAGAGTACTCGACGTTCTCCGAAACGTGAGCAATAAATAACTCGATGCCTTATCAGGAAGAGGACATGAAGTTTATCGCAACGCCCGACAAGGGCGACGTCTCCGCACTGCTGATGCGGCCGGATAAGGCGACGCATCTGCTCGTACTCGGTCATGGTGCGGGGGCTGATATGCGGTCCTCGTCGATGCAGAAGATCGCCGAGGCCCTCGCCGAGCAAAGGATAGCGACGTTTCGTTACAATTTTCCGTGCAAGGAACACGGCCGTGGTGGAGTCGACTCGCCCAAGGTTGCGGTTGCCACAGTGAGGGCGGCGGTTGCTGAGGCGAAACGGCTCGAGCCTAAGCTCCCGCTTCTCGCCGGAGGACATTCGTTTGGCGGGCGGATGACAACGACGGCGCAATCTGAAACTCCGCTCGACGGTGTGACGGGCCTCGTCCTTTTCTCGTTCCCGCTTCACGCGCCAAATCGGCCCGACGATTCACGCGCCGCCCATCTGAGCTCGATCAAGATCCCGATGCTGTTTTTGACCGGGACGCGTGACGCCCTAAATGACCTCACGCTCTTCCGCCCCGTAGTAGAAAAGCTCGCTAAGATCGCGACGCTCCACCTTATCGACACTGGAGATCACAGCTACAAGGTGCTCAAGAAGACCCGCACCTCGACGGAGGATGTCTTTGCCGAGATGGCTCGTGTGACGCGTGAGTGGATCGACAACGCTCTCTGATCATCTTTGCGTTCTTTGCGTCTTTGCGTTGAAATAAAGCCGTTTCACACACAGGCCGCAAGGCTCGCAAAGAAACGCAGAGGTAAGACAATGTGCCGCAATATCAAAACGCTTTTCAACTTTGATCCACCCGCCACAACGGACGAGGTCCATGCGTCGTCGCTGCAGTTTGTCCGCAAACTATCTGGATTCACCAAGCCGTCAAAGGCAAATGAAGAGGCGTTCGCTCTCGCTGTCGAACGTGTCGCTGCCGCGGCGCAGGAGATGCTGAATTCGTATGTAACGAACGCGCCGCCTCGCGATCGCGAGATCGAAGCCGAGCGTGCTAAGGAACGGTCGCGACAACGTTTTCCCAGTTCGCAAATTTAGATATGCGCTGTTTACGATCCCTCTGCTTGTTTACGCTACTGTCGCTTTCGGTTACGGCACCCTCGTGCGGGATATACGAGTACTATTCGACAAATCGCATCAACGGGACGAGCATAACCGCGTCGATGACGGATGAGCAGATCATAAAAGCATTTGGCCTCGACCCTGCGACCGCCGCGACGAAAAAGGTAAACGGCAAGGACGGGACAATGATGACCTACTCATCCGGCGAACAGGTTGTGAACATCACGCGTTCAACCGTCACTGGCGTGTCCGTATTTGCAACCGGGCCGACGAGTGGCGTTTGGGACCTCGGCACTCCTTAGGATTTCGAGCAGGACTTTGCGATGGAATGACGCCCCCGATCTCGGTATTTCACGTACTCCAACCGCTCGTTCATAAAATTTCATAATATTTAAGTACTTAGAAAAGCCTTTTTCGGCAATCTGTTTTGGGAAAACCGTCCCGTTCTATGACAGACATCTCTACTACTCCCGAAGATCGACGCCGGATCACCTCTGTTGACCTCCTGAGAGGCTTGGTGATGATCATCATGCTGCTTGATCACGTGCGCGATTACGTGTTCGCGGGTGGCCTGACCAATAATCCGACCGACCTTACGAAAACCAATGTGGTGCTTTTCTTTACCCGTTGGATCACCCATTTCTGCGCTCCAACATTCGTGTTTCTCTCTGGAACGAGCATCTATTTGCAAAGATTGCGTGGCAAGAGCAATGGAGAACTTTCCCGCTTTCTTCTTACACGCGGTTTGTGGTTGATCGTGCTTGAGTTCACGGTCGTGCGTTTCAGCCTTTTTTTTAATTTTGACTACAGCTTTTTCGGCCTCGCAGAGGTCATTTGGGTGTTTGGGGTGTCGATGCTCGTCCTCGCCGGACTCATCCATTTACCCGAAAAGGCAGTCGGGGCGATCGGTCTCCTCATGATCGTTTTCCATAACCTGTTGGACGGCATCACCGTGCCGCCTGCGATCGCGTTTGCAGGAGCTCCTCCACCCGATGCGCTGCAGTCGCTGTGGCTGTTTCTTCACCAGACCGGATTCGTGCCGCTGTTCGGCGGCACAAGCAAGCTACTGACTGCTTATCCGCTCATTCCGTGGATCGGCGTGATGGCTGCCGGCTACGCGCTCGGGAGCGTGTATAGCTGGAAGCCGGAGCAACGAAGGCGGTGGCTTCTCCGGTTAGGACTTGGGGCGACAGGAGTGTTTATCGCCCTCCGAGCCCTTAACTTTTACGGCGACCCGTCGCGGTGGCAGTACCAGTCGAGTCCATTGTTCACGCTCTTGTCCTTCCTGAACACGACCAAATATCCACCCTCGCTGTTGTTTCTGTTGATGACCTTAGGACCTTCACTCCTGGTGCTTGGAGCGTCGGACCGAGCCGAAGGTACGAGCCTGGCGCAGCGGATCGTCCTCACGTTTGGTCGAGTGCCGCTCTTCTACTTTATTTTGCAGATGTTCTACGCGCATGGCGCGGGATCGCTTCTCGGTTATTTGGCAGGAAAGGACGTTGGATACCTTTTCCTCAACCCCGATGGCTGGGCGACAGCTCCGCCGGACAATGGATTTTCGCTTTGGGTGGTGTACGTGGCGTGGCTCGCGGGCCTCGCGCTGCTCTACCCGATCTGTCGTTGGTATGGTGAGCTGAAGCGCAGCAGTCGTCACTGGCTGTTCAGTTACTTATAGGCGAAGTCTAGCTGCTCTCGTTGACCTTGAGCACGGCCAGAAAAGCTTCTTGGGGGATCTCGACGCGGCCGACCTTTTTCATCCGCTTTTTGCCTTCTTTTTGTTTTTCCAGCAACTTGCGTTTGCGTGAGATGTCGCCGCCATAGCATTTGGCGATTACGTTCTTGCCCATCGCTTTGACGGTCTCGCGGGCGATGACCTTGCTCCCAATGGCGGCCTGGATGGCGACTTCGAACATTTGGCGCGGAATCAGTTCCTTCATTTTCGCGACCAGAAGGCGGCCTTTGGCGGTGGCAGTGTCGGTGTGCATAATGAGCGAAAGGGCGTCCACCGGCTCTCCCGAAACGAGCACATCCAGCTTGACCAGCTTGCTCACCTGATAGCCCGACAAATGGTAATCGAGCGATGCGTAACCCTTTGAGACCGATTTCAGGCGGTCGTAAAAGTCTAGGACGATCTCGTTCAGAGGGAGCTCGTAGACGAGCATTACTCGGTTGCTCGTGATGTATTCGAACTTCTTCTGCACGCCGCGCTTCTCGTCCAAAAGCGGAAGGATACCCCCGAGAAACTCGTCGTTGGTAAGTATTGTTGCATCGATGAAGGGCTCCTCGATCTTTACGATGCGGGCGCTGTCCGGCATCTTGGACGGGGAGTCGATCTCCGCGACCGCGCCGTCAGTTGTCGTCACGCGATAACGCACGCCCGGGGCCGTCGTGATCAGTTCGAGGTTAAATTCGCGTTCGAGCCGCTCCTGAATGATCTCCATGTGGAGCAGGCCAAGGAATCCGCAGCGGAACCCAAATCCGAGGGCGGTCGAGCTCTCGGGCTCGAAAAAGAACGATGCGTCGTTAAGCCGCAGCTTCTCCATCGCATCGCGAAGGTCTTCATATTGAGCGGAGTCGATCGGGTACAAGCCCGCAAAGACCATCGGCTTTACTTCCTGAAACCCGGGCAAGGCCTCGCTCACCGGTCGCGCGGCATCCGTGATCGTGTCGCCGATCTGCACATCAGCGACTGTCTTGATCGACGCAGTCAGAAATCCTACTTCGCCGGGTCCGAGCTCATCGATCGGCGTCGGTCGAGGGCGATTGACGCCGAGCGTCTCAACGAGATACTCGCGGCCGGTGTTAAAAAATTTGAGCTTTGTCCCTTTTTTTACGACACCGTCAATGACGCGAAACAGGACGATCACGCCGCGGTAACTGTCATACCAGCTGTCGAATATCAGGGCTTTTAGCGGAGCGTTGCGGTCGCCTTTCGGCGGCGGTATGTCCTTTACGATCTCCTCGAGGATCTCCGCCACGCCGACGCCGGTTTTGGCCGACGCTAAGACTGCATGCGTTGTATCGAGTCCGATGATCGACTCGATCTGCTCTTTTATGCGTTCGGGCTCTGCGGACGGGAGGTCGATCTTGTTGAGCACGGGGATCAGCTCGAGATCGTTCTCGATCGCCAGATAAGTGTTAGCCAGCGTCTGGGCCTCAACGCCTTGGGATGCGTCGACGACCAGCAACGCCCCTTCGCATGCCGACAACGAGCGAGAGACCTCGTAGCTAAAATCGACGTGGCCCGGCGTGTCAATAAGATTGAGAACGTACTGTTTGCCGTCCTTTGCCTTGTAGTCGAGCCTTACCGCGTGGGCCTTGATCGTAATGCCGCGTTCACGCTCAAGGTCCATGTCATCGAGCATCTGCGCTTCCATATCGCGGTCTGCGACTGCGCCCGTCAACTGCAGCAAGCGGTCAGCGAGAGTCGATTTGCCATGGTCGATGTGGGCAATTATCGAGAAGTTTCTTATAAGGCTCGAATCCATAGGCGCGGGGCAAACCGTGATTGTAACAAATAAAGGGGTGAATCGCTCGGTTGACGGCGTCAGCTCGCGGCCCGTGGCGTATTGAATATAGCCTGTCAGTCGTTGTTGTAAGTAAGTAATTACTCACTTACTTTAGAAAATAATTGTTTTCATTGCAGTTCCCGTCTGATATAGTCGGGCTATAGCCGATGTTTTTTGAAGCTTAGTGCTTTTGTCTGCCAAAGGCGGAGGGCATGAGGAGAAAGTCATTATGGGACGTGATTACGACAGAGACGACACGAGCGCGACAAGCAAGCTCACATATTTGATCGTTGGCGGTGGCATTGGTGCCATTTTAGCATTGCTTTTCGCTCCGAAATCGGGCGTGGAACTTCGCGGAGATATCGCGGACGCCAGCCGAAAGGGGCTCGAGAAGAGTAAAGAGGCTGCGGCGCAGATCCAAGAGCGCGCGGGCGAGTATTACGAGGCGACCCGCGAGCGTGCAGGCGAGCTTTACGATACAACTCGCGAACGGGCCGGCGAGATCTACGACACGGCGACCGAGAAAGCCGGGGCACTGACCGAAAAAGCCAAGTCGGTCGCGGCAAGTACGGCTAATCCTTTTACAGCGGCGATCGAGGCCGGTAAAGAGGCCTATACGCAGGAAAAACGGAAGAACGAGTCAAAATCTATCACAGAGGGCCGCCCTGATTGGGGTCCGGGCGAGAAACCGGCAAAAGCGGAAAGCGATGATAACAAGGCGTAATAAATGAATACGAGCGATCCGCAATTCTGGCAGATGATCTCGTCGATCGTGATCGCCGTTTGCTTTATCGTGATGGCGATCGCCCTGATCTGGATCGCGACGACGGTCAGAAAGGTCGTCGCGACCGTCAAGAACCTTGAGGAGCGCGTCGAGCCGTTGATCGCAAAGGTTGATGCGATCGGTGCCCAGGGTAAAGAGATCTCGGTGCAGTTTACCGAGATATCGACAAACCTGTCTCACGCAACGAGGTACCTTGCCGAGTCAACCGAGCTTATTCGCGACGAGGTTTCCGAGCTAAGACAACTGGTCGGCCAGACCGCGATGACGGCCCGGGACAAGGTCGAGATGGTCAGCGACACGATCGACCGCACCCACGACCAGGTCGTCGATACGACCGAATTCGTGCAGCAAAAGATCGTCGTTCCGGCTCGCGAGATCGCAGCTATCATGGCCGGTGTAAAGAAGGGCCTCGAGGTCCTCTTTGCTCCGGCACCGAAGCAGATCGATCGAGTCTATGCTGACGAGGACATGTTCATCGGCTAGACCGTCCGCAACGCAACAAAAAAGGCGTGAGCCCCTAAGGGTCCACGCCTTTTTCTTGTTTGTCCTTGAGAAGGACGGCGATCAATTGTTGACAGGCTTCTCGGTCGTCGTTGCCGGATTGGCCTTGCGGTCTTCGCGGTTCTTACGCCACTCTTCTCGCTTCTGTTTAAACTGCTCGCGATTTGCCTTCATCTCGGCTTTGTTCTTCTCGAGCTGAGCCTTCTGCTCATCGGTCAGGATGGAGAGAAACTGCTCGTGCATCTGCTTAGCCTTGGCCTGACGCTGGTCGCGAAACGCCTTGAGCTGTGCTTCCTGATCGGCGGTGATAGTGCCGTTGCGCTTTGCTTCCATAAGGGGACGAAGCGACTCGAATTGCGACTTGTCCGGTCTGTTGGACCCGCGGAGCGTCTTCATCTGCTCTTTCTGACCATCCGTCAGCGTGATACCACGCATCATGCCGAACATTCCGTGTCCGCCACGCATGCCGTGACCGCCTCGTTTGTGTTTACCGAACTCGCCGCGCTTGCCAGAGCCGTCGCGGTCGCCGCGATGATGGCGCTCCGTTTTCTCGCCTGCGGGAGCCTCGGTCGTCTTGGTGTCCTGAGCCATCGAGAGGCTTGAGAAGGCCGCGATCGCACCGGCAACTGTGAGAGTTGATAAGAATTTGAACTTTAATGACATTTCTAACCTCTTTTTATTGATCTGGGCAATTTTGTCCCGAACGTTTGTTTTGACGCGCTCTGACGGCCTAAGGTCTAAGGAAATTCGTAAAGAAGTGTAAATCTCGGTAGATTGAACATTTGCCTGCGGGCACGCTAAAATGTGACATTTAACGCTTTAGTATAAATGCGCTTTCTTTCTGAGATAAATTCCCCGGCCGATCTTAGGCAGCTAAAGGTCGATGACCTTCAAGAGGTCGCCGATGAGGTGCGGCAGTTCATTATCAATACGTGTTCGCGTATCGGCGGTCATACGGGCGCCAGCCTGGGTGCAGTCGAGCTTGCGGTGGCGATGCATTATGTGTTCGACACGCCGAATGACAGGCTCGTCTGGGATGTCGGCCATCAAGCTTACGCCCACAAGATACTCACCGGTCGCCGCGACGAGCTCCACACGATCAAGCAGCCCGGCGGCTTGAGCGGGTTTTTGCGACGTGATGAATCGGAATACGACACCTTTGGCGCCGGCCACGCCTCGACGTCGGTTTCGGCTGCACTTGGGATGTCCGTTGCGAGAGACCGAAAGGGTGAGGACTTTCATGTCTGTGCGTTGATCGGCGACTCTTCGCTAGCGGGCGGCATGGCGATGGAGGCTTTGAACCAAGCCGGACATCTAAAGTCCCGCCTGATCGTGATACTCAACGACAACGGGATGTCGATCGCCCCGGCGGTCGGTTCGTTAAGCGGATATCTCAACCGGATCAAGGAAGCTCAGAGTTATCAGCACCTAAAGGAAGAGATAGGCGATGCTCTCGGCAGTGTTCCGGGGATCGGGCGTCACCTGCGGAGCGCGGCAAAATCTGTAAAAGACGCGATCGCGGCGGCGGTCCTGCCCGGAGCGCTGGTCAACGAGCTTGGATTCAAATACATCGGCTATGTAGATGGCCACAACGTGCCGTTGCTCGTGCGAGCGCTGGAAGATGCGAAAAAGATCGATGATGGCCCGGTCATCGTCCACGCTTTGACCACAAAGGGAAAAGGCTTTCCCAATCCGGAAAAGAATTATTACGCCTATCACGCGACGGGCCCTTTCGACCCGAAGACAGGACTTCCCTACAAATCCGGTAAGGTGTCGGCGCCGACGTATACAGAGATCTTTGGCCGCACGATGTGCGAGCTAATGGAGAATGACGAGCGAATAGTCGCGTTAACAGCCGCGATGCCCGACGGGACGGGCGTTGATAAAGTGCTCGAGAAGTTTCCGGAGCGGTCCTTCGACGTCGGCATCGCGGAACAGCATGCGATGACGTTCTGTGCGGGAATGGCATGCGAGGGTCTTAAGCCGGTAGCGGCAATCTATTCAACATTCCTACAACGGGCGTTTGATCAGGTAATTCACGATGTTTGCTTGCAAAACCTCGATGTAACGATAGCGATGGATCGTGCGGGCATCGTCGGGGCGGACGGCCCGACGCATCACGGCCTGCTAGATATAGCTTACCTGCGCGGGTATCCGAATATCGTGCTTATGGCCCCGAAGGATGAGGCTGAGATGCGCGACATGATGCTTACGGCGATCGAGCATCCGGGCCCCGCGGCATTACGATATCCGCGTGGCAACGGTTTTGGTGTCGACATCAGTACCGCGCCAAAAAAACTCGAGATCGGAAAGGCGGAGGTTCTGAATACCGGCACCGACGCGGCGATCCTCGCCTATGGAGAAATGGTGTATCCCGCGATGGAGGCTAGCGCGATTCTCGCGACCGGCGGCATCGACTCGATGGTGGTCAACGCCCGGTTTGTAAAGCCGCTTGACGCTGAGATGATCACCGAGATCGCCAAGACCCATCGCCTCATCGTCACGGCGGAGGACGCATATCTTGCTGGCGGATTCGGATCTGCGGTCTTGGAACTTCTGGAGGAAAAAGGTCTCGCCGACAAGGTTAAGGTCGTCAGGCTGGGCGTTCCGGATGAGATCGTGACGCACGGAGATCCAAAGACATTGCTCGCACAATACCGCCTAGACGCTGAAGGTATTGCGGCGACGGTTCGCGAGACCCTTGCCGCGATGAATAAACCAGGGGTCGACAGTCAACGTATCAGAGCGGTAAAGTAACTAAGCATTTTAGCTATACATGCCTACAACAACGATGCATAAAATGAGATGGACCATCGCCTGTGTGACCTTAGTTTTGGCGGCGTTTCTGGCCGCGTGTGGGGGCAGCGGCAACGGCAACGCCGTCAAGAACGGCAACAGCAATACGGTCAAGAAGGACGGCAACACGATCCCGCCTAATTCACCGCCGGGAGCCCAGCCGCCCAATCAAACCGGTTCCGCGGCAGCATCTGTGACACTCGAGGAGTTCGCGGATTTCCAGTGCCCGCAATGCGCCGCAAAGCATCCCGTGATGAACGAGATCAAGTCGATGTATGGCAGCCGGATCCATTTTATCTTTAGGGACTACCCGCTCGATATTCCGGCGCACGACAAGAGCTATGAAGCAGCAGTAGCGGCGGACGCAGCAGGCATGCAGAACAAGTTTTGGGAGATGCAAAACCTGCTCTTTACTAACCAGAAAGCCTGGACCAGCGATCCAAACTACAAGCAGGTCTGGAAGGAATATGGGACTCGCATCGGCCTCGATGTCGATAAATGGGAGAACGACATGCTCGGTATCGCGTCAAAGGCACGTGTAGACGCTGATAAGAAGCGTGGCCAGGCGATCGGCGTGAATTCGACCCCAACGCTTTACATCAACAACGTCGCGATCCCATTTGAGCAGATGACTGTCGAGGGTCTCAAGCAGGCCATCGATGCCGAGCTTGCCAAGGCTGCACCGGCGACGCAGGCGGCTCCGGCAAACACCACAAACTCAAACAAGTGACACCTTCGACAGATCTCGATCGATCCGGGCGGCGGCTGAATTGGCTGCCGCTCGTCGCAGCGTTATTCGCGCTTGTGGGGCTCATCGACGCCATCTATCTCACATATCATCACTACACTGCCGAACCGGTCCCGTGCTCGATCACCGGTGGCTGTGAAATGGTGCTGACAAGCGATTACGCAACCATCGCCAACATTCCGATCGCACTGTTTGGAGCTATCGCATATGCCGACGCATTGCTATTTGCCGTTCTGACGGCGACGGGACGGTGGCGGGCGTGGTGGCTCTTTGGCATCCAGACCACTTTGATGGCCGCCGCGAGCGCATACCTGATCTATCTTCAGGCTTCCGTGATACATGCCTTCTGCCAGTTTTGCCTGCTGTCTGCGGGCACCTCGATCATCCTTTTTCTGATCTTTCTCGCCTCACTCTTAACGATGAGGCGCAGCCCCGCCTGAATCCATAACAACGCAACTTGCGAAGTCATCTGCGGAGGTTAAGGCCGGCGACGTGTGGAGGTGCAGCTATTGGCAGAACGGGCCGGATAAGGTAGCTTAGAGAGAATTCCCAACCACGGATACGCGTGACACAAGCTATCTTAAAACGCATCGCGGACGGTGATCCAACCGCCGTTCAGGACTGCCTCGCCAGGTACGGAGGTCTTGTTTGGTCCTTGGCGCGCAAGATGCTGCAAAACTCGGATGATGCCGAGGACGCCGTGCAGGAAATATTCGTGGATGTTTGGAAGAATGCCGAGCGGTTTGACGAGTCAAAGGCGTCTGAGACGACGTTCATCGCGATGATCGCTCGCCGCCGCCTCATAGACAAGATCCGCTATTCGACCCGACGCATTTCTGCCGATTCGCTTGACGACGTGCTTTTAGAACCCTTTACACGAGCGGATAAGACCCTTGAGCTGAGCATGGAGGCCGAGCAGGCTGCCGAGGCGATGCGTTCCCTCCGTCCCGAGCAGCAGCAAGTGCTACGACTTTCCATCGTCCAAGGAATGTCGCACCAAGAGATATCGGAGGCCACGGGGATGCCCCTCGGCACCGTTAAAACCCATGCGCGGCGTGGGCTGTTACAGGTGCGAGAGGTAATGGGATTGGGCAAACGCCCCCAGGAGGCACGAGTATGACAGACGAACAAAAAGATCTGCTCTACGACCTTCTGACCAAAAAAACGGTCTATGGACTTGAGCCCGGGGAGCAGGCCGAGCTTGACCGATTCGACCCGGAGGTGGTCGAAGCGGAATTTCGCTCGCTTGAAATTACGACAGCGGCCATCAGCATGGCCTCGCTTGAGATCGAGCCTTTGCCGGACCATTTAACCTCGAAGATCCTTGCATCGGCGCCGAGTGCCCTCACCCCGGCTGCGACCGACGCTCGAGAGCCGTGGCCTCCGAACGCGAAGATATTTACGACTGACGATGTTTTCGATAAGAAGCCGCGCTCGTCGCTATTCGGCTGGCTCGGCTGGGTCGCCGCCGCGATCGCGGTTGCGGCGTTGGGCTTTAACCTTTACACGGCTCGTTTCAACAAGCCCCAGCCGGAGCAGGCAAACGTGCCGCAAGTAGAGACGCCGCGGACGTTAACACCTGCCGAGCAGCGTGCCGAAATGATGCGTTCGAGCGCTGATGTAATTCAGGCAAGCTGGGCTCCCGGCAACGTGAAGGAGCTAAAGGGCCTGACCGGCGACATCGTTTGGAGCGACGACACGCAGTCGGGTTACATGCGATTTCGCGGCTTGCCGGTCAACGACGCCAAGGCGACCTGCTACCAGCTGTGGATATTTGACCAGACACAGGACAAGGCGACGCCGATCGACGGCGGGGCTTTTGACGTGTCGAGCGACGGTGAGCTCATCATCCCGATAAACGCCAAGCTCAAGGCTGTTAAGCCGGAGATGTTTGCCATCACGATTGAGCGGCACGGCGGTGTAGTCGTCTCTAAACGCGAAAAGATCGCCGCTCTTGCCAAGGTTGAAACCCACTCCACCTGATCGCCGTAGTACAATCTAGTTAAAGCTCAGCCGGGCGGGATCGCTCTTTCCTTTGGATAGGGAAGCAGTTGCCCTCGCCTGTTTACGCTCATCTAAACCAATCTCAAGAGAGGACATATGTTATTAAAGAGATCTTTGGCCGGCATCCTGACGGGTTTACTGCTCGCGGCATCGGCGCTTGCACAATCCACAAAGCTGCCGCCGATCAACGTCAAGGAATACAAGCTAAAGAATGGCATGACCGTCGTTCTGCACCAGGACCATTCGACACCCATCGTATCCGTGAACATGTTCTACCATGTCGGGTCGAAGAACGAGACCCCAGGGCGCACCGGATTTGCCCACCTGTTCGAACATATGATGTTCCAGGGCTCGGGCAACTTTATCGACGGCTGGCGAGCGGTCGATGAGATGGGCGGTAGCGTGAACGGCACAACGGATCAGGACCGCACGTTTTACTACGAGACCGTCCCGTCGAACATGCTGGAGCGAACGCTTTATATGGAAGCGGACCGCATGGGCAATCTCCTCGCCGCTATGGATCAGGCGAAGCTTGATAACCAGCGCGACGTCGTAAAGAACGAACGCCGCTTCCGCGTCGACAATGTACCCTACGGCGGCATGAGCGAGCGGACGCTCGAGGTCATGTATCCCGAGGGACACCCGTATCGTTGGGACGTCATTGGTTCAATGTCCGACCTTTCGGCGGCGTCGCTCGAGGACGTCAAGTCATTTTTCCGCACCTACTACGTGCCGAATAACACGGTCATGGCCATTTCGGGAGATTTCACCGAAAAGCAGGCTACGGCTTGGATCCAGAAGTACTTTGGCGGGATGAAGGCAGGCAAGGCGATCGTCCGCCCGAATATTGCGGAGCCACAGCTGTCGAGCATTGTTCGCCAAACGTATGAGGATCCTTTTGCTAACCTGCCTCGCATACAGTTGACGTGGGTATCGGTGCCTCAGTACTCGGAGGACGAGGCTCCTCTCGATATTCTCGCGAGTGTGCTCTCGTCGGGACGCGGTTCGCGTCTCCAGAGTAATCTTGTTTACAAGAATGAGCTGGTGGGTAACGTGTTTGCGAGCAACGGCACCAGCGAGATCGCTGGACTCTTCCAGATCGCGGCAACGGCACGCGGCGGCAAGTCAACGGAGGAGATCGAAAAGGAGATCAACATCGAGATCGAGCGTCTAAAGCGCGACGGCGTAACGGCCGACGAGGTCAATCGTGCGATCACCGGCCGCGAGGTGCAGGCGATCTACGGACTTCAGACCGTCTTTGGCAAGGGCAGCACGCTCGCGCAGTATGCGGGCTATCTAGGCAAGCCGGACTACTTCCAGACGAATCTCGACCGCTATCGCAAAGTCACTCCAGATGAAGTAAAGCGCGTTGCGAATAAGTACCTGATCGCAAACCACATGGTCCTCACCGCGGTCCCGGCAAAGACGCCGCCGCCACCCGCAAAGACCGATAAGCCGGCGTCGACCGAGTCCAAGAAAAAGGACACGGCTCTTATCGCAAAGCAGGAGGCGATGCTTCCGAAGGTCGGTCCCGATCCGAAGTTTACCCTGCCGGCGATCGAGAAATCGAAGCTGTCGAACGGTCTGAATGTCTGGATCGTCCAGCACCACGAGCTGCCGATAGTCTCGATGAATCTCGTCATAAACGGCGGCGGCATGATGGAGAACGCCGACAAAGCTGGCGTTGCGTCGATGACTGCCTCGATGCTCAACCAAGGCACGAAGACACGCTCGGCAGTCGATATCTCGAACGGCCTACAGTCGATCGGTGCAACCGTCGGTGCCGGCGCGTCGTTCGACTCGACAACGGTTCAGATGCAGACGATCACCAAGAACCTCGACGCGGCGCTTGGCTACTTTGCCGACGAGGTAATGAATCCGTCATTCCCGGACAACGAATTCAAGTCCCTCAAGGGTCGTTCGCTGAATGGGCTTAGGGCCCGCAAGGCCAGCAACACGGCTGTTGCAGGTGTCGTTTACGACAAGGTCCTCTACGGAACCCAGGCATACGGACGACAGTTGTCGGGTGACGAGAAAACCGTAGCCGGCATGAGTCGCGACGATGTTTCTCGTTTTTACGAGACATACTATAGGCCAAATAATTCGACGCTGATCGTAGTCGGCGACGTGCAGCCTGCGGACATCAAGGATCGTTTGGAAAAGGCTTTTGCAAACTGGAAGTCGGGTGACGTCAAGGCCACGAGCTGGGATGCCCAGCAGATGATGGCAAAGCCGGCCATCTATGTGGTCGACAAGCCGGGTGCGGCACAGTCCTCGATCAACATCGGCCTCGTGGGCATCGAGCGGAGCAATCCGGATTATTACGCGGTGCAGGTGATGAATTCCATTTTGGGTGGTGGCGGTACGGCTAGGCTCTACATGAACCTCCGCGAGGATAAGGGCTATACCTACGGAGCGTATAGTCGCTTTACGTATCGCAAGGGCGCCGGTCCCTTCTCCGCCTACGGCGAGATACAGACGGTCTCGACGAAGGAGGCCGTGCAAGAGTTCCTGAAGGAGTTGGCAGGCATTCGCAACGGACGGCCGATCACTCAGCAGGAGCTTGACACCAACAAGCAGTCTTTCATCCGACGCTTCCCGTCCGGGTTTGAGACTGTCGGCGGTATCTCAGGACAGCTTGCTAACCTCGTGACTTACAGCTTGCCTGACACGTACTTCAACGATTACATCTCTAAGGTAAATGCCGTCACGATCGATGATGTGAATCGTGTCGCTAACAAATACCTTGACCCGTCCAAGATGGCCGTCGTCATCGTCGGTGACCGCAAGGTCATCGAACCCGGACTCAAGGAACTCAGCATGCCGATCGTGGTCCTCGATGTCGACGGCAATCCGATCACGCAATAGCGTGTTTCACGCCTTGTTTCGTTTGAAACAAAAAGTAGGGCGGAGCCGCTAAGGCCCCGCCCTTTTTTTGCATGAGTTCCGTCGACCTACTTCTTTATTAGCACCACCGGCGAGGACTCGGCGCCGCGGACCACACTGAAGAATCGCCCGACATCGTCGTATTTCGACGCAGGTACGATCGAGCGGTTTAGTTCGAGACTCCGCGTAAAGATCAGATAGTCGCCAGCGAGCTCGTATTTTGACGAGTACCGGCCGAGCGGCGTCTCGATCTTGTCGGCATCAGGCATTTCATCCACCGTAAAACCGGCCGGCAGCTTTATTCTGATCGTTTCGTTATAGGAACTCGCGTCGATCATCATAGGTGTGACCCGCTTCCCTTCGAGCCGCGTGAACTGATCTAGTCGTCCGACCATCGCCGGCTTGAACATCATCAGTCGGCCCTGCATCAGCTGTGCATAGACAGGTGCCGAGAAATCCAGGTCCAGATCGAATTCGCCGTTAGACTTGCGGTCGATAGGAACCGAATTCACGATACTGCCACCCTTAACGCGGCTCGTCAGCCACCGTTGCAGATCTGTTTTGTAGTCGCTGTCAGACAGGAGTTGAACCTTGGCTCGTTCGAACGATGCGGACTGGCCGTACGATCTTTGGTGGATCTTGCCGGAGATAGCACCAGTTGGTCCAAGCTCGATCTCTGCATTACGTTCAAGCTTGCTCGCGGCCGGTGGGAGCGTAGGCATCTTAACGAGGTCGCCATCAGCGCCTGCGGAAATTAGGGCAAAACTGCCCTGCTCGTGCTGCGGCAGGTCGCCGAGTTGGGTATATGGATCCGTCGGATCAAAGATGAGAAGCCGGCCAAGTTTTTCATTTGTGACGATCGTCGGGGCCTGCGTGTCGGGGCCGATCGCGACCGCGATGATGCAATGATTAAACTGGTCGGGTGACGCCCACTCTGCGCGGACATATGTCGGATCACCCGAATATATGAGCACGAGATGCGACTCTATCTTGAGCGCCTTCAGCATCGTCCGCATCAGGTTCGCCTTGTCTTTGCAATCTCCATAGCCGCGCTGCAAAACGAGAGTCGCCGGCCGCGGCCTGTGGCCGCCGCCATGGGCCACGCCGAGATCGAGGGAAATATATCTGAGCGACTGTACATACGCTCCGATGGCGCTGATCCGTTCGAAATCCGTCTTTGCTCCCGCCGCCAATTCTCTGGCTTTTGCCGCGACCGTATCGTCGAGGGTCAGGCTTTGGGCGCTCAGGTCGGTGTACCATTTTGAAACGTCATGCCAGCTGTCGTAGGCACTCGAACTGGCGGTCGGGAAATAGTTGATCGCGATCCGCGGAGCAAGATTCACCACTGAAAGGCCGTCAGGCTCGGGTGGGATCGGATCCATGTTTCGCATTTCCCATGCGTAAGTGCCGCCTGTGACCGTCGGTTTTATTTCGTCGTGATTGAAAGTGACGCTAGTCGCCCGCCATCCTGAGGGCAAGGCGAGGGTATATCGAGCGTATAGCGTTGGTAGCCGATGCTGAAAACCAAACCGATCCTGAGGGAAAAGCGGCCGTTCCTCAACCACGGTTTCGTACCCGAATATGGCCCCGACCTCCGCATCGTCGGTCGCGTCTACAGACTTGATGCGATATTCGTTATAGATATCGTCCGCATCGCTAACTACGTCGAGGACCTTGTCCTTGCCGTAATATTTTACCGTCCCATCCGACCTGATGAGCCACCCCTTGATGTCCTTGACCTTGCTCGAACTCTGGAGGTATCCGGCGCCGCCTTCTGCATATCCTTTGCCGTCGCCCGTCAAGATCCTAACCGCATAGCGCTGGGTGATCGTGAGCATGCCGTCGGCAGCGACGCTTACGGATTGGTCGTTTATGAGTACGACACCCGGTACGTCCTTTTGATAGGTCGGAACGGTCGATCTGGATGCCTCCTGGAGCCAGCTCGGCATCGACTTGTCGTCAATCGATGTTCCAAGGACGCAAACCGCGCTACAAATGATAAAAGTCAGGGTGGGGAGAATAGTTTTTGCGATCTTCATGTTAATTCTTGGGAGACGCCGACTGCTTCAGCGTGAGGGCATGAGAATCGGCCCGGTAGAATGCCTCGAAAACGTTCTTAATTGCCGGATAGCTTTCCTTTGGAAAGAGGATCGCTCCACGATTGCCGAATGAGAAGTCACGCGAATAGACCAGCATCTTCTTATCAGCTGAAATAGTTATTTTGATCTCGTCCGCGCCGATGCCGGACGTGTCTTTAACCAGCCCCGGGGAATCCGGACTCTCAAGTTCAAACCCGGCGGGCAGCTCGAAAGTGATCTCGTCACGTTCAGCCCAGGGGTACTGAAAATAAATGTCGTTTCGACGCACCGTACCCTCGAACATAGGTTTCGAACTTCGTTCAAAGACGTCCGGTTGAAAGAAGATTCGCTTTCCGGTCCTCGTTCCATAATCCGGAATGCGAACCTTGAAGGTATAAATAAGGGGTTTGTCAGGGTCGGTCACGTTTTCTATAGTCGTGTCTGTCACCTCGGCTGATGCGAGCATGTTGGACCTAACCATGTCTTTCAGAGAATTCTCACGCTGCTGCTGTGTATCGTCGTCGTTATATTCTTTCTCACTAGCTGCGATCTGGCCGGTCATCTCCATCCGGACAGTACCCTCGAGCGTGCCGTCGTCCAGCAGTTTAAATTGGCCGACGCGTTTCTGGAGAGATGCCTTTGGCGGCGAAATAGGCGTCATATCCCAGATCGCCTGCTTGTCGTCCGCGATCAGGGCCAAAACACCCTCTTCTGGCCAGGTAAGCATTCCGTACGGGACATATCGGCTGCCCGGGTCAAAATACCGCCATTGGCCGCCGATCTTGACCGCAACATCCTCGCTGGTCAGGAAGTAATCGTTTACGAACTGTTTTGAAAAGAACGTGTCCGAGCGGCGAGACACGTGCGCGGAGCGTGCATCGATCCCCGCCGCCGTCACCATAGATGCAAAGAGCATGTTAATGTCCATGCCATTTCCCTGGCCGCGCTTGAGCGTGTCGGCCGGTGATTTGTTCTCCTTGAGCTTCTTTCGGTCCTCAGCGCTAAGGTGAAGAGCGTCGTCGTTGTAGTTTTTGACCTTCGCCCGCACGTAATCAAAGATCTTGTGGACCTTCTGTTCCTCGCCCGATTCACTACCGATGGCCTCGGTCGTCGCCTGCTTAACTTCATCCGAGAGCTTCATGAGGCCGCGGTGCTTGTCATACTGCGTGTGGCCGAGATCTTTCCAATACTTCTCTTGGGTGGGGGCCGTCGTTTCCTTAGTGTACTGAAGAAGAAGCCATGGTTTTACCGAATACTCAGGCGGCATTTTCGACTCTTCGCGGAACGCCGGGAGGTTGTGCCCGGCCGTCATGTAAAAACCATCCCGTTCTTTAACGAAAGCATCGTTATTGAAATTAAAAGGTTGTCCGTGCATTCCATAGCCAGTGGTCGCCGGCACTGGCCGCAGGTGATACCGCACGAGTTCGACCGGAATATCCCGGGAAAACTGTAGCCGCTGAGACAAGCTTACAGCGCCTCGAACCTCTTTCCAGCGGTACTCGATGATGGCACCGGGCTCGATCCCTGGCACTGCGAAAGATTTTGCCTTTAGCTTTAGACCGCTGCCTTTTACAACATCCCTCTCAAAGACATCGCTGTCCTTGAGCTCGACCGTTGTGCCGTCCGCTTTGGTCGTGCGCTCGGCAATGTCCTTGATCTTAACGTCGTAACCGATGCCATCGATCTTACCGAACTGGATGTCGATCTTGCTGAACGCCTCGCGGCCCCTGTCGTTAAAGATCTTAACCTTAAGGTAATGATGGAGCACCGTCTGATATTCCGAACCGGTGTCCTCGTCCGAGACGTAAACATCCCATAGGATGGCCTCAGCGTCGGCATCTGCCTCGACCAGAGGTTTCGACATCGAAAGCTCGGCCTGCGAGACCGGAGTCCATTCCTGCCGCTGTCCCAAAACGGTGAAAGATAGCGAGAGAGCGAGGAGGCAAAGGCCTACTCCGCCAGTGATCTTTTTCATAACAAGAAGGGAGATATTCATATGATAAGTCATGAATGACAGCCCGAAATAGGACCAGATCCTATAGATCCCTAGCGAGGTCTGGGCTCAAAACAAGCGCGGTTAGATTAACAACCGTCTGCCTCCGTTGTATATTAATACTAGTCAAAAAAAGAAACTTTTCCGCTTTTTTTAGGAGAGAAACTGGATGGCTGTTGATACAACAAAGATACGCGAGATGCTTGGGGACGAGGCCGAAAGCCTGCTGGATCATGCTTGCACGACGATCCCGAAAGAGAATATTCACTTCCCGGGCGGCGATTTCATCGACCGCGTCTGGTCGTCATCCGACCGTAACGCAAATGTTCTCAGGAGCTTACAGGCGTTGTACGGCACCGGACGACTCGGCGGAACAGGTTACGTGTCGATCCTGCCGGTCGACCAGGGGATCGAGCACTCGGCCGGGGCCAGCTTCGCTCCAAACCCCATGTACTTCGACCCGGAGAATATCGTTAAGCTCGCCATCGACGGTGGCTGCAATGCGGTCGCATCGACGTTCGGCGTGCTAGGCATCATCGCGAGAAAATATGCCCACAAGATCCCCTTTATCGTAAAGATCAATCACAACGAGCTCCTGACGTATCCGAATCAGTTCGACCAGGTGATGTTTGGCACGGTCGATCAGGCGTGGAATATGGGAGCCGTCGCTGTCGGCGCAACGATCTATTTCGGCTCCGACGAATCAACCCGCCAGATCACTGAGGTGGCTGAAGCGTTTGCGTATGCGCACGAGTTGGGAATGGCCACGATCCTTTGGTGCTACCTAAGAAATTCCGCCTTCAAGACCGCGGAGGGCGATATGCACACCGCAGCCGACCTGACGGGGCAGGCCAATCATCTCGGCGTTACCATCCAGGCCGACATCATTAAGCAAAAACTGCCGGAGCGAAACGGCGGCTACACGGCTCTTAACAAGACCGGCACCTATGGCAAGACGAGCCCGATCGTCTACGATAAGCTCACGACCGACAACCCGATCGATCTTGTCCGCTATCAAGTCGCAAATTGCTACATGGGACGCTGCGGACTGATCAACTCAGGCGGCGAGTCAAAGGGCGCAGGCGATCTCGCGGCCGCAGTCCGTACTGCTGTGATCAACAAGCGCGGCGGCGGAACGGGTTTGATCTCGGGACGCAAGGCCTTTCAGCGGCCGATGTCCGAGGGGATTGAGCTGCTGAACGCGATCCAGGATGTGTATCTGGACGCATCGATCACTATTGCATAACACCAGAATTCGATCTTGGGGCGTGGGTAACGATCCCGTTCCCGGGCTTTTGAGCGGCCTCTGACACGTTGAACAGACGCGGGCCTGCTCATTCCTATGTATTTCACATATGAAACATCTGTGTGTCGATTAAACGCAATTCTAATGATCGCGGGATATCTGGTACCGCCCGGTCAGGAAGGGATTAGTGGCACGCTCGCGCCCGATGGTGGTTTCCGGGCCGTGCCCACAATACACCGTGAAATCGTCGCCTAAGGTCAATACTTTCTCTCTTATCGAGGCGACCAGCTGCTCGTGGTCGCCTCCGGAAAGATCGGTTCTGCCGATCGTTCCGCTGAACAGGCAATCGCCAGTAAAGACGGCCTTTTCGTTTTGCTCGGCGAGCACGATATGCCCTAGCGTGTGGCCGGGAACGTGCCGGACGAGGAACCGCAGATCTCCAACATCATATTTCTCGCCATCCTCCAGGAATCGAGTCGGTACGGGTGCGTCCTCATAATCCATTCCCATCGCGCGCATCTGCTCAGGCTGAATACCCATCAGCAGGGGCTGTTGAGCGAGCGCCTCGTACAGATACATTTCATCTTTATGAAGCAACACCTCCGCGTTCGGGAATTCCCTGGCTAACGCGGTCGTCCCGCCGATGTGATCGAGGTGACCGTGCGTCAGAATGATGGCCTGCAGGTCGAGATCGTTGTTGCGAATGTAGTCAACCAGCTCCTGCGACGGTTCGCCCGGATCGATGCAGATCGCTTTGCGCGTCTCCTCGCACGCAACGACACGCGTGTTTTGCTGGAAGGCCGTCAGGACAAACATTTTAATTAGCATTGGTCAGCCGGTCGAGATATTTTCCGGGTTCAAACTCGTCCGCGATGCGATCTTGTAGCACAAACATTATCGCATCGCGATACGTGTTCGCGTCAGGTTTTCCCGGAAAGCAAGGCATCTCATCATCGTTGAGGTTCAGGTAACTCGACAGGACGGCGAGAAGCATCCAGAGCAGGATCTCATCGTCCGGCCCGATCGGATTGTGTTTGATGATCGCGGCACGGTCCTCGCGAATGCCATCCACGATGCGGACGAACTCGGCCTCGGTGATGGTTGTCACACTTCCTCTTCGTACATTACGTAATGAGAGCGTGACATCCCGACCGCGTCGTAAACATGCTGTGCGTGCGTGTTCTCGGTCTCAACGTAGAGCCTGAAGCCGCACACATTTCCCGCCACTGCGGCGCGCTGTTTTACGAAGTCGTACATTCGGGCGTAGAGCCTTGTTCCGCGCGCCTTCGGGAGTATGTAAACACTCTGGATCCACCAGAACCATGCGTTTCGCCAGTCACTCCATTCATAGGTGACCATGAGTCCGCCGACGATCTGGCCGTCGGCCTCGGCAACAACGTAAAAACCTTTCTTCTCATCATCAAAGACAGCCTCAACACCATTCGAGATCTTGTCGGTGTCGAGTCGCTTGCCCTCGGTCTCGAGCGCCATCGCCTGATTAAAATCGATGAGAGAGCCGGCATCGGGGCCCGCCGCAAACCTTATTGTTACGCTCATACCTTGACGATTAGCGGCGCGTCCTCTAGCCTTTAGTGTTTTGCTCGGCCCAATGACGCCATAGGCATTGATAGCGGCAAAAGGCCGCCATTTCTACCCCGCTATTTATGAAATTAAGGATACTTTATCACGGCAATTGTTTCGACGGCGTTTCGTCCGCGGCCGTGTTCAGCAAGTTTTACACGACGAAGGTCGACCCTACGGCCGAGATCGCGTACACCCCGACGATGCACCGCGCGGGCAACGCGTTCGACCCCGGCCAGTTTGACGGAGATGAGAATGCGATCGTGGATTTTAAGTACTCGCCCGACGAGCGGCTGACGTGGTGGTTCGATCATCACCAATCTGCATTTCTCACAAAGTCCGACGAGGCTCATTTTCTCGCCGACACCTCGGGAAAAAAGTTTCTCGATACGACGAGCAAATCCTGCGCGGAGTTTATCGCCAAGGTGGCGAAGGACAAATTCGATTTCGACGACCCATCGCTGGGCGAGCTGATCGAGTGGGCGCATATCATCGACGGAGCTCTTTACGAGTCGCCGGCTCAGTGCGTCGAGCTTCGCACGTCAGCTCTAAAGCTCATGCAAGTCATCGAGGGCGAGAAAGATCCTGCGTTCGTCGAGCGTATCATTCGCCGGCTGACTGAGGAGTCGCTTGACCAGATCGTCTCGAGCGAGGAGATCCAGACAAAGTTAATACCCATCATCCAACGTCACTGGGACACCGTAAACCTCATCAAGGAGCGTGCCCGTTATGAGCGCGGCATCGTGAGCTTTGACCTGACCGACACAGGGATCGACGGTTATAACAAATTCATTCCGTACTATTTCTATCCCGAGACAACGTATAACGTAGCCCTAACACGCAGCGAATTTCGCACAAAGATCTCGGTCGGCTCGAATCCATGGTCGCCGCGGCCTCGACTTCATAACATCGCTGAAATCTGTGAAAAGTATGGCGGTGGTGGTCACGCCGTCGTAGGTGCTGTGAGCCTCGCTCGCGAGGACCTCGACCTTGGCAAGCGGTATATGACGGAAATTATCGAGACTCTGCGGTTTGACGACTAAGCGCGCCTCGGGGCGAGCGGCAGCTTTAGCTCGCGGTCGGTGACGTCGCGATAAGCCGAAACCCGGTTTCGACCCTCACGCTTGGAGCGGTAAAGTGCCGAGTCGGCCATTTCAACCAGCTCGATCGGGTCGGACGAGTCTGTCGGAAATGAAGAAACACCGATGCTCACAGTAATGGAATGCGTTCCTTTTGTGCCCTTCTTGAGGATGCTAAAGGGATAATTCTCGACGGACGAACGTATACGCTCAGCCGCTATCAGCGCCTGTGCGAGATCTGCATCAAGAAGAAACGCCGCAAACTCATCGCCCCCAAATCGTGCGGCCGCGTCGCCGCTTCTCAAATTTGTCATGATCGAAGACCCGATCTCCTCGATCGTCTTGCTGCCGGTCAGGTGGCCATAGGTATCGTTCACGCCCTTAAAGTTGTCGCCGTCCATCATCAGCACGCAGAACGGCCGCCCTTCGGCGGTAGCCCGTCCGGCCTCGCGCCTCAGCTCCGAAAAGAACGAACGGCTCGACAGAAGCCCGGTCAGGTCGTCGTGAGAGATCAATCGGTGGATCTGACGCTGATATTCGCGGTCGATCTCGTCGAGCAGGTCAAACCGCAGGATCGTCTCCCCGATGGTGATCTTATCGCCATTCTCCAGTTTCTCGCGCGTGATCCGGCGTCCATTCAGGAATGTTCCGTTTCTGGATTCGAGATCGTTGAGAATGTATTCGGGTGTGCTCGTTTCATCCTGCGAGGCTATGATCTTTGCGTGCTGTCTTGACACCTGCGTGTCGTTGATACGAACGTCAGCCTCGAGCGCGCGGCCCAACGTCACCTCCTCCCGCTCGAGGGGTATGGGCACGGCTATCAGCTCGCCGCTCAGAAAGACGAGCGACGGCTTGATATCGCGTCGGGCTAAAGCGCGATCGTCCATAGGAATGCGGGTAGGTAGGCCGTGGTGGGATAGGCTATTCCTAGAATAGCGATTTCAACAGCCTTTGGAAAGATTTATGTTTCGATCATCTTAAGGCTGTCGCTCAGATTGGAATACAGGCCGGGTCGCGTCTGGTTTGTCCGGCGATGTATGACGATGAACGATCTTCCAATCCTTGCCGACGAGTTGATAGACAAGCGTCATCCGACCCGATGCGTTCTCGAGTTTGCCATCGTTCTCCTGCGACTGCTTCCATTTGCAGGTGACGTACGCCGCCGCTTTCCCCATCATTCGAATGTTGAGGCCGGTGATATCGAGCGACACGTTCGAGAGCTTTGCATAAACCTGTTTTGTGCTGTCGTTAACATTGTCCCAGCCCTTGGTCGCCGTTCCATTATTGTTAAAGACGAGTAGGTCGCTGCCCTTGGCGTACGAACTCATGACCTTGTCAACGTCAACCTGCTTGATGCCCTCGACAAAACGATCGAACGCTTCATGCACGCCTTGGGCCGGATCGATCTTCGCTGCAGCCTGCTTCTGACCGAAAGATGCGCACGTCAAAAGGATGATAGCGAAGCAAATGGATAGTGACTTTTTCATCGAAAAATAACCTCTCTCGCTAAATTTAGCAGAATCGCAGGCTACGCTGCACTATTTCCGCAAAAAGCGGACAACGCCGCGCACTATTTGAGCAACGAGTCGGGTGAGGATGCGCATGAAACGTCCGATTTACTGCTCGGCGACTCTTAGGAACGCTTTTTGCAGTAAGCCGCCGCGGACTCTTCCCCTAGCAGAAATAATTAGTTTGGAGGGAGCTTTTATGCGCGCGGCAACACGACCGTTTTTCTCGCTCGCTTTTCTCTCGCTGCTCATTCTTTGCGGCAGCGCCTTAAATGTTGGGGCGGCCAGTCCGGCTCAGCGGATCAATCTGCCCGAGGCTGGAAATTGGATCGTTGACGATGGCGACGACGACACGCCTGAGGTAACCGACCGCGTTGCGCGGATCAGCTTTCTCGAGGGGGCGGCAAAGATAAAACGCGCCGAGTCGACCGACTGGGAAACAGTGACGCTCAACCTGCCCCTCGTTGAGGGCGACGAGATCGTCACGGATAAAGGCGCCCGGCTCGAGATCCAGTTCGACAAGAATGAGCACCTGCGGCTCGCCGAGAACTCGGCGCTCAAGATCGTGACGCTCCGCGATCAGGGTATCGCCCTCAGCTTGTCGCTTGGCACGGCGACTATGCACGCCGACAATTTCGACAAGGCGCGCGGTTTCTTTGAGATCGACGCTCCAAAAACCACGTTTGCCGTCGAAAAGGCCGGCACATTCCGCATTGACGCCGGCCAGACAGGCGACCAAGAGGTCCGCGTGGTCGCAACCGGCGGGGGCGAGGCACACGTTTATTCGGAGAGCGCCGGATTTACGCTCAAGAACGGCCGCAGTACACGAGTATTCATAGACGGCCCGAACGCCGGCGACTGGCAGACCGCGGACGCGACGAACGTCACTGACGAATTCGACGCATGGTCCTCAGGCCGTGACCTCATCATCGCTCAGCGGATCAAGACCGCGTATTATGACAAGTATTACGACGACGACATTTACGGGGCCGACGATCTTAACGATTACGGCGATTGGGTCAACACAAAGAATTACGGCTGGGTTTGGCGTCCGTCGAAAAACACGACCTCGGGTTATGCCGACTGGTCGCCATATCGCTACGGACATTGGCGATGGATGCCGCCATTCGGCTGGGTTTGGGTAAACGACGAGCCATGGGGCTGGGCAACGTATCATCACGGCCGTTGGTTCTATGACAGCGGCGCGTGGTACTGGTCGCCGTATGGATATTACCGGCCCCAACGGAGCTGGTGGTTTCCTGCACTCGTCGTGATCAACGTCATCGACACCAACGTCTGCTGGTACCCGAGCGGCTATCACAGCCGACATCACTGGTCATACTGGGGCCACAACCGTGATCATGACCGGGACCGAGACCGTGACCATGATCGCGGCGGGAACGGATGGGGAGGGCGCGACCCGCGAGGTGGCGATAAACCACCGGTCAGCGGCGGTCCCACCGGCAGAAGATTGCCGCCAAATCGCGAGCCGCCGATACGCAATGATAAGCCTCCGGTCGAAGGTGTCGTGGGCGTTTCTACCAAGGATTTTGGCTTCATGACGCGTGGTGGTGGACGGCGGTTGCCGCCCACAGAAGCTCGCGTAGCCTTGCGTCGAGACCCCAATGACGAAGACGTGGCGATCCTCCGGCAACGACCTGTTGAACGCGCGAACTCTCCCGTCAGGGCCGACGCTCCCGCGACAGAGATTCTTGAACGGCGACGAGCCATGGCGGGAGCGATGGAGCGGAAAGCCGATGCCCCGCTCGACAATGAGCTGCGAACGACCCGTGTCTTTGGCGGACGCCCACAAAAGGCAGCGAGGGACGTGACAAACATGCCGCCGACTCAACGCGATACGTCCACGAGCTCGCGACGGGATACCGGTGCAGTGGAAAGAGACTTACCCGCAAAGCATGCGGAACGTCAGGATCGCCCCTCGCGAGCGATACCGACGGTGACAGAGACTGCGCCGCCGGCCGGCGGCTCAGTCGAGCAAACTAACCCAAGAGTGCGCGAGCATAAGGACGAGCCCGAAACAAGCGATACGCCCTCGAAGTCTCAGAGACAAGCCGAGCCGCGTCCACAGAGCGACGCGACATCCCCTCGCGAGCAGCCAAGGAGGGAGCCTCCGGTTCGGGTCGAGCCCCGGCGCGAACCGCGCGAACCGCCGCGACAGGAATCGCAGCCTCGGGAGCAGCCGCGTAGTGAACCACGCAGCGAGCCCCGCCAGTCCTCGCCGCCGCCTCAGCCGAGAAGTGAGCCAAAGAGCGAGCCTAAACCCCAACCTCAACAGGACAAGCCTGCTCCAGGTGGAAAGGTAAAAGATGCTTGAGCGATCTATCTCTAGTTTTAGGGAAAGGGCAGGATAAGGATCCTGCCCTTTTTTCTAGTTTTGAACGAAGATCGAACGGTTGATATCCGCAGGATTACCGACGACCGTCCAGCGAATATTGTTCATGTACTTTTTCGCGACCGCCTGGACCTCGTCTGGTTTGACGTTTCGCACACCGTCGAGGAATTGCAGCGACCTTCGCCATCCGCCGCCGACCAGCTCATAGCGGGCGAGCTCTGTCGCCTGCGCGATGTTGGCTTCCTGGCCAAGATAGTAGGTGGTAAGAAAGAAATTTGCATACGCCTTGATAACCTCGTCGGTCACTTGGCCGTTTTGCAGATCGCGAATGGCGTCGATCATGACTGATGCGGCTTCGTTCGGCTTATTGGACGTCACGTACACGTACGCGGTGTTGGCCGCCGATGTTCCTAGCGCGGCGTCGGGAGCGTAAGAGAGGTTCCGCTTTACACGGACCTCCTGATAAACCGACGTTTGGAGAATGCTGACAGCGGTACGCATCGCGTAATAATCGGGATCGCCGATAGACGGCGCCGAGAAACTGCCCTCGACGTAGTCCGTCTGAACCGACTTGTTCTGCACGTCAAGCGAGGCTTTTGACAGGTCGAGAGACGGCAGCGGCTTGGCCTTGTAATCGCCTCGCGGCAGGCTGCCGAATGCCGCCGTCACACGCTCCTTTATCACCGACGGATCGACGTCACCGACGATCACAAGGAGCAATCGGGACGTCTGCATAAGGGACTTGTGATAGGCGGCGAGATCCGCAGCCTTAAATCTCGTCACGTTCTCGATCGTCCCGTCGGGATCGTTAGCATACGGATGCCCCGCGTAGATCGTTCGCTCGACAAGTTCTTGCAGCGACGCGTCAGGCGAATCCGTTTTCGAGCGAAGCCCGGTGAGAATATTCGCTCTAACACGCTCGACGTCATCCGCAGCGAACGCCGGGTTAATAGCCACGTCGGCGAACATCTTCCACGATGGTTCGAGATTCTGCTTTGTGCAAACGAGCGAGAGAACGCTGAAATCGCGGCTTGAGCTGGAGCCGATAACGGTTCCCATTCGGGACGTCTCCTTTCGGAGTACTGCTCGTGGAAAAAGCTTGCTGCCCTCATCCGCAACATTCAAAGCGAACGTTTCTATGCCCGCCGTCTGCGGTGTGAGGTTGCTGGATCCGCCCCGAAAAAACAATTCCGCAGCGACCGTGGGTGAGCTTAGGCGGCGTTTCACAATGACCTTCAGACCGTTGACGTCAAATTCAGTGATCTGCTTCTCGACGGTCGCCGCGTCCTGCGCGAACGACGGCGCGGTACCCGCGACAAAAACGCTGACGATCAATAGGAAGCAACTGACCGAGGTACGTTTCGCTTTCATTACTGCTTACCTCCGATCAGGTCCGCCGGCGTAAGCTTTGCCATCGCCTGTTGCTCATCCGAGATGAGGGCGAGGCCGACATGCGGCTTGTTTTGAATGTATGTGTGCACGTATTTGTTTATGTCGGCGCGCGTGATCGCACGCAGGTTCTTGTAATAGCCTTTGAAATAGTCGATGCCGGTCGATGACCACCAGAACGACAACGTGTGAGCGTATTCGCTTAGCTTTTCGCGGCCGTAAAGGTCGTCAGCCTCAAGTAGCGTTTTCGCGTTGTCGAGCTCTTCCTCGGTAAAGTAGTTCGGTTTGTCGAATTGATCGACCTCGGCGTAAAACGCCTTGAGTGCGGGCTTTGCTTTGTCGGCCGAGGTGAACATAGTCGCCTGTATCGGGCCGACGTTCCGCTGCGTCAGATAAGACAGATCAGCTCCGTTCACGAGTCCCGTATCGACGAGGGCTCTTGAAAAGTGCGAGCCCGGCTGTCTCAGGATGAACGAGAAAACGTCCGCGGCATAGGTTGCGGCATCGTCCTTGCCGATCGACGGCCCCTGCCAGCCGATCGCGATCAGCGTGCTCTGCACGGGCTGGATCACGACCGATCCCTCGCTCTTGGCGAGAGGAGGATGGTCGACCAGGGGAAATTTCTTAAATGGATCGTCCGACTTCGCCCAGTCGCCAAAAAGCTGCTCGGCCATCGCAAATATCGCGTCCGCATCGACATCGCCCGTCACGATCAGCGCACTGTTATTCGGCACGTAGTATCGCGACTGTATGAGCCGCATCTGGTCCGTAGTTGCAGACGCCACGGTGTCGCGTGTCCCGCCCGGTTTCTTACGCGTTGGATATTTGTAAAACAGCCGGTTCATCATCTCGTCGTTGAGGTAAAAACCAGGTTCAGACAAATTGCGGTCAAGCTCGCCGATGACGACCTGCTTCTCGCCGGCAAATTCCTCCTCGTCGAATTGCGGGAATCGGATCGCATCGCGGATCGACCTGACCACCGTCGAGACATATGGGCTCGTCGTCGACGTGAAGTACTCGACGACTTCCTGCTGCGTGGACGCGTTGCTCGCCGAGCCTGTGAGCTCCAATTCGCCTTGGTAATTGACGTCGCCGATCTGCGACTTTAGTGCAAGCTCTTTATCGCAGCCGGACGCATTAAAGAGCGTCTGATTGCTAAATTGAACATGCTGGCAGCGGTAGAGAGCCGTCGCGTGGTTCGTCTTAAAGAACATGTGCTCGTAAAGATGCGACAGCCCATTCAGCTCGGGCGGCTCGGTGAATGAGCCATTTCTTACTGCGAGCGATACCGTAACGAGCGGCACCGAGCGGTCAGACAGCACGATCACTTGCATGCCGTTTGCCAGAGTTTTCACCTTTACAGGTATCTCGTACGGTGCGGCCTGCGGCTTTACGACTGTTGGGACCGGCTTCGTCGGCTCCGGCTTTGGCTGGACCCGTTGTGCGGGACTCGTCGAAACCAGAAGTGTTAGAATCAGGACAGAAAGAAGGATATTTTTCACTAAAACTACTCCAAATGCTGTGCTTAATTGACGTTAACACAGCGCGAGATCACATATGGAACGCGACAATTTGATGCACGGTGCACGCACCGCGTTGAACCATGATTCTGATATTCGGGCATGGGCCGAGAATTGGTTAAAAGAGAGGACACGTGCCGATAGTACGCAAATGTCCGACGAGGAGTTTGAAAAGTACTGGCGTTACCACAAACCCGAGCTCATGCACGCCGGCGCCGCCGAGGCGATGCAGGCGTACAAGGACCGGGAGAGGTAATATCCGCCGGGCGTTATGCCGGCTCGACCGGAACGATGTCCGGTGACTGGGTGTAGAGCTTCCTTATGAATGGCGTTAGTGCGAGCAGGATGATCCCGCCGACGATCAGCACTGCCGCGACCTTGCCGAACAAACCCACTAGCGTCGCGGGTTCCGGCTCGAAATTACCCGCTACGATCCCGCCAAAGTAGCTGCCCATCGAGATCGACAGAAACCATACACCGAGCATGAGGCTCACCATTTTGCCGGGAGCCAGTTTGGTCATTGCACTTAAACCGACAGGACTAATGCACAACTCGCCCCAGGTGTGAAGGAGATAGACGATCACGAGCCACCACATTGAGACCTTTCCGCCGCCAAATAGCGACGAAGCGTAAGCTAGGATCACAAATCCCAGGCCCGTGAGGATCAATCCAATGACGAACTTGATCTCCTCCGACGGCTGTCGTTTGCCGAGCGCGATCCATACCGCGGCAAAGATGGGAGCGAAAACAATGATGAAAAGCGGCTGGACGGATTGGAACCACGCCGTCGGGATCTCGCGCGTCGCGGTGATAAAGCGGTTGGTGATCTGATCGGCAAATAAGTTCAAACTTGAACCGGCCTGCTCAAAGCCCATCCAAAAGATCGTCGCGAAGACGAAAAGTACGAGGATTATGCCGATGCGCTTCCAATCATCCCTCGTTAATTTGTCCTGGAGCCCAGTCAAAAGGACCGCGATCAAGCCCGCAACAAGGACCGTTGGCATCAACACATACTTGATCGCTACCGAGAAATTGAAGACAAGTCCTGCAATATTGACGATATTGTCGTCCTTGCCCACGATACTGGGGAAGAGATTTCCCACAAAAGAGCTGATCGCAATGATCGCGATAACGGTCAGGATGACCACCGTGACCATTTGGGCGATATAGCCGGTGTTTTGTTTGGGCGCAGCGCTCGGATCGGCGGCGATCTCCGCTGGTGCATCGCCTACGCCTGCCAAGTTCCGCAGTCCGAAAAAGTATTGGATCACGCCAAGGGCCATTCCCACGCCGGCCGCCGCAAATCCCCAGTGCCAGTTGTAGACGGCAAGCGTTCCGCATACGAACGGGGCAAGAAATGACCCCGTATTGATGCCCATGTAGAAGATCGAGAAACCCGCATCGCGGCGGTCATCGTCCTTTGTATAAAGATCACCGACCATCTTGCTGATGTTCGATTTCAGAAATCCAGTGCCGATCGAGACACAGATCAACCCGCCATAAAAGAATCCGATCGGCGAGAACGCGAGCAGGAAGTGGCCAAGCATGATCACGATGCCGCCAATCAACGTCGCGCGTCTCGCTCCGATATAGCGGTCAGCTATCCAGCCCCCGATGAGCGGCAGGAACCACACCGATGAGGTATACAGCCCATAGATTGCAGCCGCTGAGCGCGTGTCCCATCCCAGACCGCCTTTCTCGAGCTCGGCTGTCATGTAGAGCAGTAGGATCGCCCGCATTCCGTAGTAGCTAAGGCGCTCCCACATCTCGGTCATGAACAGTGTCGAAAGCCCTTTCGGATGGCCAAAAAATTCGCGGCCCGATCCCGGATGCAGTTCATCAGCGCGTGCGCTCATCGAGTTACCTCTACAAGTTTGAATTTACGGAAGAGTTAGGCAGAATATAGCAAATAATACGTCCGGCCGATATAAATTGTTATGAAAAGGTCTGATCTCCCACCGTTAGCCTGTCTCGTCGTAATGACGTTCGTTGCCACTTCCGCATTCGCTCAAAAGTCGCGTTCCAGCGTCTCCGCAGCAGAGGTCACGGGCACCTTTCGCTCGTATTTCGGCGGCAAGTTCAAAAACGAATACGACGAGATCAGGATCGCGTCGGCCGGTCGCGGTAAGCTGCATATCGCTATGGACCTACTCTTCCCCATGATGGTGCACGGCGAATTGAGCGCAAATATCGGTGAGCTGGACGGCGAGGCCGCGATCACAGGCGACACGGCCGTCTACGAGTCCGCCGAATTCGGCGCGTGCAAGATCACGATCAAATTCCTCCGGCCGGGTACGATCGATGTCGGACAAGACGGCGCCGACGGCGACTGCGGCTTCGGCCACAATGTTATGGCGAGCGGCACGTACCGCAAAGTCAGCAGCCGGAAGCCGAGCTTTGAGAGAGACCATGACTAACCGTGAATATCGGTCCGCGAACACGTTATCGATCTTAGCGATCGCAGGCGTCGGGATGGAGGGTCTGCTGCATGTGCCGGCGATCGTTATCGCTTTTATGCAGATCGTCGATCCCGACTGGTCATTTGGGACAAAAACGCAGTTCTCAGTTTGGTTGATGCTCCAAGGGCTTTTATCGGTTCTGGAGTTCCTCGCGCTTGTTGTAGCGGCAATTTTTTTCCTGATGTGGCTATATCGCGCGGCGTCGAATCTAGCCTCGCTAAGATCAGACAGCACCGAATTTACACCGGGCTGGACTGTCGGCTGGTGGTTTATTCCATTCGCTAACCTCGTCAAACCGTTTCAGACCGTACGCCATGTATGGTCCGAAAGCGATCCAAACGTGGAGGTGCAACACGAATTCCTCTCCAGCGTGCAAGCGTCCGCACCAGGGTTCATGGTCGCGTGGTGGGCCTTATGGATACTCGCCAATATCGCGTCAAACATTACCAGCAAGATCTTTGACCCGGAAAATATCCGAACTACGGAACTGAGCGGCTACTTTTTTATTGTCGACGGCGTGCTCTGGATCGCCGCGGCGGCGCTAGCTATCACGGTCATTCGTTCCGTCACGCGACGGCAAGAGGAGCGCCATCGACGTGTCGGCGCGATCCTCCCGCAGGAACCGCCTCCGCCACCCATATTTGGAGACCGGCCGCTATGACCATCGAGCTTTTCACCCAGCTCGGCGACGAGATCGAGCGACTATGGCTCGCGGAGAACTATAACGAGGAGCTGCTGCCATCGATCGCGAAAGAGGCCTTACTGAAGGCCGACATCCCATCGAAAGCTACCCCGTGGGAAGCGGTTGAATGGGCCTTGACTCGGCGCGAATTGCCGCAGCAGCAGGACCTCGCGGGACGATTTGGCGAGCCGCCAGTCACGTTATACGTGTCCGCACGATTTCATATCGACCTTTACTTCTGGTTCACGTCTACCACCTCGCTTCATCAACACGGATTCTGCGGCGCATTTCAGGTCTTTGAGGGATCGAGCATTCATAGTTGGTACGAATTTGAGAGGAACTTTGTCGTTAATTCGTTTCTCGAGACGGGAAGCCTTGATCTCAAGTCCTGCAGGATCCTGAATAAAGGCATGGTGCAAGAGATCTGGCCTGGCAGTCACTATATCCATTCACTGTTCCATCTCGATGAGCCGTCGGTCACTATCGTCGTTCGCACACATCGCTCACCACTGCATTTGCCTCAATTCAGCTACCACAAGCCCGGCCTCGCTGTCGATCCGTTCTTCGAGCATCCGACCTCCACAAAGAAGATCCAACTTGTCAGCGCCGTGCTAAGAGCAAAACGAGAGGAAGGGGACGGTCTGTTGACCCGCATGCTTGAGACCAACGATCTGCAGACGTCGTTCTCGTTGCTCTCAAGCGTGCGGGGACTGCTGCGGGGCGATCATATGGACCGTTTGTTTGACCTAGGGGGTGCTAAGACCCGTTTTGAAGGGTTTCTGAACATAGTTGAGGGGCGCCACGGAGAGAAGGCTGCTGTGCTTCGTCCCGTGTTTGAATACATGGAGTTGCTCGAGCATTTGAGCGGAAAGAGGGCCTTCGTCACCGAGCCCGACCACCGATTCTTGTTTGCCCTTTTGCTGAATGCCGATGGTCGCGAGCACATTCTCGGGCTGCTGAGGCAGCGCTATCCAGATGGCGACGCCGTAGGGAAATTGCTGGATTGGGTGTTTGAGCTGTCACAAACGCGGGTCGTAGGCCAGCCGGGAAATGCTCTTGGCGTAATTGAATTCAGTGAGCCGGAAATGTACGCCCTCGAGGGACTGCTAAGAGGACGTGAGGATGTTGATATCGCGGCAGCTTATCTTAGCGAGGCCGCGAAAGCCAAGCCCGAGGACATTCCGAACGCCTTGAAAAAGATTCGCGAATCGTTAACGTTCCGACCACTCCTAAGCTGATGTTTGCGCACTGCGCGGCGATTCAATTAAACTCTACAAACATGCCCTTGTAGCTCAACGGTTAGAGCAGCGGACTCATAATCCGTTGGTTGTAGGTTCGAATCCTACCGAGGGCATACTCCAAACCTCGCCTTCTTTCGTTTCATTTACCTGAAACAAATCCGCCGACATTTCTCGTTTCCCGCGGTATTAATGTGTTTCCGACAAGGCGATGAAATTTCGGAGCAATTGTATTTGTTCTGAGGTAAATGTGAACTGTGCAATTCCGAGGCGAAATCTCACAGGCGAGCTCGCGGATGCAATGTGGGCTAGATCTGACCGGAGGAGCTTGAAGTTGAGATACTCCCTATTTTCGTTTGGCCTGCCAGCGTAGCGATATTCGCCCAGATGCAACGTGCCGGACGGGAGCGTGACCTCCCAGGCGGCGGAGCCGTTGGCAAAACGCGGCTTTTTGGAGATCACCCAGAAGGTAAGGTTTATGTACTCGGGCGAGGCATCGAGCTGCTGGCCCGCGTAGAAAAAGGCCATGCCGAAATTCATCGCCTCGACGCTTGCCATCTTGGTGTCGGAGACGGAAAAATTCCCCGCGACGCCCATCAGCTTTGACGAATTGCCGCCGCGATCGTAGGTCAGCGTGATGGCCTTATCGGCGTTGAGCGACTTGATCTGCTTTTGGATCGTGTCATTCGTTTTTTGGCCACTGGCCGCGACACATGCGAGTACGACGACAAACAATGATGTCAAGACCCTCATAGCTTGGAATGAAGGCAGCTAGGCGGTTGCTTCAGCCTCGCGGCCGGGAATGTAAAGGATGCGAGCGCAGTTCTCACACAGGATGATCTCGTCGCCCTTTTTCACGTTCAATTGGACCTGTGGACGTAGTTCCATATAGCAGGCACTGCATGCGCCGCCTACCACCTCGGCAACGGCGATGCCGTCGCGACTGCGCTGGGCGAGGCGGTTATAAGCCGCTGCAAGCCTATCCGGCAAAGTTGCAAAGGCGGTCGCGCGGTGTTTGGTCTCGCTGTCGAATTCACGCTTTTCTTTCGCGATCTCGGCGTCAAATTCCTTAAGGGCGGCCGCTCGTTTGGCGTCCAGAGTACTGATCTCATCCGCCCGATCCTCGAGTTCCTTATCTACGCCCTCCACCTGCTCCATCCCTTCGACGATCTGCGTCTCAAACGCGAGTATCTGCTTTTGCAGGGCGTCGAGCTCTCGCATCGCGGTTTCGTATTCTTTCTGGTTCTGGGCGTGTTTTAGGTTGCGTTCGGCTCGCTCAAGGTAGGTCTTATTCTCGGCTATTTGTTTCTCCAGATCCGCTCTGGTCGAATGCAGGGTGTCTCGCCGGCCCTGTATCTCGCGAATAGAAAAGGCGTGCTGTTCGAACTCCTGTTCGATGGCTGCACGCCTCTCTGCTGATGTATCCAACGCACGTTTTAGGCGGCGCAGATTTGTATCCGTCTTTTGTAGCTCAACCAATTTATCAAGTTCTGCTTTCACTAATTACCTCTATGAATCCTTTATTTTACAGCAGTACGTCAAGATGCCCAAATCGCTCATCTATCCAGCAGTTTATTGATATGCCGTCGGATGGCGTCCGCGGTAAAAACGGTGTCCTCATCTCGCAGCCATCCGGGCAGATCATCGCCTTGCACTAGTCGAAGACTCTCGCCGTCGCGGGCACGGCCAAAGTGAGAGATATTCGCCCTCGCGAGTGCGTGGCCACGCATTATGCCGTGCGACGGTGTACGCGTCCAACCAGCCTCGACGCTCAGGCATCTGACACCAAAACGGACCGTTAGGAGCGCTCCGGCCATGGTTGACGAACCATGAGCGAATGCGTGTCCGTCCTGTCGGTCGACAGTGATATTAGTGTGGCGACCCGCCTCATTGAAGGCGGACTCGACCACGGCTTCCAGAAGCCAATTGACGCCTGCCGTGCGGATCGCGTCATTTGTCGCCTTGAGGCGTAGGTACTCAGCAACGTCGGCTCGGCCCGCCAACGCGGCCTTTTCGCCTGCGGTAATGAGCATTTGCGTCCACACCTCATCGAGCTCAGTCATACTGAGGCGAGGATAGGATGCGGGGCGACAAAAGGCAATTTCGTGCTATCCTTTTGACACAGTGCGCCCAGATCCAAGTAGTCTTTTATGAAGTTTTTTTTCATCGGCATCCTGCTCGGTGTGCTTACTTTCCCAGCACTTTTTCAGACATCGAAACCAAAGTCCCGGCCGTCTGCGTCAACGACAAAAACTTCGGCCACGCCTCCCGTGAACAGGGTGGTCGCGGCAAAGCCGAAGCCAAAGGCAACTCCCAGAAGGCCAGACGAAAAAGCCGAATGGGAAAAGGCGACCTCTATCGCTGACCGCACTGAGCGAATAACTGCCCTTCAACAGTTTGTAGCCTCCTTTCCCAAGAGCGGACATCTTACGGAAGCCTCGGGCTTGATCGCCGCGGCGCGCGTTGAGGCGGGCAACGAAATTCTAAACACTGGCGATCTTGACGGTGCGGTGACCCTCTATCGGGCGGCCGCCGCCGAGGTGCCAGTGCCGGTGGTGCAGGGCTTTTGGGACGAAGGACTGCTAAAGATCCCAGCGATCCTCTACTTCCGCGATCGCCGCGACGCGGCCATTGAGATCGCCGGATTGCTCGAGACTAAAGCTGGTACAAACTCGATCCAGCTGCTGGGCCTCGCGAACTTTTTCCTGACAATAGAGGACGGTACCTCCGCGCGGCGTATTGCAGAAAAGACGATCGCCACCGAGCCGACTTCCGCCGCCTATCGCACACTTGGCCTAGCGGAGCGAATGGACTTCAAACTTGAGGAATCAGCCGTCGCCTTTCAAAAAGCACTGGAGCTCGAGCCGGATTCCACAGCGTCGCGAAACGGGCTCGCCGAGATGAAACGCTCGCTCGGCAAGGCCGATGAAGCCGTGACCCTTTATCGAGCGATCTTGGAGAAAACTCCTGACGACAAGGGAGCACGGACGGGCCTTGTTCTTTCCCTTTTTGATGACAATAAGCGAGCGGAAGCCGAGGCCGAAATGGCCAGAGCCTTGGAGGCGTCGTCTGGAAACGTGATCCTCCTGGGTGGCGCGGCATATTGGTACGCGGCGCATAACGAGGCGGATAAGGCCGTCGAATTGTCCCGAAAAGCTATTGAGCAGAATCCGCGTTTCATATGGTCCTATATCGCTCTGGCGCGTGGACTGCTGCTGCAGGGAAACGCGGCGGAAGCCGAACGGACGCTTCTCAGTGCGCGTCGGTGGGGGAATTTCCCGACACTACAGTACGAACTCGCGGCAATGCGGTTTGCCAACGGCTACTATCGCGAAGCCGCCGAGGACCTCTCCACCTCCTTCACCGTTAAGGACGGTGAGATCTCAACACTACTCGGAGGACGCGTTACTCACTCGTCAAAGCTTTTTACCGAGCTTGTCGGCTTTGAACGGCTCGCGAGTATCTTTGTCCCGACAGCCGCCGACGATCCGGAAAAGGCCGCAAAGCTTGCTGCTCTTCTCGCACTTAAGTTAGAGCTCGATGCCGCTGAGCCGAACGCGGATGCCGTAGCCACGGCGACCGATGAGTTCGTTAAAGGCTCGGATGCAATGCAGATGTATCGGCAGCTCTACGCCGCGTCCGCCTTGCTCGAGAAAAAGATCGCCCTCCCAAAAGTCGTCGAGCTCACGAAAGCCGCTGTTCCAAATGTCGATGCGGCGCTAGGAGTTCCCAATTCGTCGATCGCCGTCATGGCTAGCGAATTGTACGAAGAGCGCCGTATTGCCGGCACGCGCAGCCAATATGTAAGCGTGCCCACCATTCAAAGGATGACGCTCTCTGCGATCGTTCGCGGACGTATCGAGGACATCAGTGGTTGGACCCAATACCAAATGGGAGCGGGAGACGAAGCTGTCATTCACCTGCGGCGTGCCGTCGGGGTGCTGCCGGTCGACAGCGCGTGGTGGCGGAGCAGCATGTGGCGACTCGGCTCGGCCCTAGCGGTAACGGGAAAGGACGCCGAGGCTCTTGACACCTACGTCAAGGCGTATAAGAGTGCTGCTCCTGACGGCATCCATTACGCTGTCATCGAATCGCTCTATCGGCGGCTGAACGGCTCGGCCGACGGACTCGTCGAAAAAGTCGGAGAAAACCCGATGCAAGCTGTCGCGGCGAATGGTCCGCAGCCAACGCCCGATGTGACGGCCGCGACGTCGGCAGCCACGCCTTCGCCTCCTCCAAGCGTAACGCCAACGCCAACGCCGGTAGCGAATGTGACACCGTATCCCGAGGCAACTGCGACTCCGCTTCCAGACGTGACGCCTACGCCGGGGCCGACCGCGATTCCGACACCGACGCCCGAGCCGTCGCCGGCAAAAACGCCCGAGACCGGCACACAGGCTGCGACCAAGGATCTTTTCCCCCCGGTGATCATTACGATCCCCTCGGCTACGTCGGCAAAGGCGGACGCAGTGCCGACTCCGACGCCGACACCGGAGGTAGGCGATCCGCGGCCCGTCTCTTCACCTTCACCATCCGAGCAGGCTACGAGTGCCGCAGAGGTTTCACCGTGTACGCTCACGGCTAGCGAAAATACGATCACGCTGCGCACAGGAGGCGGTGATCTCGCTGTGATCGTCGGGCGCGAGGACGACGCCGAGCTGGAAGGACTCGAAGCCACGTCGTCGAGCCCGGCCGATGTGAAGGTTTATCGCGAGGCGATCGCCGGCGTGCGATCCCGTGCCCTTTTTGTACTGCGTTCGACCAGCGACAAAACGGGCATTTATCAAGTAGCCTTCAGCCTGCCGTGCGGCAAGAAGACTGTCATTGTGAATGTGCGCTAGGGGTTCGACGTCGTCGTTTTGGCTTTTCTTCGGATGGAACCACAACTACAGCGATCGTCGTTAAGAGTAGGAAGAACAGCGCGTTTGAGGGAGTTCGCAGCGGGAAATCGAAAAAGCTGTGCACCAGAATGCCAAAGCACCCCGCAAGTGCTCCCACGGCCACGTACTTTCTAAACCCCGACGATGTGGTCACGACCGCAAGTCCCTTTCTAAACAGCAAGAAGATGAACGCGAGAACACACAGAAATCCAGCAATGCCAGCATCGGCAAGGGCCTGCAAGTAATCGTTGTGCGCCTGCTCGACCCGGTAAAGTCCCGGCCAAGTGTCGTATGCTGTGAATGCGGTGCCGAATGAATCATATCCGGAGCCGAGGAGCGGATGAGCCACAAAGATCTTTAACGCGATGGGCCAAAAATGAAAGCGTCCGGTAGAGACATCGGCGTCCATCAGGTTCACGCCAGTGCTCCGCAGTAGCGGGTCATTCCCGCCAAGAAACAATACGAGGCTCAAGATCAGGAAGATCAACCCGAGCCCGGCCGCCGCAAAGGCCAGCCTGCTTGTTAAAGATCCATTCGCCGAACTCGCTCCATCGTTCTCCGTTTCCCGCGAGAGTAATCGCACCAAAACTACGAATCCCACGACCGACGTAAACGCCAGCAGTCCGCCCCGTGATCCGGTGAAGCCAACGGCAGCGCCCATTACTATGAAGGCGGTCGCGAGCAGGATACGCCGGTCGCGCTGCAGCGGCACGCCAAACAACAGACCGAGGGTTAGACCGCCTGTCATCTCCATAAAGGCTGCGAAGTGATGCTGGTTGACGAATGGCCCGAATGACAACGCCTGTGGGGTTACCCTTAGACCGTAGATCCCGTCCGGATTGGCGAGCCGCTGTAGGATCCCGAAGAATGCCATTGCGGCACCAAAGACTATGACAAATATCACCGCCTTTGTAAGGCGAGATTCACTATTGATGAATGTAAGACATGTCGCAAAAAAAGTTAGGTAAAAGAGCAGTCTAAGCGTAAAAAAGAGCGTTGCTGACGAGTCGATCGAGCCTATGACAGGTAGGGGAACCATCTGCAACGCGCCTATCAACAGGAGTCCGGTGATAGGGAACAATAGTGGTGAGGTATTGATAAGCAGACCACCGCCCCGCCACGCGTCACCTAGCCATAGAACGATCAGCAGTGCCCAGAACAATGAGAATATTGCCCAGGTGATCGAGTCCACGCCCCCGAACAAAACCGCCGCAACCGCCGGAATTAGGCAAATGAGGAACATCAAGGTCGAGCTTAGGCGTGAACGTTCCCCGCCAAGCTTCACAGGCTCGACCGCGAGAAGTGGTGACTCTGCTTCGAGATCTCTCTTCATCTATTGCCTCGTCAGAATGAAGTCGTCCAGACCCATGGTCCCGTTCATTGGACAAGAAAGGCCTATACAGCGCTCGCGTGAGAGCCGTAGGATGACCCCGTCCGTTTCGAGCGGGACAGTAAATTGCACAGTAAGTCTTGTCCAGTCAGCGACCGGGACCATCTCGGCAGTGGCACCGAGCGGCTGCAACGTTGTTGCATTGTCCACCTCCCATTTCAATTTGGCGGGCGTCTTAAGCGCGGAGCGGTACCAAACCTCGAGTTGATATTGGCCACCGGGCTCGACTGGGATCGTTTGCGATACGGGACGAAAAGAGGCGGACTCAAACGTATTAAAGGTCAGCCATAGGCTGTACCGACCCGAATGTTTTTGACTCTCGCTTAGTCCGATTTGGGGCTGGACGCCATCGGCGATCTGCCATTCAAACGGACCGGCGGAATGGCTTTTGACGCCGCTCTCAAACCCTCCATTATTGAGTTGTCCGATGACGGGCCGCTCGCTCTCAGTTTGAACAAAGTCGGCGGCTATACTTGCCGCGAGCCGGAATCGTTTCACCTCGATGAGGTTGCGCATCAAGGTCGTACCGACGTCGACGAATTTGCTGTCCCTTTTGGCCTCGGACGGGAGCCGGCCCCAAGCTGAATAGGCTTCCTGATACCGCTTCTTGGCGGTAAGAATACCTACGAGTGTGGCGGTGACGATCGGCGCGTCCCCCATGATATCGGTAACGCGATCTGCGTCACCGTCAGAGAGTTGCAGGGCTAGGACAACTGCCGGACCTGCAAGACGAGGATCTTCCGCAGCAGCCTGAGTGATCAGCGGAAACCCCTCTTTTGCACGACCCTCACGCACAAGAAAATTGCCGTAAGTCCACTGAACATCCGAGTAGTGGGGCGCGAGCGCGGAGGCGCGTTTGAATGCCGTATCCGCTCCTTCCGAATCGCCGATCCGACTCCTGGCGCGTCCCAGATCCAGCCATTTACCGTAGGTATTTGGAGAAAGGGTTGCGGCGATCTCAAATTCAGCAACTGACCGCGTGAGGTCAGCCGCTTCAAAGGTCCTGTCGTAATAGATGGCGGCGAGATAATGGGTCTCGGGATCGCTTGGTGCCATCTCGATCATTGCGTCGAGGACCATGCCTGCGCCGGGCTGCTTGATATCCAGATGCGTGGCGATCGTGTTGGCAAAGTACCGTCGCACGGACAGCCAAGCCGCGCCTAGGCAAATGACTGCGACAGCAACCCACACAAAGCGAGCGAGCGAAGGCCTGATCCTGATCAACTTTAATGACAAGAATGCTCCTAAATAAGTTCAAGCGGCTCGATCTTGAAATAGGCCCGCTTAAGAACGATATTGGTGTCACGACATACCTCACGGATGACCTTCAATTTCTCGGGAGAGATACCGCGAGCTGAGATCAGGATCTCGGCGATCTGCTTTTTGCGGCAAAGGTCGGCGAGCATGCCGTTCGCATCATACACACGCAAGCCGTGCATTACCTTATCCTTCTTGAGCGGGTCATCATCGAGGAATCCCACCGCAAGGCAGTTCCACTCCGGATTATTGTTTAGCTCGCGAAGCACCATCTCTCCGCCATCCCCAGCTCCATAGATCAGGACCTTTCTCCCCTCAGACATGGCCGGCGGCAGCATTTGCCGTATCAGGCGAAATGCTAGTCTACTGCCGACAACGAGCAATAGAAACAATAGGCCGTCCAGAATAAATACGGTACGGGAAAACCCAGCAAAGCGATATACGAGCAGCACGGCCATGACACTCAGGACCGAACCGAGTAGCACTCCCTTGATGAAAGTCACCAGATCGCCGATGCTCGTATATCGCCACAGCCCGCGATAAACGCCGACCAGTAGCAACGCCCCGAGCTTGAGCACGATCAAGAACGGCAGCGTCTTCATGAAAAGCTCCCAATTGCTGGAGTCTTCAAACGATCGAAACAGGAGGGCGAACGCCGAATAGTACGCAAGAGTGATCAGAAAAGCGTCGAGGAAAACCTCGAATATTCGGCGTTTGTGGGTGATGTTGAGAAGAAATGCGAAAACGGCATTTTCGGCCTGCCGCTCATCCTCGCCCTCATACACCTTTACCTTCGACAGGTAGACGCCAAGGATGACTAACGAGACGGTAAAGACACCGATCAAGGCGAAGCTCTTCGCTACGCCTATCTGCCCTACGAGCAACGCAAGGGTCCCCGCGACCAATGCAAGAGTGTAAAGCATGAGCACGGCCGTCCGTTCAGAGAGGCCAAGAGCAACGAGCCTATGGGACGTATGGTCGCGCCCACCCTGTGAGGCCTTTCGACCCCATAGTTTCCGGAGGACCGTAACGAAGGTTGTGTCGAATATGGGCACAAAAAGTATCAGCACTGGCACCGCAAGGATCGCGACGACCCCTCTTGAGCGGCCGCCAACCTGATTCATAAGTACTGAACCTGCGACCATAAACCCAATGAACATCGACCCGCAGTCGCCCATAAAGATCGACGCCGGATTGAAATTGAACACGAGAAATCCTACTAGGGAGCCTATCAGTGCTGAGACTAGCAGCAGCTCATTCGAGAGACCGTTCGAGGCAAAGTTGAGCGCAAGCGAAACGGCCGCGATCGCCGATATACCAGCCGCGAGGCCATCCATGTTGTCCAGCAGGTTAATGGCGTTGGTAATGCCGATAACCCAAAAAACCGTTATCCAGATATCGACGATCTCATACCCAGTAAGCGGTAGTTTTAACCCCGAGATTACGAGAATGCCGGCGCCGATCAGCTGTCCAATGAGTTTTTGATACGGTCGAATATTTACGAGGTCATCCAGGAGCCCAAGAGCGAAGAGAAAACTGCCACCCCCCACAACAACGAGCGACTGAGTTGTGAAGGGCACAAAAATAAAGTACACCGCAAGCGTCGAGGCGAAGATAGCGATCCCGCCAAGCATCGCGGTGGGCCGTTTATGCCAACGATCGGTCTTCGGTTTTGCCACATAGCCATATCGCTGAGCAAAATGTCTTACGACAAACGTAGCCAGGACACCAAACACAAATCCTGCGATCGCTACGGTGAAGGGATTTCTCGCTAGGTCCGGCATCTTTCGTTAGCTCTCTTTCTCCAGTTCGGCATACAGGTCATTGATATCCTTTACCAGACGATCTATGGAATATCTGGCACGGACAAACCTTTGTCCTTCAGTCGCGAGGCTTTTCCGTAATCTTTCATTTTTTGCAATATAAATCAAGGCTCTCGCAATGTCGGCAGGATCTCTTGTCGTCACACCAATGCCGCGTTCGCGGATGTCAAAGCCGTCAAAGGTGTCCGTCGGGGCACCGAGTAGGTCGACAACGCCACCCACGGCGGTCGAGACGACGAGCTTGCCAACGGCCATGGCCTCGATCAGCGATAGTGGCGTTCCCTCGTTTCGCGATGTGAGCACAACTATGTCGGTTTGGGCAATCAGGTCAGCTATATCCTCACGGTGCCCCAGAAAACTAACTCTAAGGGATAATCCGACACGGCTAACTTGCGTTTCCAGCGGAGACCGAAGCTCCCCGTCGCCGACGATCACGAGGCGTAATTGCGGCTTGTTAGCCTCAGGGTCGTCTTGGTATGCCTTTATGGCATCGAGTAGCAGCGGAATGTCTTTGATGTCGGTGAGCCGGCCGAAAAATCCAACTATCAGATCATTCTCGTCTGCACGGATCTCAGATCGGAGCGACCTTTTTATTCGTCTTGTTTCGAGACCCTCCATATTGATCCCCAGTGGGATCACTGAATATTGGTTACGTCTTCCTACTCGGAAAACATTACAGATCTCATTGAGCTGCTGATCGCTGATCACCACGATCCGGTCCGTTGCAACACCGGCCAAAACACGCTCGATCGCGGCAAAAAGGGTGGTCTTTGACCTGCCATAATAGCTGTGCAGAACATGGCCGTGAAAGGTATGAACGACCTTGACACGCCGAGGCCGCCCTATCAGTGTGCCCGGCGTAGCATAGCGGTACAGCATCGCCGCCACCCGTCCGATCGTGCCGGCCTTTGCCGTGTGGGTGTGTACAATGTCAGGGCGTTCGCGACGAAGTATTCTAAGGATCTTGAAAAGCGAGATGAGGTCCTTGGGCGAAAGTTCCCGGCTCAACTCGGGAATGATGACCGGCTCAACGCCGTTTTGAGAAGCGAAATAGCCCATGTCTGCCTCGCCCTCCGGCACCGTCCCGGCGAGCAGCAGCGTCTGATGGCCCAGGCCCTTAAGACGATCGGTTAGCCAGATCACGTGGCGTGCGGGTCCGCCGACGTTCAATCGGGCTATGATTCGGACGATCTTCATCTAAGCGGAAAATGGCAACCGGCAAATCTAACGCGCCTCGTCTGTTCAGACGAGCGGCGGCAGATAATACGATCGTGCAGGGAGATCGCTGCCGGTTACCAAGTCGTTGCGAGATTCTAACAAAAAAGATCACGCGGGGCTTATTTCCTGTCGATAAACCGTTGGAACCACAGCTCCATCATGAGCAGCGACCAGACTTGGAATGAGTGGTCAAAGGTCCCTGCGATGTGCTCATCGACATATTGGCGTATCTTCTCCGGCCGAATAATGCCTCGAGTAAGCGACCCCTGCGATAGCAGTACATCGCGCAGGAAATCTTTCATCTCCCCGCGCAGCCATCGCCCGACGGGAACCCCGAACCCCATCTTCCGCCGATAGATCACCTCGGATGGAACAAGCCTCGCAGCAACCTTTTTCAGTAGCGACTTTGGCCGGAAGCCGCTCATCTTAAGGCTCTCAGGTAGACTCGCCGCAAACTCGATCATTTTATGGTCCAGGAACGGCGAGCGCGCCTCTAGCGAATTCGCCATAGACGCGATGTCAACCTTGACCAAGAGGTCGTTCGGCAGGTATGTCATCTGATCCGTCAACAGCGTCGCATCGAGGATGCCTGAGCCGTTTGCCGTGTCGAACCATTGATCGAGGAACCGTGACGTATCCTGCGTGACGGCTTGCGCGAATTCGGGATCATACAGGTCGGGCTTGACCGCCGGCTTGAATGTCGACATCCACCGGAAATACCGCTCTTTCCTGCCTTCGTTGGCCGAGGTCAGAAATCTCTGGACGTCGCGAATGCGAGTTTTCCCAATCTCTGATGACGGAAGCATATTTATTGGTCCCTCAATAAGAGCTGCACGGATCGCTCGCGGGATGCGTCGATACACTTCCGCGATCTCCATCGCCATGTAACGCTCATAGCCGGCGAAGCTTTCGTCGCCGCCGTCCCCGTTCAGCGCGACGGTAACGTGTTTGCGCGTTTCCTTCGAGACGTAGTAGGTCGGGATCGCACTCGAATCAGCGTAAGGCTCGCCGTAATGTTCGACGAGCGTGGGAAGCACCTCGAGAGCATTTGGTCGCACGATGAACTCGTGATACTCGGCACCGACATGTTCGGCGACCTTGCGAGCATACTTTAACTCGCTAAAATCCTGCTCCTCAAATCCGATCGAGAACGTTTTTACAGGCGTCGAGCTCTCCTGCGCCATGAGTGCGACTACTGTAGACGAATCGACGCCGCCGGACAGGAACGCACCCAAGGGAACCTCCGAGATCATCCTCAACCGAGTAGATTCGCGAAGAATTCGAGTCGTTTCCTCGATCGCATCGGTTTCCGAGATCTTGATCTTCTTGGAAAAGTTCGGCAGCCAGTAGCGGTGGGACTCGATCTGTCCGTCCTTCCACCTCATCCAGTGTCCCGGCTCGAGCTTTCGAATTTGCTTGAAAGCGGTCTGGGGCGCAGGAACACAAAGATACGAGAGGTAACTATCCAACGCCTCCATATCGACATCGCGAGAAATGGCGGGATGTTCGAGTAGAGCCGTGAATTCGGATCCAAAGATCAGGTCACCGTTCGGCTGGTGCGAATATAAAAGGGGCTTCTTGCCGATGCGATCTCGGGCGAGAAAAAGTGTTTTCTCAATATCATCCCAGATAGCGAGTGCGAACATTCCCCGAAAATGCTGCAGGCATTCCGGACCGAATTCATCGTAAAGATGCAGGACCGCCTCGGTGTCGGACTTTGTATAAAGTTGATGGCCTCGTTTGATGAGGTCCTCCCGAAGCTCCTGATAGTTATAGATCTCTCCATTGAAGATGAGCCATTTTGTTCTGTCGGCGTTGTGGATCGGCTGCTGTCCGCTCGCTAGATCAATGATCGAGAGTCTTCGCATCGCAAGTCCGATGTTTTTGCTCACGTAAAATCCGTCTTCGTCCGGCCCGCGGTGGAGTATGGCCCGATTCATTCGCTCCAGGATCGAGCGATCTACGGCTTTTTCGCCAACGTTTACGTATCCCGTTATTCCGCACATTTAACTTCCGACTTGTGAGGCGCGTGACCTGAGACGAGATTCTAATGCTCGGCTTTTGGCGCTTCTTAGGATGCGCTTATTCTCGCGAGATTCCTGTCGTACCGTCCATCCGACCGCAACGAGCATAAACATAAAAACCTGGATCTGGGTCCGCTGTCGATAGGCGGTGCCTACGTTCCCCTGAAAGATCGAGTACGCCAGAGTAAGCAAGAGACAGAAGATGAGGACCGGAAAGGCGTTTCTGAACTTGTTCTTGACCGTGTAGATCAGGCCCATAACAAGCAGCGGCATCATCGCCCACCATACGAGAACCTCCGGAATAGCGATCGCCTGACGGAGGCTCGACAATTGCCAGGGAAAAGGCGCAAACATAAGATAGGTAAATCCAATCGGCAAGGTGGCCAATGCTCCGCCCGTTGTCGAAACGTCGGCATCCTCTCCATAGCCGGACGTAGCCGATCGTGCGAGATCCTTTCGGCTGGTCTGCAGTCGATCCAGATTCGCGAAGGTGCCAACACTTTGAGAGGCATTACGCCCCATGAAATATGTAAGGCCAACAGCCAGGATCACCATTACCGCCATGCGGCGAATTAGTGATGTCTGGGATTTGGTAACACCGGCGACAAAACTGCCCACAACTGCTACAACAAGGGCATAAAAGATATAGAAGCGAAGTGAGAAGATCCCAAACATTGCGAAGGCTAGCGCCAGCAGCGCAGCGTAGTTCATCCGCAACTGCAACTGCAATACCATCGTCATCGTGAGTACCAACAAAAAGATGATGAGGCCATCCTTGAGCAGTTGCCCCGACCAGATCACAAAAGCCGGCGAGAGGGCGACCGACACGGCCGCGATCTTGGCTACGCGGACGTTAGAAAAGATCTTGTGAGCACAGAAATAGACCATTGGTGCGGTTGCGGCACCGATGACCCCACAAAAGGACTGGGCGGCAAGAATATTACGACCAAATAATACGTAGATCGCTCCAACGAGGTAATTCATGCCCCAGCCGGCGCCGCTAGCGGGGCTGTTCTGATACTCGAGATACTCACTCATCGGCACGTTGCTGAGCCAAAAATCGACCAGCGCGGATCCATTGCGGTCATAGGTGACCGCATCGCCTCCAAAGAAGTCCCGCAGCTCAAACATGTGAACGAAGATGCCACATGCCATTCGCAGTGCAAGCCCGACAAAAAAGATCTGCGTCAAGAACCCGACGTTTTCGGTAAATCTGCGCATCAACAACACTGTAATACCGGAAAGAATGACCACAAATGCGAGTGCGAAGAGGCCCTCGGGAAATGGAATAATGAACAGCATTACCCCAATGATCAATGTCCAGATAAGGATAAGGAAACGATTTAGCATCTCAGATTTCGCCAGGGAGATCGGGGCGGGTCTTGTATTCAGTCAGGAAGCGTGAATCGTCACCGAGGTCAGAAACCACCTTTGCCGGGACGCCCGCGATAAGTTTAAATTCCCCCTCTAACGCCTTGGTTATCACGGCGCCGATCCCAACTATGCAATTTGCGGGAATTGCTCCGCCGGGAGCGACGCGGATCTCGGAGCCGATATACGAGTGGTCGCCGATCGTGATCGGTTTAGTCATTTGCCGGTTGTGCGTCCACAGCGATGAATTTCGACCGCCGAGTATCACGCGTCTTCCGAGTTCGACCCTGTCGGTAAAATCGATCTTGTGCGATGCCGCGACCACTGCCCCGTCGCCTAAGAAAAAACGAGGATCCGTCGCATTCATAACGACCGGATCCGGTATCGAGTTTATCTCGTTAAGTCGTATTATCTCGCAGTAACGGCCGAGGTGCACCTCGTCCCCACCGCGGATGATATTGAGGTTACCGATTCTCGCGTGGTCGCCAATGTGCAGACGCTTAGTTGCGACAAAAAGATTCAGGTGACCGATCTGGACGTCGTCCTCGATGGAGCATTCGCCTGCATCTATTATCGACAGGCCGATCTTTACACGCTTTCCGATCTTATAGCCAAAAAGATGTCTATAGAGGAATCGCTTTGCCGCCGACGGAAGGACCGCAATCACCGCCTTCAGAAAGAGTCGTGCCCGCATAATCTATAAACATTCTAGCAGGAGCTTGTCTCGCACCTCTCGGCACCCCCGAGCCTGGGATCATCTGACCAGGCTTCTTGACGCGAGCTCGGCCGTGGCAGTCTCGACCTTATCGTCGGCCTCCTGATCATTCAGCCAAGAGAGCAACTCAGCGAGGCCATCCTCCAGGCTAACGCTTGGCTCGTAGCCTAGTAACGTACGTGCCTTCGAGATGTCCGCGACGCAATGCCGAATGTCGCCCTCACGATACTTTCCGACGATCTCAGGTGATATTTTCTTCCCCAGTCCTGCGGCGAGCAGTTGAGCGACCTCTTTAATGGATGTTGCACGACCGGTTCCAATATTGAACATATTGTAATCACCGCGGTCGGTCTCCAGTGCAAGTAGATTCGCGTTGACGATGTCCTTAACATTCACGAAGTCGCGAGTTTGCTCGCCATCTTCGAAGATCGTCGGTGCCTGATCGTTCAAAAGGCGGGCGGAGAATATCGCACACACTCCTGTGTACGGATTTGAGAGGGCCTGCCTCGTGCCGTAAACGTTAAAATACCTGAACGCCACGGTCGGTATATGATATGCGCGGCCCACAGCCAGGCAATACTGCTCTTGATCCTGTTTGGTGACGGCATATACAGAGGTCGGGAAAAGCGGCTTGGATTCGGGTGTCCCGATGGTGGCCAAAAGCCCCCCGCAATTTTCACACGTGAAGTCCCAATCGTGAGCCGCTAGCTGTTCGGCGGGGCGCAGGTTTGGGTGAGCGACCGTACTGCAGACTTCGCATCGATACGCACCTTCGCCATATATTGACATAGACGAAGCGACGATCAGTTTTTTGAATTGCCTGGGTCGCTTGACGATCTCCTCCAAGAGCACCGCCGTGCCGAGGTCATTTGCTTTTACGTATCGAACGATCTCGTACATCGACTGTCCGACACCCACCTCGGCCGCCTCATGATAAACGACATCGATTCCGTCGAGAGCCTTTGACACTGCCGGTGCATCGCAGACATCTGCTCGCACAAATTCAGCAGCAGGGTTCAAATGTTCTGGCACTTTACTCCCATGAACCTGCTCCACAAGCGAGTCGAGAATGCGCACTGTATGACCGCGTTCGACAAGAGCGTCGACCAAATGAGATCCAATAAATCCGGCCCCGCCAGTGACTAAAATGTTGAGATTAGACATTGTGTGTTTCTTTTTGCTTGATCACCGACTCAAAGATCTCAAATACACGCGAAGCCTGCGATCTCGCTGAGTAACTCTTCTCAACAGTCTCGCGCCCGGCCAGACCGCTCTTGCGTCGCAATTCCGCGTTATTAAGTAGCTTTTTCAAAACTGCCACCCATTCGTCTTGCGTACCGGCGATGAAACCGTTCGCGCAGTCCCGGATGATCGTTGAGTTTACGCCCACCGGCGAGCAGACAGTGGGAATGCCGAGAGCCATGCACTGGAGAGCCTTAAGACCACACTTGCCCTTACTCCATTGATCGTCAGGCAGGGGCATCACCCCAATGTCAAATTCCCTCAGGTCGTCGACCTCACTTGTTGCGTCCCACTGCTTCGCGTCCACATCGACACCCTCGATATCGTAGGACGGCGTACCGATAACACGGAGTCTGAACGTCTCGGTCTTTGCAAGGGTCTGCAAAGCCGGTCTGATCGTATCAAGATGCTGAACAGTGCTGTGGCTTCCCGTCCAGCCAATTGTTAAAATGTCGTTTTCATTCTTTTCCACGAGAGGACGGTATTTCTCAGTATCGATAGTAGTTGGGATCACCGTCACATTCTTATTGAAGCGTAAAGAGTAATCCGCCAAGAACTGATTCCCGGGCATCACATGGGAGGCGAGACCGCAGATCTCAGCGGCCTTTTGAGGAAACTTCAGATAGCTGAGATAACCATTCGATGGACTCTTGTAAGCCACGAAGATCGCGTCGTCAAAATCGAAGACCATAGGGACGCGCGATCTAGCGATCATTCTCTCAAACCACGGTGGACCAAGGAGAGCAGCCTCGCGGAACAAATAGACGAGATCATAGCCAGACAGCGACCGTAACTGTCGGCGTCGTTCACTCAACCCACCGATCACCGCGCCTATTTTTCGCGGGAGGTGGCCGTTCTGATAGAGGATCTCCCGCAGCTCTGGCGTTTCGAACGGTACATAAGTGATCTCCACGCCCATTTCCGTAAGCAAAGGTTCCCACTGCTCGATCCTGAATCGTTGGCCGGGAGAAGTATTATAAAGACTCGGTACAACTGCGAGAACCTTCATTTTTGCGGGGCAACAGCGGTATAAATCGTTCTAGCCGATCGAGATCATAGATCCCTGCGTAGGCATTCATAATAGCGTTCGGTGGAAAAATCTTCAATTACGATGGGTTAAGCGAGCATCTCCGTATTTGTTACCGGTTTTCAGATGGAATTGCTTATGGTGATACCGAAGAGTTCCGATATCAAGAGATTGACTCCCTATTTTTTGGTTGCCCAACACTCGATGTAGGTTCCCATTTCACCAATGTTACTGATCGCGGTTACAGCCTTCGACCCGAGACTTTCTATAACCCCGAGCATCCCTCCCGTCTTGGAAACTAAGCTTGTTCCACCATAGACTCTCCAGCTTACAGGCTCCATGCCATGCTTCTTCAATAGCAGGCGCAAGGCCTGAGGACCAAAGCCAAACACGTGAAACGGTTCAAATGTCGGCGCCAGATTTACACACCAATCCCTGCCTCGAAGTTTCTGATACAGATTTCCGAGTCGAAAGTAAAGACCAAGCTCGTTCGGGACGTCCAAGAACAATATACCGCCGCGTTTCATCACTGAGGATATTTTGGCCATGACGAGATCTGGATCGTATAGATGCTCTAGCACAGCCGCAAGAATTACCACATCAAATTCGCCGGCGGGAATGGATGAGCGCTCTACCGGTTCCCGCCAGATCTTGGCACCAGTACGTTTCGCAGCGTAATCCGCAAAGGTCTCAGAAGGCTCAACACCCTCGCACGCCCATCCTAGATCGGTCGCCGCGATTAGGATATTGCCGCGCCCCACGCCAATGTCAAGTAACTTCCCTTTCCGGCCAAGGATCTGTTCAGCCTCTGAGATCAACGCCCTGGCACCCGCGAGTTGCTCCTCCTTATCGTGGGCCCGAAAATACTCGTCCGTATCGACGTCGTAGTGTTGTCCTAGCCCACCCGCCGGAATCGGCATCGGATTGGGCATTATCAATCGGCATTTCCGGCATTGCCAGACCTCACATTCCACCCCGAGGTTCTCGCGGTGAGCTCTACCGCCACGCATACCCACAAATCTCGTGGGTCTCGTGGCACAAACAGGACATTTCTGTTCCTGCCAGATGTATCTATCCGGCATTTTGATTTCGTGTCGATTCTCGGTCAGCATGAGAGGTCATAGCGGTCAAGTAACGAGCGGTAGATCCTACGATATCTTACTCCGCCCACGCCCACCAACCCGAACCTGTTATTCGCGCTGACACGACAGCGGGCTCTGACCGCATCTCGATCCGCTAACAGGTCGTCCAATTCGGCCAGGGCACTAACATACGATGCGGACTTAAATTCATTGATCACTACCCCTGTGTGATCGTCGGTGATCTGCTGTGTCGTGTCCCCTATGCCATCGTTTACGATGATCGGAAGACCGCATGCAAGATATTCCGCATTCTTGGTCGGTGATGACGCCTGTTTTGAATAGCATGGCTTAATAAACGAGACTGCCGCGTCCGCCGCGCTCAAGTAACGGGGGATATCCCGGGACGACACCTGGCCGATCCAAAGATCAGTAGGGTTATACCCGACTGCGCTGAGCAGCGGTTGGATAATTTCCGGCTTGCTCTGAGTCAAGATCAAGGCGAACGCGTTTTCCTTCAGTTTCTTGAGTTCGCCAAATAAGGCCGCGGTTTCATCTGCCATGTACCAGCCGCCGAACGAGCCAACGTATGCCATCACAAACCGTTTGGCAATACCAAGTCGTTCTCGCATCTCGTCCGCTGACGCTTGGGAAATGGCTGCAAAGCGCTCAACGTCGACGCAGCATGGGATAACTTCTATGGGCCGCCCTTGCTCGTCACAACCCGATTCGGTGGAACCGGGAAACAATATTTCACGTGCTCGTTCAGTAAGCACAACGAAGGCGTCGGCGCGCTTCATCAGCCATCTCTCAACCATTTTGACGAGGCGATAAAGGCCGCCGTCGCGTTTCCAGATGCCAGCGTCCGTGTATTCTTCAGGGAAAAATCCCCTAATGTCGAACAATAGTTTGGGCTTAGTCGTCGACAACTTGCTCGCAAGCACGGCCATCAGCATAGGAATATGAACACGGGCATGGAGAATGTCGAACTTTTCCCGCTTTATCCAACGCCGAATCGCCTGCGTCCCAGTGACTACATCGTAAGCCGTTGCGAGTACTGAAAATCGCTTATGGTATCGCCGTGACCGCCAGGCAATTCCCTCGGCCGCCAACTCTTCCCCGATCATCCTCCGCTCCTCATCGGCGAGCTCATTCGGCTCGAAGGTGAGGAGACTTACATCGACTCCGTCTTTAATGATCTCCAACAAATACGGTAGCACCTGCGTTCGGACCAAGGGCTCGTTAATACCGAAATAACAAATGTATAGACTCTTCGGCAAATTAGTCCTGGCGCATTCGACGGAACGGGAATTTGGCAAATCGGACAATACCTCCCGGCCTGTTCCATAGACTGAGGAGCAGGTTGCGGGCAAAAGGGCCGTATTGGCCGGCATGGAAGTACGATCCTGCCAGCACGCTGTAAAAATTCCCGTACGCTTTGCGCCTGAGATTCAGGATATCGCCGCCCTCGGCGAAGGCCTTCTCATAAAATATGCTCATACCAAGCTCCATGCCGCTAACGTTATTATGAGCGGCTGCGCCGTGGTTTCTGTAATTGACGAGCGGTTTCGGGACAAACCGGACCGCATAATGCCGGGCGATGCGGTAACAGAGATCCCAGTCCTCCCCAACGGAGATCCTGGGATCGTAACCGCCCGCCATGTCGAAGGCCGAGCGAGTGATCATTATGGTTCCGCCGGGACCCACGATCGATGGCTCCTCCCAAAGGAGGAGGCTCTCAGAGACGTCTCCCGCACAACCGTCCAGGTGGAAGCCAAGCGTCTGACCGGTCGAATCGTCGAATTCACGCATGCCACAGTGAACAAGTCCCACCGTTGGATCATCTGCGAACTCGGCTACCTGCATTTCCAGTTTTTCTGGCTCCCAAGTATCGTCTGCATCTAGGAACGCTATAAGGTTCCCTGAGGACTCCGCAACACCCTTGTTGCGCGCGACGCTGACACCCTGACCCGCCTGTTTTATATACCTGACTGCCGATCGAAAGCGTCCGACCACGCTTTCTGTCTCGTCTGTCGAGCCGTCGTCCACGACCACTATCTCGTCTGCCGCCTGCGTCTGACACAGAACGCTCTCGATAGCCTCAGCGATAAAGCGGGCATAGTTACGACTGGGTATGATAACGGAGATGCGGTTTGTCACAAGTATGGTCTAACGAAAAAGGCTGGTAACGGCAGCTCTTTGGCTTATTTTGAGCCGATCGACGATCATGGGAACCGTCTCATCCCGTGATCCTTTCAGTTTGTAGAAGGCGAGCCTTAGCGAATGCCCGCACATGTCCGTGAACTCGATGAATTTTGTGACAATGGCGCCGTAACTTCGTCGGCAGAAACTATATTTGCTCTCGCAACGCTTTTGCACCCCCCACTCAGACGGCATCTGATTGCCGCTATCGTTTCCGATGTGCATGATCCCGGCATCAGGTGTGAACCACACTTTCATACCGTTCTGCCAGATCCGAAAACACCAATCCATGTCCTCTCCGTACATGAAATACTCTTCAGGTATTTTACCGGCCTTCTCGACAGTCGCGCGGCTGACTAACATGAAGGCACCCATGATCCAGTCTACTGGCCTTTTGTGATCGTGCTCCCAGAAAGCTGAGAGAAATACCCTGCCTCGCCTCCCGCGATCGAATATGCGGTAAAGAGCTAACTGCTCTGCCAGGTTGACAAAGAAACCGGGAAAACGAAAGCAGGACGGTTGGAGTGATCCGTCGCGATTGAGCAGCTTTACCCCAAGCATTCCTACATCCGGCAGCTCTTCAAATGTTTTAAGTGCGATCGAGATGGTGTCCGGCATTACCACCGTATCGGGATTCAGGATCAGAAACATCGAAGCCTCTGACTTGTCGATAGCCTGATTGTTTGCCTTCGCGAAACCGAGATTATCGGTATTCTGGATCAGCCTTACTCTAGGGAATTCATTCTCCACGATCGCAACCGTAGCATCCGCCGAGTTGTTGTCCACAACCCAAACCTCGTACTCATCACTTGCCGCCGCTAGAGACTGCAGGCACGCCCCGATTACGCGCTCACTATTCCAGGTAACAATGATCACCGCCAGTGTCATGCCCGTCCGAGGATCAACTCGAGGTTCGACGCTAATTTGTGAGTATCCACTTCGAGATTAGCCAGGTGCGGATCATCATCGGAGTCGGCGGTACAGAGTTGATAGTAATAGTTTAGATCCAGGTCCGATGCCATATTAAAAAAGCAGTTATTGAAATTATCGTCGCGATGTCTGAACTCAAGTACCGCGGCGCCTGGGGGCATGAACAGCATGTTCGTGAGTCCGGCTCCGTGGTTCGCTACCAGAAACGCGGTTGTGCTGAATAACTTGACCTGCTGGTCAAACGACAGGTTCTCCGCCATAACTACCGAAAAGCCGTACTTCTCTAGTATCTCAATTACCTCGGACTCATTCGTAACCCGTCTCTTTGGCGCGAGGCTGCGGCTAATGTAAATGCGCCCTGTCCTCACTGCATCGCCCGAAAGTGTCAAAAGCTCGGCCCTTATCGCAAACATTACCTCGCGATCAAAATCACCCGAAGGGGCTACATGTGACGGCAAGTACAGTTCGCTGCATCGGCAAACCTCGTCGGAACGTATGAAGTAGATATCCCTTATCTTGAATTGTGCCAGAGTCTCTTGGACAAAGCCCATTTGGGAAAATGCATGCGGCAGCAAAAGCGTCGAGGATCCCAGACGGTCACGGCATATCCACAGTCTCGGAAGGACGTCGCTTATCCAATGGAAGTAACCGGTGCTCCAGTCGTCTGTGACCCAAACCGCTGGTCCCTCAACCACCTTCGTCTTTCGCAACAGCAAGTTCGACACATAGGCCTTGAGCACACTGCGCCTTTTCCACCCACGAAAGTTCTCGGGAAAGGCAAACGAATCTTTTAATAGCCGATGACCCCGAAACAGCAAGCCGTCAGGAGTCGCGATCACGTTCCGCAGGAGGGCGATCGAAACGGCCGGGATCTCCTTCCGGAACTCGTGGCTAAACAACCATTCGTCCTCAACCGATAGGTTAACTGGCGCCTTGCGTGAAATGA
>DASYKW010000082.1:0-5739 GCA_035995005.1 Pyrinomonadaceae bacterium
ATCGGAGTCGCGACTCGTTTACCATTTGAGCTTTAACCTTTACAATGACTCTACCTTGAGCGTCTTCCTGCACATTACAGAGGCCACCGGCCGCACGTGGAAAACCCAGATCCGCCCCGGCAAAAGCTGGCTCATCGGCCGCGCAAAAGAGAACGACGTTGTTCTCAACGATCGCCGGGTCTCTCGAAAGCATGCCTTTATCGAGATGGACGGCCTCGACTTTCGGGTCGTGGATGGCTACGTCGAGAACGGCCAGCTCCTCCGCAGCGTGAATCACGTCTTCGTGAACGGCACAATGCAGCTTGAACATACGCTGGCCGAGGGCGACGTGATCATGATCGGGGAGAGCAGCCTCGAATTTCACGTCGAGGCCGACGCGAAGAGCACTCGCGATCTGTCGCCGATTCGCTCACCGTCGCAAGTCGGCATCGCAAAGCCCAAAACAGTGAGCTTTGACGATTCACCGCTCGGCCACACGCAAGTTGCTGTATCGGTAAATGAGCTGATGGGGCCGCGGTCGGATGTGTCTCTCGAGTCTGCCGTCGCCACCCCGCAGGAGATAAAGGACCTTCGCCGCAAGGCAAAGATCCTCGAGCTGCTGTACGAGATGAGCAAAACGCTTGGCACCGTTCTCGAGCTTGACGAGCTTTTTACGCGCGCAACCGATCTCATTTTTCGCGGCACACCTGCCGATCGGGTGGTCGCGCTTCTCATTGATGACGAAACGGGGGAGCTCGTTCAGGTCGCGGCGCGCGTTCGCGAGAAGAGTATCGAGAAGCTGAGCGAGAATCTTGCCGTCAGCCGCACGATCACGAAAAAGGTCGTGACCGAGCGTGTTGCGATCCTTTCACAGGACGCGAAGACCGATGAGCAGTTTCAGGGAGCAGAATCGATCGTTTCTCAGGGCGTTCGGTCAACCATCTGTGCGCCTCTTATCACGCCGTCGGGCGTTCACGGAGTGCTCTACGCCGACCGGCTCGATCCTTTTGCTGCATTCCGGCCCGACCACCTCGATCTCATTAGCGCCGTCGGGGCTCAGGCAGCCATCACTGTAGAGACCGTCAAGGCGCATAAGCGCCTCGCTCGCGAGGAGGTCGCCCGAGCGAATTACGCCCGTTTCATGCCGGAGTACGTCGTAAAACAGCTACTCGAGAATCCGGATTCGTTCAAGCTGGGCGGCGCGAATCAGACGATCACCGTGCTATTTGCCGATATTCGCGGCTTTACGGGCATTTCCGAGACCGAGAATCCAGAGAAGATCGTCGGCTTGCTCAACCACTATTTTTCGGCGATGTCGGACATCATCTTCGACCATGGCGGGACGCTGGACAAATACATCGGCGACGGCCTAATGGCTCTTTTCGGCGCACCGACGGCCACACCGGCCGATGCCGTAAACGCGGTCATGACCGCCGTCGCGATGCAGCGGCGACTGCTCACTCTGAATCCAGAGCTCCTCGAACAGGGTTACGGCCAGATCGCGGTAGGCATCGGACTTCATACGGGCGAGGCGACTGTCGGTTACATCGGCTCGGAAAAGCGTTCCGAGTACACGGCAATCGGCGACACCGTCAATCTCGCGTCCCGCCTCGAGTCCAATAGCTCGGGTGGCCAGATACTCATTAGCGAGGCAACGGCAACTGCAGCTGGCGACATCTTTCCACTGGTCGGGCGAGAGCCGCTAACAGTCAAAAATCGCAAGCAGCCGGTAAACATTTTCGAGGTGAAATGGGCTTGACGTTTTACTGAATACGTGTCCAAATTAGGCGTATAATTATCCAAATCGAACTCCGACAAGCGCGGTTATGCTAAAGAGCCTCAAGAAACTCGTCACCGATTCGATGGCGATCGACCTCGGCACCGCGAGCACGATAGTCGCGGTCAAAGGCCGTGGGATCGTCCTCGACGAGCCGTCGCTCGTTGCCATCAATGAGATGAGCGAGGAGATCGTGGCGTTTGGCCAGGAAGCGGCGGAGATGACAGGCCGCGAGGGCCGTGATGTCGTCGTGCGTGCGCCGTTGATCGGAGGTGTCGTCGCCGATTTCGAGCGTACCAAAAAGATGCTCGCTCACTTTGTCAAAAAGTCGAAAACGGGCGGATCCAACATAGCGATCCATGCGGTGATGAGCATGGTCTCTGACGTCACACAGGTAGAGCAGCGTGCGCTCATCAACGCCGCAGATGACGCTGGCATCGGAAAAGTATTTATGATGGAGGAGGGACTCGCCGCCGCATTCGGCGCAGGCGTGTCGCCGTCCGATAAACGCGCCACCGCAGTCGTTGATATTGGAGCTGGGACGACCAATATCGCGATCATCGCAAAAGGCACTGTTGTTCATTCAACGTCCGAGCGCTACGGCAGCAATGCGATCAACGAGAGTCTCGCTACACACCTCAGGCGGCATCGAGGACTACAGGTAGGCGACGAGACGACCGAGATGCTCAAAACCACCTTCGCATCAACGTTTTTGCCGGACGACATTTCAAAGGTCATCGAGGTCCGCGGCCGCGATGTCCAAACGGGTAGTCCCGCCGCTGTCGAGATCACATCGGGTGAAGTCTTTCCTATAGTCGAGGGCATTGTTCGCCGCATCGCAGTTCGAGTTAAGGATACGCTTACAGAGCTTCGTCCAGAGGTGGCCGCGGACATCTATGATCGCGGCGTGATCCTCACCGGTGGCGGAGCCTTGCTCGAGGGAATCGACCAGTACATGCGCGGCTTTATCAACCTCCCGGTCGCGCTCGCCGACGAGCCGCGATACGCCACGGTAAATGGCCTTATCAAGATGTTCGACGACCAGGACCTCCTCGAGCGCGTCTCACGCAATGAGCTGCGCGTCCTCCAAAACGCCGAGATCCCATTCGAGGTCTAATTCCGTCCACCGGATCGATTGATTCTTCCGGTTTGCGATGCAAAGCGGTGTTATCTTATTGATAGCCGTGGATACCACTTCGCTCATACCGACGATAAACACGCTGCGCAATGTCCTCGACATCGTGCTCGTATTTGTCATTGTTTACGTCGTGCTCAAGTTGCTGCGCGGCACACGAGCGGTCCCGACGGTCATCGGAATGGTCATCATCGGGCTTCTCTACTGGATCGCCGCTGTCTACGAACTATCTACCCTTGAATTCGTCTTGCGGTATGCGGTGGGCTTTATCGGTATCGCGATCATCGTCCTGTTTCAATCCGAGATACGTCAGGCCCTGATCTACTTCGCTAGCCGTCTGCGATTTCCTATTCTAAAGCGGCAGCGTGGGCAATTTGGCGGGAGCGTTTACGACGAGATCGTGCTCGCCGTTACGACTCTAGCGTCAGAGAAGACAGGTGCTCTCATCGTGATCGAGCGCAATATCGGCCTTCGGAATTTCATCGACTCTGGCGTGCAGCTCGACGCAAATATCAGCTACGACTTGCTGGTTACGATATTCAATCCTGCGACGTCGCTGCATGACGGCGCGGTGGTTATACGCAACGAGCGTCTCGCCGCGGCCAGCGTCTTCCTGCCGCTTACGAAGAATCCGGAGATCTCTCGCGAGCTGGGTACGCGGCATCGGGCGGCGATCGGTATCACCGAGGGCACTGACGCGATCTCACTAGTTGTTTCCGAGGAGACCGGTCTCATCACCTATGTAGAGGGCGGGAATGTCCGCCGGAATATTGACCCGACCGCCGTGCGAAAATTACTGCTCGATGCTCTTGAAATTCCACTGGTCGAGGCGCGACGCGACCAGAACTTCGCCGCGGAGAATCCCGAAGGCACGGAGATCATCTAAGCTGAATGGCACGGAAACTCTTTGCCAAACACCTGTTTCGCAAGGTCTTTTTTGAAGACTGGGGCCTGAAGCTCGTCGCGCTCGTCATCACGTTTGCGCTTTGGTTTGGTGTTACCGGTCTTAGCACGCCGACCGTCAAGCGTTTCACAGTTCAGCTCGTTCCGTCGATCTCAAATAACGCCGAGATCACCAATCAGCTTATCTCGGATGTCGATATTGTCCTCTCAGGCGACAAGCGCAAACTCGAGCAGCTGAATCGAAACGACCTGACCGCGACGCTCGATCTTACGGACATTCCGCCGGGCGACCGCGTTGTGTCGCTCTCGCCCGACAACGTCTACGTCAATCTGCCGCAAGGTGTGAAGCTCACCGAGGTGCAGCCGGGTAGGATCGCCGTAAATCTCGAGGCCGTCGAGGAAAAGGACGTCGAGGTCGATCCGCAAACAACCGGCAAGCCTGCTGAGGGATTTGACGTCTACTCGGCCACAGCCGTCCCGCCGCGAGTGCGAGTTCGCGGGCCGGCGAGCTTGGTAAAGACCATGGATTTTGTCTCGACCGATCCGGTCGACGTCTCAGGCAAAAAGGACGGATTCACCGCACGACAGATAGCGGTAAAGGCCGCAGATCCCAAAGCCGCGGTCTTCAATACTGTGGTTGATGTCTTTGTCCGTATCGGGGAAAAACGCGTCGAGCGAACATTCATGCTTTCGGCCCCCGGTTTTCCCGGCAAGACCGTCTCATTTACCGTTTACGGCCCACGCTCTGCTATCGGCAAGCTAAAGCAAGACGATATCAAGGTCCTGATGGTCCTCGGCGATACTGGCGACGAGGTCCCGCAGATCACACTGCCCGCAGAACTACAGGACACTTCGGAGATACGAAAGGTAAGACTTAACTAGAGCTTCTGTAAGAAATTCCGACTATCGACACGCATTTCCTCAGTTATCTCGTGCTTTGCGGCGTAGTGCTTTGAGCGGTAGTTGGGGAGCATGGTTGCGAGTTTTTAATTAAAGCCGGCGAATTGCTCTTGCGTGTAGAATTCGTCGTCATCGCCGTAAAGGTAGAAGGTCTCGGCATCGAAAGGCCTGTAGATCGCGTTCGAATCAAGATCGCCGGGAATGCCGCCGCAGACACCGATCACGCCGGCGAGGACGTCGGGATAGGTAAAGGCGAATCTGAAATTTAATGCGCATGCCTGCGAGAATCCGTAGAGATATATGTGTGATCGCTCTATCAGCCCCTCATCGTCGAGATGGTCGATCACGTCGATCACGAATTTGTGATGCAGCCGCACGTACTCCTCAGATCTTTTGTCCGAGAGCCAGCCATAGCCGACCCGATAACCGTCGTCCGTCCGCCGGAAATGCGGATGCGGGGCTTGAATTGAGGCGATAACAAAATTGTCCGGCGCGACGCTGCGGGCCTCGCGCATCATATAACGCTTATGAGCGCCGTAACCGTGAACGGCGATTAGAAGCGGAGCGTTGGCGGCGCCGTCCGGGACATACAGATCGTAATAAAGGTTGATCTGAGCCGTCACGCTCAAATCGGTGCGTACGTTTTCGGACATCTGCTGTAGATTGTAGAGACTTAATTTTGGCTTTCAAGTCGAACTTTCGCGTTCCCCACTGCGTATCTCAGCATCGAACAACCTTTGTAAAAACATCATGATCCGAAAGAACCTAAGAGTGCTCGCCTCGTTTCTCCTGCTCCTCTCGATTACGGCTGCGGCCCTACCGATACACGCGCAGAAGGTTGGCTGGGCTTCCGGACAAGTCGCCGCCGACTATTCCAAAGGCCTACAGGCGATCGAGGAGAAGACCGAGGCTCGCCGCAAGGAACTGGGCATTCCCGGAATGTCGCTCGTGATCGTTAAGGACGACAAGATCATCTTTATCAAAGGCCTCGGCTATAAGGACTTTGAGCACAACCAAGCAGTAACGCCGGAAACCCAGTTTGCCA
>DASYKW010000083.1:0-5376 GCA_035995005.1 Pyrinomonadaceae bacterium
ACCGACGGCAGTCGTGACAACCCGTTTGAGATCAAGCTGCCAAAGTCGGAAGGCAATAGCTACTTCCGCGGGCTGAAATGGGCGGCCGACAATCGCAGCCTGATCATCGACCGCAACGACAAGGACACAAAGCGGCGGCAGCTTTTCTACATCCACAACGCCGGCGGCAAGGACGAGCAGCAGATACTTGTTATCGAGGAGACTGACGACAAATGGCAGGCGTCGTTATCGGCGATCTTTGAGCCCAATCCAAAGGACCCCGCACAGCTCCTTTTCTGCTCCGAAAAGGACGGCTACAACCACATCTATCTCGCGACACTGGAGAAGAACGCACCCGCGAATATCCCGCCAACTAGCGGCGGCAATCCGACCGATGCGGGTTACTCAGGCAAGGTTGATATCAAGCCGACGACGAGAGGTCGCTGGCAAGTTGAATGGGCCAAGTGGTTACCAGGCGGCGATCAGATAGTGTACTTGGTCAACAGAGGTCCGGGGAACACATCTGAACGGCGGTTTGTCGTCATAACATCGAATGGCACTGAAGTGGAACTACCTTCCGTTGGCCGAGGCGGAATGCTGGTTTCACCCCAGATGGATGAGACGCAGCAAATCGCCCCGGTGCTGATCTACAGTCGCTCACAATGGAATGCTCCAGACGATGTCTATTCGCAAAAAATCTGTCTAATCTGCGAGGGAGCTAACCAACCTCGCCAACTTTCCGCGACAGTGCCCGAGTCGTTTAAGGCTCTTGTGCCGACCATCCCACAATTCGTTGACATTCCCTCTCGCGACAATAAGCAGATTAAGGCAAAGGTCTACCTTCCTGCGGGTCATGATCGGAAGAAAAAATATCCGATGGTGATCTTTGTCCACGGTGCGGGATATCTACAGAACACGATCAACGGTTGGAACAATTACTACCGAGAATTCATGTTCAACGAGCTTCTTGCACAGAAGGGCTACGTCGTGCTGGACATCGATTATCGCGGGTCGGCGGGCTACGGGCGGGAGTGGCGGACGGATGTGTACGACTTTCTCGGCGGGAAGGATTACGACGATCACATCGATGCGATCGACTTCATGATCAAGAATTACGGTATCGATGCGGCAAAGGTTGGGGTCTATGGCGGGAGCTACGGCGGGTTTATGGCCGAGATGCTGGCGTTTAGGAACCCTGAGAAGGTCGCGGCTGCTGCCGCGTTGCGACCCGTCGCCGACTGGAAGAATTACTACGCTTCATCGCCCGTCTACACGGCTCAACGGCTTGGCTATCCCGACAAAAATCCTGAGGCTTACAAGCGTTCGTCGCCGATCTCTTACGCCGACGGCCTGAAGACGCATCTTCTCATCCTGCACGGCATCGTGGACGACAACGTTCATGTCGAGGACTCGATGCAATTGACGGAGAAACTCATTCGGCTTGGCAAGACACAGTATTTCGAGGAACAGTTCTACCCGGCGGAGAATCATGGATTTGTGCGTCCTGAGAGCTGGACCGATGAGTACGAACGAATACTCACTTTCTTTGAACGATATCTGAGGTAGAAACCCTGGAACGATCGTAAAGATGTTAACCCTGGTAAGGTGTTAACCCTGGTAAGGTGTTAACCCTGGAAAGGTGTTAACCCTGTTAAGGTGATACGCCTGTTACACCCGTTCTAAATACGGGTCTACTCTTTATCTGCGTCATCTGCGTTTATCTGCGGTAAAATGTCCTGAGCCTTTATTTCGACTCAATATGCGTATATTAGTGACCGGCGGAGCCGGTTTTATTGGCTCGCACCTGTGCGAACGACTTGTGAGTGAGGGTAACGAGGTCATTTGCCTCGATAATTTCTTTACCGGGCGTAAGGAGAACATCGAGCATTTGATGGACGACAAGCGGTTCGAGCTCGTGCGTCACGACGTGACCGAGCCGATCCTGCTTGAGGTCGACCGGATCTACAATCTCGCGTGCCCGGCATCGCCTATTCACTATCAGTACAACCCGATCAAGACCGTCAAGACGAATGTCATGGGCATGATCAACATGCTCGGCCTGGCGAAACGGGTCAAGGCTCGCATCCTGCAAGCATCGACGAGCGAGGTCTATGGCGATCCGCTAGAGCATCCGCAGACCGAGGAATATTGGGGGAATGTAAACCCGATCGGCCTTCGATCCTGCTATGACGAGGGCAAACGCGTCGCCGAGACGCTCATGATGGATTATCATCGACAAGGCCACGTCGATACGCGTATCGTCCGTATTTTCAACACTTACGGCGAACGGATGCTTGAGAACGACGGCCGTGTCGTGTCGAATTTCGTCGTCCAGGCCCTTCGTGGTGACGAACTCACGATCTACGGTGACGGTTCTCAGACGCGTTCGTTCTGCTTTGTTACGGACCTCGTCGACGGCTTTATCAAGCTGATGGAGGCCGACGATATTGACGAGATCCACCAGCCGGTGAATATGGGTAATCCCGGCGAATTTACAATGAATGAGCTCGCCGAGCAGGTCGGTCTCACTGTCGGCAAGGACATTCGCGTCAAGCATTTGCCGCTGCCTCAGGACGATCCGAGACAGCGAAAGCCAAATATCGAGCGTGCAAAACGCCTTCTCGGCTGGGAGCCGAAGATACCGCTCGCCGAGGGATTAAAAAAGACGGTCGACTATTTCAAAGGCGTTATCGGCCACAGCGTCAACGCCTAACAAATTTCATGAAGATACTTATCACAGGCGGAGCCGGATTTGTCGGCAGCCATCTTGCGGACAGGCTGATCGCCGAGGGTCAGGAGATCACGGTGATCGACGATCTCTCGACTGGTCGATATTCCAATGTCGAGCACCTCGAGGAGAATCCGAACTTTCGTCTGATCATCGACACGGTCCTCAACGCCGAGTTGATGGAGGAGCTGATCCGCGAGACCGACCGCGTGTATCACATGGCTAGTGCCGTGGGCGTGCGGCTCATCATGGAGCAGCCGGTAAAGACGATCGAGACGATCTTTCACGGGACGGATGTGGTGCTCGGCCGGTGTTCGAAGTACCGCAAACGCGTCCTCATCCCGTCGACCAGCGAGGTCTACGGTAAGGGCTACTCGGTCCCATTTAGAGAGGACGACGATCTGTTGACGGGTGCGACGGATAAGCATCGCTGGGCATACGCGTGTGCAAAGACGCTCGACGAATTCCTCGCCCTGGCACACTTTAAAGAGACGCGGCTTCCGGTCGTTGTCGCAAGGCTATTTAACACCGTCGGGCCTCGCCAAACGGGTCAGTACGGGATGGTCGTGCCTCGATTTGTGCAGGCGGCATTGAATAACGAGCCCATAGAGGTCCACGGCGACGGCACACAGTCACGATGCTTTGGCCATGTCACGGACATCATCGACGGCCTCACAAAGGTCCTCGAGACGCCGGCGTGTTTTGGTCAGGTGATCAACTTTGGCAACGAGGCTGAGGTGACGATCAACGACCTCGCAAAGCGTGCGATCGAGCTGACTGGAAGCAAGAGCGAAGTGCGATTCGTGCCGTACGATCAGGTGTACGGCGATGGGTTTGAAGACATGCAGCGACGCGTTCCTGCTCTCGACAAGGCCAAGCGGCTGGTCGGTTACGAGCCAACCCGAACGCTTGATGACATCATCAATGATGTTGCCGCCGAAATGCGAGCATCTCTCCCCGAGACGTCATTGCATGCCCAAAACTAGAAGATCATTCAGCGTAGCTGCCCTCGTACTGCTCACCGCGTACTGCTCACTGCTCACTGCTCACGCCCAAACCGGCGGCGTTAAAGGCAAGGTCCGCAACCTCCGCGGAGAGACCATCGCGGAAGCGACGATCACCGCACGCCAGGGTTCCAAAGACCTCAGCTCAACGCACTCTAACAACAAAGGCGAATTCATCCTCGACGGGCTCGCGGCCGGCAGGTATAACTTTGTCGTCGATGCCAAAGGCTACGCCGCCGGCGTCAAATATGACGTCGAGGTCAAGCCCGGCAAGATCCGCGAGCTTGGCAGCAGCCTTATCCTGATGATCGACCGAGGCAGTCAGGTGGTAATTCGCGGGAGCGTCTTTTACAAGGACGGTACGAGCGTGCCGGGCTGCGAGGTCGAGGTCGCCGTCGTCGGCGATAACGGCCAGACAAAGACGCTGACAACACTCATGACCGGCATCACCGGCGAATTCAGCTATCGCCGTCCCGACGTCAAGGCCACCTATCGCTTCACCGCCAAATTCCGCGGCGTCACCGGCACCAAAGACCTTTCAGTAGACTCCGCCGCCATCTACAACATCGCCGTCCCGCTCCCCGTCTCCCGAGGCGAACTCAAACCCGACTAATTCACAGTTTCGCTTATTTCCTCGGCGGGGCCGGTGGAGTTGAGGTTGGCTTGGTCGGTGACGATGAGCGGGAGCTCCTCGAGGACGACGGCGTTGGCGATGGTTTGGATCCAGTATGTGCCGGCGTTTTGGAATACGACATTCACAAAGAAGCTCACGTTGTCGGTAAAGCCGCCCTCGGCGAGCTCGATGGCTGTCGGCTGAGAGGTGACGACGAGATTCGCTTTGTCGGGTGAGAGGATGCGGACCTCGGTCTCGTGGCTGCCGCTGCCCTGCCAATGATTGATGACCGCAAACTTGATCAGCGAGACGGGCATCTGCTCGACCATTATGTTTTGAAAGATGCCCATCAGCGAGATCTTATTGCCCATCTCGATGCGAACGTCATCGCAAAGCAGCGTGTAAACGAGTTGTAGGTTTCCAGCCATCTTATTTAGCACCGTTCTTCTTAAACCACGCCAGCAGCTTTGGCCAGGCGTCTTTGGCGGACTGCTCGTTGTAGCTTGGCCGGTAATCGGCAAAGAATCCGTGGTCGGCGTTCGGATACAGGACGATGTCGGATTTGGACTTGGCTTTCTTTAGGGCCTCCTGCATGCGTGTGACCGATTCGACGGTGATACCCTTGTCGAGGCCGCCGTAGAAGCCGATGATCGGCACCTTCATCTCGCTGACATGATCGATCGGTGTTGTCGGCTGGGCCTGATTGACGGGTGAATTCGGCGTCGGAGTGAGGCGTCCGTACCAGGCGGCACCGGCCTTGAGCTTTGGGTTGTGGGCGGCGTACATCCAGACAATTCGTCCGCCCCAGCAAAATCCGGTGATCGCGGCCTTTTTGATATTGCCGCTATTCTTGTCCGCCCATGCGAGCGTGGAATCGAGGTCGGACATCGACTGCGTGTCGGGTATCTGCGAAAAGATCTTGGTATTCAGATCACGCGGATCGGGCAAATGGTGCACGTCGCCCTGCCTCGAATAAAGTGCCGGAGCGATCGCCATATAACCTTCCTTTGCAAAGCGTCGGCACACGTCCTGTATCCACTCGTGCACGCCAA
>DASYKW010000084.1:0-3199 GCA_035995005.1 Pyrinomonadaceae bacterium
GGCCACGGACCCCTTTCTAAATCCTTTGTCTGTATTCGTTGCCATACTTCCTCCCGATGACACAGCATCGTTTAGAGAGATTGTAGTAAGTGCACTAGACATTTGAACGTACTCCAACATACTTTTGCGCTAAGACGGCTCGTCGCATACCATTTTTCTTATAGATGAGAATCTTTCACGGCCTTGAGAACGCCAACATTGCAAAGCCGACAGTGCTGACGCTTGGCGTTTTTGACGGGCTGCATCTCGGTCATCAGGCGATCATGCAGAAGGTCGTCAAGCGATCTCGAGCTGTAAACGCGGTCGCAACGGCGATCACGTTCGACCCGCATCCGCGCAGCGTTTTGCATCCTGAGTCCGCACCGCCGCTCTTACAGACACTGGACCAAAGGCTCGCGAATCTCGAGCTCCTCGGCATCGAGCAGGCGATCGTCGTGCAATTTACTCGCGAATTTGCGGGCCAGCCTGCAGAGGACTTTTTACTGAGCGTCATTCACGACCGCTTGCATGCAATGGAAGTCTATTTGGGCAAGGGGTTCGCGTTTGGCAAGGGCCGTGGCGGCAACATTGAGATGCTCAGGCGGATGAGCGGTGAGCTTGATTTTCTTGCATACGAGGTCGATGAGGTGCAGATCAGGGGGCAGCGGGTCAGCTCGTCACGGATCCGCGAGCTCCTCGCAGCAGGTCGCGTCAATCTTGCCCGGCGCATGCTCGGCCGCCCGTACGGCGTCGAGGGCGTTGTAATTCGCGGCGACAGGCGAGGGCACACGATCGGCTTTCCGACCGCAAATCTCAAGCCCCACAATCGCGTCATCCCTCGCTACGGGGTTTACGCGACCGCTACGCTTATCGACGGAGCGTGGCGACGGGGCGTGACGAATATCGGCGTGCGGCCGACCTTTGGCACGGAGTCCGAGCCGTCGATCGAGACGTACGTGCTGGATTTTGACGGGGATCTGTATGGCGACGCACTGCGAGTGCGATTTTTGCACCGCATCCGCGACGAAAAGAAGTTCAGCGGCATCGACGAGCTAAAGGTCCAGATCGCGACCGATGTCGCGCGTGCGAGGAACTATTTCGAACACAAGGGCGTAAGGAACATGCTGGCGGTGTTATGAAAATAATGGGATTGAAGCCGATGCTCTGGACCGAGGATCTGGCGGGCACAATCGACTTTTACACGAGTGTTTTGGGTTTCACCCTTGCCGAATCAAACGACGAATGGGGATGGGCCGCACTCTCGATAGATGACGTCGAGATCATGCTCGCAAAGCCGAACGACCACACGCCCTACGACAAGATCGGGTTTACCGGCACATTCTATTTCGCGACCGACGACGTCGAGGCGATGTGGCTGAAAGTAAAGGACAAAGCAGGCGTTTGCTATGACATCGAAACGTTTCCGTGGGGCATGCGCGAATTTGCCGTGTATGACAACAACGGCTACATGCTGCAATTTGGCCAGGAAGTCGCTTAATAAATGGACGAGATCGCTATAAAAGCTCGGGAGAATGTGGTGGATATTCCGCCGTCGAACGGCCACGGCCTGCTTGTGGCGGCGGGGGATCTTGAAGTCTCAAAGCAGGTCTCCAACGAGCAACGCATTGCTGAGGAGCGTGGTCTCGAGCAAGTTGAGAAAAAGATCGAGGGCCGATATCACGGGCTCAAGGGCTATTTGCGACTATTTCAGATATCGCGAGTTATCGCGATGCTATCGCTTTATCTTTACCTAGATCAATACGACGTTCACCGAAAGCATTTCCAGAAACGCCTGCAGGCCCGTCTCGACCGCGCTTATGAATTGACGCGTGCGGCGGTTTACGGTGAGAGCCTATACGCGATTCGTTTCTGGGTCTTTGACATGACGATGCGGCTGCTTCGGCGATTCTTCGTCGGGAATGCGACAAGCAAGGATGCAAATCAGGAAAGGCAGGCACTCTGGCTCAAGGAAAAACTAATAAAGCTCGGCCCTACATTCATCAAGATCGGACAATCGATGGGCACGCGGGCCGACCTACTGCCGCTGCCATTCGTAAAGGAATTAGGCACGCTTGTCGATCAGGTTCCAGCCTTCCCAAATGATGTCGCCTTTGCACGCATCGAGCATGAACTCGGACGTAAGATCAACGAGGTTTATGACGAATTCGAGCTGGAGCCCGTCGCCGCTGCTTCTCTCGGTCAGGTCTACCGGGCGCGGCTAAAGACCGGCGAAGAGGTCGCGGTGAAAGTCCAGCGGCCGAATCTTGAGGCGACCATTGCCGGCGACATCGTCATTCTGAAGAAGGTCGCAAAATTCGCTGAGCGGTTTCCGCAGCTCAACGAAAATGCCGATTGGGCCGGGATGCTGCGCGAATTTGACGTGACGATCCACGAGGAAATGGATTACGCGGCCGAGGGACGTAACGCCGAGCGCTTTCGCGAGAATTTTAAGAATTGGGCCAACATTCACGTTCCGACCATTTACTGGGAAGCTACATCGGCGAAGGTGTTGACGATGGAATTCATCCACGGCACAAAGGTCACCGATCTCGAGGAGCAGGCCCGACAAAACATCTCATCTGCCAAGGTCAACCGGCTTCTCATCAAAACGTATCTCAAACAGCTCCTCGAGGACGGATTTTTTCACGCGGACCCTCATCCGGGCAATTTGCTCGTGATGCCTGACGGTCGGCTCGCATTTTTTGATTTCGGAATGGTCGGCCGGATCACACCCGAACTTCAGGCGAAGATGATCGACGCATTCTTCCACGTCGTCAGCAAAGACCCGGGCGGCATAGCCGAGGACCTGATCGAGCTCGATTTTCTCAAGCCGGGGACCGATCCGCGGACGATCCGTCCGGTGGTGGAGAGGATGTTTGAGTTCCATTTCAACCTCAAGCTCAAGGACGTCAACTTTAAAGAGCTTACCTACGATCTCGCCGACGTGATGTATGACTATCCGTTTCGACTGCCGTCAAATTTCACCTACATTATGCGGGCCCTGATGACGCTCGAGGGCATCGGCATCGTCACCGATCCTGAATTTAACTTCTTTGAGACGGCCAAACCGTACGCAAAAGAATTCATGCTGCGTCGTGAGGGCAAGGACTTTCGCAAGCTTTTTGTTGACAAGATCATGGGTCGCGACGAGGGCGGTAAGATCGACTGGGACCGCACGTGGAAACTTGCCAAGATGGCCTTTAAGACGGTCCTTGACACC
>DASYKW010000085.1:0-14092 GCA_035995005.1 Pyrinomonadaceae bacterium
ATACGTTCACCCTGAAAGAGCGTGCGAAGATGCAGGCCCTGTTCAGCGGCGTTTGGGGCCTTTCGAGCGTGGTCGGGCCGGTGCTCGGCGGCTTTATTACCGATCAGCTCTCCTGGCGGTGGGTATTTTTTATCAATCTTCCGATCGGTGTAGCGGCGGCAATTATTATCGGGTTCGCGCTTAAGGAGCCAAAGCGGACCCAAAAGCCAACGATCGACTATCTGGGAGCTGCGACCTTGATGCTGGCGATAAGTCTGCTAATGCTCGCACTCGTCGAGGGCGGGAGATCGATCGCTACACTCTTCAACTCGGAGAACCTCGCCCTGCTCGTGAGCTCCGTGGTCCTGCTCGGCATATTTGTCTTTATCGAGATGCGGGCAAAGGACCCGATAATTCCGTTTCGGCTATTTAGGAATCGGACGATCGCCGTATCGACTATCGCGGGATTCTTTGCGGGTATCGCAATGTTTGGCGGGATCTCGTACATACCGCTTTTCGCTCAGGGAGCGCTCGGAATGACCGCCACACAGGCCGGCTCGCTTCTGACGCCGCTGATGTTGAGCTGGGTATCGATGTCGGTTATCGTGGGCCGGTTGATGCTCAAGATCGGCTATCGCGTGATCACGATCTTCGGGTTTATCGTGATGGGCGGCGGGTTCATGATGCTCGCAAGCTTTCAAAGGTCCATGCCTACGTTTTGGCTTTACTTCGATCTGGTGCTGATTGGAGCCGGCCTCGGTTTGACGATGTTGACGCTCCTTATCGCGGTGCAGCAAGCCGTAGAACGCTCGGATCTGGGAACGGCGACGTCCCTTAACCAGTTCTTTCGAGCCATTGGCGGAGCTCTCGGCGTCGCGATCATGGGGGCGGTTTTGACGGCGGGCCTAGCGTCGCAACTGATCAAAGCTTCCACCAGTGGCGGGGTGCTCTCGCCTGATCAGGCGCAAAGTCTGGCCTCCAACCCCAATGCCCTAATCGAGCCGAGTGCCAAGGCATCGCTTCCGGCTGGTGTGCTTCCGGTGTTGCAGGACTCCATGGCCGCCGCAATTCACCCAGTGTTCCTTGTAGTGGTTCTCGTGTGTTTTCTGGCGTTGATCGCGAGCCTCATGCTGCCAAAGCCGAAAATGGCGGAACACGAAGCCGATCCGAACTGCGGCGAAAAGATGCTTATGGCTGAGCAGACGACGATCAACGCCCGCAACGAGCCCGTTGCCTGACGTGAGTTATTGTTTTGCCGAGTTGGCGTTCGAGTTGCTGCCCGACGCCGTGACCTGCCCTTCATCGGCCGCTTTTTGCAGGTCCTCGGGACTTGTCCATCCGGCCTTTTTCAACAGCTCGATCGCGAAGCGGATCGGCACCGCCATGTTGGCGGCAGTATTCTCGGTGAACACGCCAAAGTTTACGCCGATGACCTTCCCGGCCTGTCCAAAGAGCGGTGCTCCCGACCCGCCCTCGGCGGTCTTTGCGTCATGGACAATGCGGCGCGCGTCGAGGTCTGTGATGAGGCCCTGCGTCGTGAGAGGAACGATCTTTTGCGACTGCGCCAGAAAGTTGATGAGGTTCTGGCGGGAATTGCCAAAACGCTGATTGATCGATTTTGCTTCGTCGTCGTCGACCATGGCGAGCAAACGATCGGGCCCGCTAGGATAGCCCATCGTAACTACAGTCTTTCCGATCGCGGCGGACTCGACGTCGATCTCGAGAGGCAGCGTCGGAATGTCAGTGGGCATCATCGCGGGGTCGATGACCCCGACAGCGAGGTCCTCATGCGCTCCCAACTGACGTACTTTGAAGGGAAACGGCTGTGCAAAATTCGGGAAGTAGACGACAAGCCGCTTCAGCCTAGCTCGGCCGTTCGCGGCCTGCATCATCTGCTTGACCTGATCGTCCTCCTCCCACGGCTGGACGACGTGGCGGTTGGTGACGATATAACCGCCGCCCGCATGGAATCCCGTCCCGATGAAATCGTACTCGACGGTCGAACCGTTGCCCTCGGTAGTGAGGCCGATCTGAGGCTGTCCGCTTTGGGATCCCGGCTCCTCTGATGGAGCAGGTTCATACGGATTTGGCCGCATCGACTGAGGATCGGCGTAACGCAAGACTTTGCCCGACTTTTTATCGACAAGGTCGTAAAGCCCGACGATGAGACACACACCGCTGCCGTACGCCACGCGAAGATTAGGTGCGAGCGAGACCGTTTTCATCAGGTCCTTATTCGTTTTATCAAGCTCGCCGATCTGGTCGCTCGTTTGGCCGAGCTTTTTCTCGAGGTCCTTGATGACCTGGCTCTGCAGCTCGGACTGTTGACGGCTTTGGCGCAGCTCGCTGCTGAGAGCAAATCCGATGTAAAGGATCCCCGTAATGAACGCCGCGAGGAGGACCAGTGTTATCAGCTTCGTCGTCCACGTGATCTCGCGAAACAGCTCGCGGACGAATTCTCTTAAAAATGCCTTGGCGTCGTCCCGTTTTGCCGAACCCGCAGCCTCGAGAGCAGCGTCCTCGATAAATCGCGATATATGCGGTTGATCCCGATTTGTCGTGATCAGCGCCGAGCGCGTCTCGAGCGAGAAGAACGAAAACGAGATGTCGTTTCCAGGTATCGTGATGACGTCACCGTCGGCGATGGCGATGTAGCGGCGAATCGGATTGTCGTTGATCTTGAGGTCTAGAGCGTCGTCAAATTCGAGGATACGATACATCCCGTCAGAGTTCTCGATCTCGAAATAGAGGCCGCGGCTTCCCGTGCCTGGCATGTGGATCTGGAGGTCAGAGGTTTCGTCCGAGCCTATACGGACGCGCTCCTCGGAGAAGAATTCGGTGCGTTTCTCGCTGCCGACCGTGATGTGGATTATGATGCCCGTGGCCATCTGCGAAAACGCGTTTCCCGTCGATGAGATTCTAGCACAGCGGTGCACGCGAGAGACCCACCTAAACTGTAAGAATGAACCGTGAACTTAATCCTTGCAATTCGCCGCTAAACCATTAGAATAGCGACAAATAAATCTCTCGCGACACGCATCCATGGGTTCACCAAAGATAGTATTGACCGCCTCGGCGAGCGAGGCCAGCGAATGGAAACACAGTATCTGGCAGCAGATGGTGTCAGCCGGTATTCCGTCCAAATACGGCAAGAAATTCATCCATCCCGATGCGCTGGCTTGCGAATCGTGGCCGGACGGCCGCGCCAAGTACGTACCAAACGGCATACGCGTGGTCGAGTCGCTGCTCTTGCGCGAATATGACGAGTCGGATGTCGTGACGTGCTATCACGAGTATCTCGACAGGTTCGTCGGCCCGGAAACGAAGGTTGTAGGCATTCATGCGCACAATCCGCTTGGCATAAGTTACGCCACAGATGTCTATTCAAAGCTCGCGGGCGAGAACCTGATGCCGGTCAATGCTGCGGAGTTCATGAAGATCGTGCAGCATCCGATCCTCCGTAAATACCGGCCAAAGATCGTTATCGGTGGGCCCGGAGCGTGGCAGCTCGAGAAGGCCGGTCGGCTCGACGACTTTAATGTCGATTACCTGATCGACGGCGAGATCGAGCGCGTTTGGTCGGATCTTTTCAAGCGGATCATGGCTGGCGATCCGTCTCTCGAGCGGATAATCAAGATCCCAAAGACCGACCAGCCGACTGTCGAAGAGATCCCGATCGTAGAACACCGGTCGACATTCGGCGTGGTCGAGATCACACGGGGCTGCGGCCGCGGTTGCCAGTTTTGCTCGCCGGCGACCAAGGTTGGCCGGAGCTTTCCGATGGAGCACATTCTCGCCAGCACGCGCGTCAACGCCGCGGAAGGCGCGACGGAGGTAATGCTCGCGTCCGAGGACATGTTCCTCTACGAGCAGGGAGCGAACTTTACCCCAAATACCGATGCGCTGATCCACCTTTTCAGATCGGTCAAGGCCGTTCCCGGCATCGAGACGCTCCAAACATCGCATATTACGATGGCACCGGTCGTGCGGCACCCCGATCTGATCGAGAGGCTGACGCCGCATGTTGTTCCTTTTTCGCATCTGCATCATCCAGACTCGACCGACCCCAACAAATGCGTGATCGACCCGATCATCGGGCTCGAAACAGGCAGTCCGCGACTTTTTGACCAGTTCATGAAGGGCAAGGCCTATCCATACAAAGCCCAACAGTGGCGTGACGTCGTCCTCAAGGGCATGGAGGTGCTGAACCGCAATAACTGGTATCCGTTTTGCACATTTATCATCGGGCTGCCGGGTGAGACCGATGATGATACAAAGCTTTCGCTCGACCTCCTGTATGAACTGCAGGATGCGAAAGGGATGTTCGTGCCGACGTGGTTCGTGCCGCTCGAGAACACGCGGATGCAGGCAAAAGAGAGCACTAAGCTCATCGATATGACCGATCTGCAATGGGAATTCTTTTTCACCTGCTGGCGTTACAATCTCGATTTTTACGGCGGCTCGCGTTCAAGGTGGCAGTGGCAGTTCGGCGTGCCGCTTTACTACCAGATGATGGGTAAGAAGCTTTTCGGAAAAGGGATCAAGTATCCGCTCGCGAGATTTGCTGGGGCTCCCGAAAAGGTGATTAGCAGAAAGCTTTACCTCGACCTCAGCGGATACAAACGCACGCCTGAGCTGATGGCTCCGTATGAGAAGGAGATCGTCCCGGGCTTTGAGAGCGTCAAGGGCCTGAACATGGTCGACGCTGCTGCGTAGCCGAAGAGTAACCACGAAACAACACGAAATGACCCTAACAAGGAAATTCTTCCTTTTGTGTCCTTTCGTGTTTTTTCGTGGTTCCTTCTGCTAGTCTTTTTTTATGGCCAAGCCAAAATTCATCACCGACCGCGCCGAACTAGAGAAGCTCGCTCCGATGCTCACGGCGCCGATAAAGCGACAGGTCTTTGTGTGTACCGGGAAGTCCTGCTCGGCAGTAGGCGGTCAGGAAGTCATGGCCGAATTCGACCGAATTCTCGTCGATAAAGGTTTGCGTCAAGGCAAGGAATCAAAAGGCCGCAATCCCATGGGCGAGATCGTCCTGACCGAATGCGGCTCGATCGGCTTCTGCTCCATCGGCACCGCCGTCATGGTCTATCCCGACGGCACGATGTACGGCCAGGTCCAGCCGGAGGACGTGAAGGAGATAATTGAAGACCATTTGATCAGCGGCAGTCCGGTCGAACGGCTGTCTCTCATGAACCTCGGCGCCGAATAGTTGCGTGGGACAGCCCTCGCATCGTCCCACGCCAACTCTCCTATACACAACAGTTAGACTTTTCGCTGTCCCACTGTCCCACCCTTGTCCCACAGAACCCGTGGGACAAGCAACCCATTCCCGCACAATAAGTTACAAGGATTCCCACAGGCAAGATCGGCTTTTTTCAAAAAAACTTTTTCAGTCAAGTTATTTCCGTTGTTTTCAAAGAGCAATTACTTTAGAAGGCTAACACAATGTCGCATAGATAGCAATGTAGATTACCCATGAAACAACAGAGCGAGGCATTAACCGTCGATCCACCCGCGCGAGGACGATCAAAGTCCGAGTGCAGCTAGCATCCCAGGCGTATCGACGAAAGCCTCGAATCGGTCTATCTTCCCGTCCTTCACCTGCCATAGGTGGACAAAATCCAGATCGAATTCAGTTTCAGTAGCCGTCGCCTGACCATGCAGCTTTCCGTACACGGCGACGAAATTACCAGCTGGGATAAACGTCACGGGCATCGGCGTGGCCGCCGTGTATTGAGCAAGCTTGGTAAAGAATTCGCCCGCTCCGGCTCGTCCCGCGTACTTGCCGCCCCACGGCACATCATCGCTCTGCCATATCGTGACGTCCTCGCTCAACAGCTCGAAAACGCCCGGAAAGTCTCGGCGAGCGTAGCGACTGTAGCCTTCTTTTACTATGTCGACCGGATCCACTCAGCCTCGCATCGCCGTCAATATCTCATCCACGACCTTCTTCGCATCGCCGAAGAGCATTAGGGTGTTGTCTTTGTAGAACAGGGGGTTGTCGACGCCGGCGTAGCCGGAGGCCATGCCGCGTTTCATGACGATGCAGGTGCGGGCCTCCCAGACGTGGAGGACGGGCATGCCGGCGATAGGCGAGCCGGGATCGTCCATCGCGGACGGGTTGACGATGTCATTGGCGCCGATGACCCATGCGACATCGGTTTGCGCGAACTCGTTATTCACCTCGTCCATCTCATAGACGATATCGTAGGGAATATTGGCCTCGGCGAGTAATACGTTCATGTGTCCGGGCAGACGCCCGGCGACGGGGTGAATGGCGAACTTTATCTCGACGCCTTTCTCTTTGAGGATCTTTACGACCTCGGCGAGCGAATGCTGTGCCTGTGCGACGGCAAGGCCGTAGCCGGGAATAATGATGATCTTTTTTGAGTTGAGAAGCAGGTCGCTTGCCCCGGCGGCATCGACGGAATGGACCTCACCCTGAGGCTCGCCTGTGGCGGTCGAGACGGTTCCGCCCTCGGTGCCAAACCCGCCAAGCATCACGCTGACGAATGAGCGGTTCATGCCCTTGCACATGATGTAGCTCAGGATCGCGCCCGATGAGCCGACAAGTGCACCGGTAATGATCAGAAGGTCGTTACCGAGCATAAAACCCGCGGCGGCAGCCGCCCAACCAGAGTAGCTGTTGAGCATCGAGACGACGACAGGCATGTCGGCGCCGCCGATAGCCATGATGAAGTGCACGCCCAAAATTCCTGTGATAGCGGTCGCGATCAATAGTGGCCAGATCCCAGACGCGGTGTCGGGCGACATAAAGAATGCGACGCCGAGACCGATCGTGATGAGCAGCATCACGAGATTGAGCATGTGCCGCCCCGGCAGCATGAACGGCTTGCCGCCGATCGTGCCGCGCAGCTTCAAGAACGCGATCACCGAACCTGTGAATGTCACCGAGCCGATACAGACGCCGACAAATATCTCACCCAAATGCAGGCTGTGTTCGCCGCCGGTCGCTTTGGGCGCGTTCGGGTCGAGATACGTCGCAATTCCGACAAGCACGGCCGCGAGTCCCACAAAGCTGTGCAGCATCGCAACCAGCTCAGGCATCGATGTCATCTGCACGCGCGATGCAAGCACCGCTCCGATCACCATTCCAGGGATCAGAGCTCCAAGCAGCACGGGCAGCCCGCCGGTATTCATTCCGACCGCCGTTGCGACAAGGGCGATCAGCATCCCGAGGATGCCGTAAAGATTGCCGCGACGTGCAGTCGCCTGCTGGCTCAGCCCGCCGAGGCTCAGGATAAAAAGCGCGCTCGCGGCGATGTAGGCGATGGTGATGAGGGATTGTGTCATTGAATATCGTCCGCGAAGCGGTCAATTCCGAGTCCGCAGAGCGGACGATCGTTAATAGCCCAGCGATTGATCGCTGGGTAAGTCAGATAAATGTACCGAGTCGCGTAGCGACGACCGATCAATCGAAAACATATCGCAGATCGTATTCCACCTCGTTTCGATCAAGGAACATAATGAATTCCGTTTTGAAGTCCCGTTGTTGATGATGCTCGGGTTGAGAGTTGATGTAATCGATGGTCCGCTGTTTCTCGCTAACTCCTATCGAGAAAGCACCATAGCCTTTTTGCCATTCAAACATTCGGTGTTCCGGAAATGTGTCGTGGATCCATTTTGAAGAGCCGCCTTTTATCAGTTGGATGGCCTTTGCGATGTCGATCGTTCTTGCTAGCGACAGCAGTAGGTGGACATGATCAGCAACGCCGCCAGCCGCGAGCAATTTCATCTTATTGGCCTTCGCGATCCCGCCGATATATTCAAACAGCCTTTGTTGAAGGTCCGGAGTGATCAGAGGACGGCGCTCTTTGGTGCTGAAAACGCAATGCATGAGTTGGCTAACGTATGAGTTGGACATCGTGTCTCCAGCCGTCCCTACGGGACTCTATCGTATTGCCTCGTTACCCAGCGATAAATCGCTGGGCTATTAACATGCCGTCCCTACGGGACACAAAACCTCATTTCCTAAACATCGCCAGCATTCGATTTGTTACGAGGAATCCGCCTGCGATGTTGATCGCGGCGATGAGGGTGGCGATCGCGCCGAGGATGACCGTAACGCTGGTATTAACGCCTGTGAGTTGGAGCATGCCGCCGACGAGGATGATGCCGCTGATGGCGTTGGTGACGCTCATGAGCGGCGTGTGCAGGGCGGGCTTGACGTTCCAAACGACCTGAAATCCGACAAAACAGGCGAGAATAAATACCGTCAGATGGCTCAGTGCATCGCCGCCGGCCTTGTGCTGCTCAGCCGGAACGATATAGCCGACGCCGGCAAGCAGGATCGCCGCGACAAGCAGTGCCCACGGGCTTATGCCAGTCGATTCGCCATGACCGTGCCCGCTAACGGGAACCGCCTTTGACGCGGAGCTTTTTGTCGGGACGCCGGGCTCGGGCGGCGGAGCCGCAATAACAGGTGCGGGCGGCGGCCACATTAATTTGCCGTTGTCGAGAACAATAGCACCGCGAACAACCTCGTCGGTGATGTCGGCGTGGAGGACGGCGCCTTCAGCAGCATCGGAAACGGGCCCGACCAGTTCACCGAGCAGTGCGACGATGGTGGCTCCGTAAAGCTGGCTCGACATCGAGGCCATTCGTGACGGTAGGTCGGTGTAACCGACGATCGTGACGCCCTTGTGATGGGCGACTTTGCCGGGCTCGGTGAGAGCGCAGTTGCCGCCTTGTTCGGCGGCGAGATCGACGATCACGGAGCCGGGTTTCATGGACTCGACCATGCCGGTGGTGATCAGTTTTGGAGCGGGTTTGCCGGGAATAAGGGCGGTCGTGATGATGATGTCGACCTGCATCGCCTGCTGGGCAAACAGAGCCATCTCGGCCTTGAGAAAGTCGTCGGACATCTCCTTGGCGTAGCCGCCCTTGCCCTCGCCTTCCTCTTTTACGTTGAGCTCGAGAAACTCGGCGCCCATCGATGCGACCTGGTCCTTTGTCGCCGAACGCGGGTCGAAAGCACGTACGATCGCTCCCAGGCCCTTTGCGGCTCCGATCGCCGACAATCCGGCTACACCGGCTCCTATAATAAGTATCTTTGCGGGATCAATCTTGCCGGCGGCGGTTATCTGGCCGGTAAAGAACCGCGGAAAATGGTTCGCGGCCTCGATAACGGCTCGATAACCGGCGATATTTGCCATCGCCGAGAGCGTGTCCATTTTTTGCGCACGCGTGATGCGCGGCACGCTGTCCATGGCAAAAACGGTGGCTTTACGCTTGGCGAGCCGGTCGAGAAGCTCTTTATTTTGAGCGGGCCAGACAAAGCCGACGAGCCAGCCGCCCTCCTTCATCATGTCGGCCTCGTGGACGTGAAGGTCGTTATTCTCCTCGGGCGGGCGAACCTTCATAATGAGGTCCGACGACGACCAGAGCTCGCGGGTATCGTCGATGACGGTCGCACCGGCCTCGCGGTACTCGCCATTCGAAACGTTGACCGCATGGCCCGCACCCGACTCAACGGCGATCTCAAAGCCAAGCTTCCTTAGCTTGATTATCGTCTCGGGCATCGCGGCGACGCGCTTTTCGCCTGGATGTATCTCTTTGGGGATACCGATTCTCGTCATAGCTTGATCACGAACGGGGCTAACTGCCTGAAACTGAAAATTCTAGTAGATAAGAGGACGGGAGACAAACCTGACCCGCCGTGACGCGCGGATCCGGGGAGAGGCGGATGTGGACTGCAAACTTTACATCTTTTGCATCGCGATATTTACCATCGCGTCGCTGCCGCTGGTCCGGGTATACGAGATCCAGTAGCCGGCTTTTGGGTAACGCTCCATCTTAAAGATGGTTCCCGCCGCGTTTGGAGCGACATCCTCCCCGAATACGTCCTTAGCCGTTGGCGCTTTGCTCACGTCGCCCGTGAAAGTGACCATGACGGCGCTCACCTTGTGGGTAGCGTCGTAATATATCTGAGCCGATTCGTTGTCGGAGAAGATAAAAAAGTCGAGCGTCTCGCCTTTTTCCTTAGGTGTTCCAAGCTTGGTCCGTACATCGACGGCCATGACGCCAAGGCCGACGCCTTTGTATTCGGTGAAGGTTTTTGACGACATCGCGACGGCTGAGGCTGCGGCGGTCGAGCCAGAGGACTTCTGAGCCACGGCACACATCGAGAAGAGGCAGATGACCAGGACAGTTGGGAGGATTCGGTAATTTCTCATATTTTTGACTCCCATTAGGGGTTATTGGGACAGCTCGTAGGACTCCTTTAGCCAGCCGACGATCTCGTTGTCGATATCGTCGGGCGAGGCGATCTTTATATCACAGTACCAACGTCGGGCCGATGCTTGCTCGCTCTTCTTTACTCGCGGGCTCGGAATATCGACCGGTGACTTTATGGTCAGGACGATATGATCGCGGCCGGTTCGCACGCCCGCAAAGGCCGACTTGCGATTGAGGTGGATCGAGGTCTTTTTAGGATCTTCTTCGACGGGGCCGAATTCGCGCGACACGGCGAGGAGTATGTCATAGATATCGCGAACGCTCCCCGCCTTGCCCTCGAAATGTTGTTCCACGCTAGGACTCATTCGAGGCGTGCCTCAAAGATACGATTAAAAGGCGTCTCGGTCGCCCGGCGAAAATCGGTAAAGCCGCCTTTCACCGCAACGTCCTTGATGGCATCCTCGGTCGCCACGGCGCCAAGTGCGGGACCGCCCTGAGCCAGAGAATTGGACGTGCAGCAGAGTGTCGACGCTCCGGAGAAGGTGCGGCCGATGATATTGAAATTCTCCTCGACCGTGTTGCCGGCCATCGGCTCAACGATCATGCAGGAACCGCCGGGAGCGAGGGCTTGCGCCGCTCCTCTCATTGCTCCGATCGGATCGCCCATGTCATGCAGACAGTCGAAGAAACAGATCAGATCGAATTGTTCGTTTGGTATTTCGCTTGCGTTCGCAACCTCGAAGGTCACACGGTCGGCGACACCAGCTTCTTCCGCTTTCTTTCCGGCCGTTTCTATAGACCGCTCGTGCGTGTCGTAGCCGAAGAATCTTGAATTAGGGTAATGCTTTGCCATGATGATCGTCGAAGCGCCATGCCCGCATCCGACATCCGCTACCTTACCGCCCGCCTGAAGTTTTTCGTCCACACCGGTCATCGCAGGTATCCACGAATTCACCAGATGAGCGGTGTAGCCTGGACGGAAAAACTTCTCCGTCCCAACAAAAAGGTCCTCGTCGTGCTCGCCCCAGAGCATTCCACCGCCGTTCTTAAAGAATTCGGTGATACGGGGCTGAGCATTCATCATTGCCTTGACGACATAGAACCCGCCGCCAACATAGAATGGGCTGGTCTCATCTGTAAGAGCGACTGCCTGCTCGGGGAGCATTGAGTATTTGCCCGACGCCGGGTCGTAGTGGACGTAACCGCCGGAAGCCTGATTTACGAGCCATTCTCGAACATAACGCTCCGTCGTCCCCGTGCTCGACGCAAGTTCGGCCGAAGTCATGCCGTCGGAATCTGCCAACGCCTTGTAAAGGCCAAGTTTCTGGCCGATAAATCCAAGGACCGAGCTAAGGCTGGCGCCAAGATCGCCCACGACCTTGCCCAGAAATTCGTTCATCTTGTCCTCGTTGATCTCGAGTGACGGATCTGCCTGCGGCATGTTGATACCTCCGTGATTATGACCCGTGGGAGGAAATAAAATTGTGATAGAGCGCACGAATTATATATCCGTTTTGGCACGGACAGCAATAATAATGAGCGGCCAGGTGAGACGACCACTTACCTGCCGGATCTATACGATCACGCGGAGGCTAGATCTCGATCTTTGAGAAGGAATAGCTGCCAAAAGCGACGAAGACCAACGCGGCGGCGGCGAGAACGGCAAGGCTTAGCTCCGGAGCGAATTGACTGCTTCCGAGCAGGACGCTTCGGAGGCCGTCGACGCCGTATGTGAGCGGATCGATGCGTGTAAGAAAATTAAGGACTGTCGGCAGGCCGGTGAGTGGAAACAAGGCTCCGGAAAGGAAATAGATCGGCAGAACAACAAAATTCATGATGAGCTGCATTCCCTGGATGTCCTGCAGCTTAGAACCGATCGCCACACCGAGGCCGGCAAAAACGATCGCCGTCATTATCATGAAAACGAGAGCCAGCGGCAGCGTCAGCCAATTAACAGGCCGAAATCCGGCGATAAGGCAGATGGCGAGAACGAGAAGACCCTGGAACGTCGCAACCGTCGCTCCGCCAAGCGTTTTGCCGATCATCACCGTGACGCGCGGCACAGGAGCAACTAGCGTTTCTTTCAAAAAGCCAAACTGACGGTCCCACAGAAGTCCGATCCCGGAAAAAACGGAAGTGAACAGCACCGACATCCCGATCACACCGGGAGCGACGAACTGAAGATAGCTGCCGTTCCCCGCTTTTTGAAAGACCGGCCCGAGACCGAAACCAAGGACGAGGAGATACAAAAGCGGCTGGCCGAGCGACGCGACGATCATTGCCCGCGAACGCGTGTAGCGTTTTAATTCTCGCAGCCAAAGTATGTAGATCGCGTTCATCCTATTTTCTCCACATCTTGGCCATCTCTCGGATCTGATCGCCGGCACCGGCTTTTTCATCGCGGATCGTAGAGCCGGTCAATGAAAGGAACGCGGCCTCGAGCGAATCCGTGGCCGTCTGCTGTTTTAACTCTTCTGGCGAACCCTGAGCGATGATCTTGCCATGATCGATTACGGCGATCCGCTCGGCGACACGCTCTGCCTCGTCCATGTAATGGGTTGTTAGAAACACTGTCACGCCCTCTGTCTCATTTAGGTTTTTGACGTGTGTCCAGAGCTGATTCCGGCTCTGAGGATCGAGGCCCAACGTTGGTTCGTCGAGGAAAAGGATCTTTGGCGTATGCAGAAATCCACGTGCGATCTCGAGCCTGCGTTTCATGCCACCGGAGAATGTCTTTACATAATCCTTTCGCCGGTCCCACAGCTCGAAGAGGTTGAGGAGCATCTCAGTTCGCTCGTGACGCTCTTTTCGCGGGACGTGGTAGAGCACGCCGTGGAGATCCATGTTCTCGAACGCGGTGAGCTCCCCATCCAGACTTGGATCCTGGAAAACGATGCCAAAGCTCTTGCGGACTGCGTTCGATTGCGTCGCCGGATCGAGTCCGTCGATCTCGATGCGGCCGCTCGTCGGCCTTAGCAGTGTCGTAAGCATCTTGATCGTCGTCGTTTTGCCGGCGCCATTTGGCCCGAGAAAGGCAAAGATCTCGCCGGCCGAGACGTCGAACGACACGTCATCAACGGCGGTGACGTCACCAAATCGCTTTACGAGATTCTCGACTTTGATCATTAGGCAGAGCTTGCGGTCGCTTCCATATCCGGCTTCCACCGGAGGACGGGCTTGCGGGCGGCGGTTGCCTCATCGAGGCGGCCGATGCGCGTCGTATGCGGGGCGTTGATAACGAGCTCCGGGTCAGTCTGGGCCTCGGCGTCGATGTCGATCATGGCCTCGATAAAGGCATCAAGGTCGGCGCGGCCGACGGACTCGGTCGGTTCGATCAGCATCGCTCCATCCACGACAAGCGGGAAGTATACGGTCATCGGGTGAAAGCCGTAATCGATGAGGCGTTTTGCGATGTCGAGAGTGACGACGCCCTTCTTCGACTGATTCTTGTGCGAGAAGATCGCTTCATGCATACAGTCGCCGTGAAAGGGCTTGTCGAACGTCCCCTCGAGCTTAGTCGATACGTAACGGGCATTCAGGACCGCGGCCTCGGTCGCTTCTTTGAGGCCGTCGTTTCCGTGCGTGTAGATATACGACAATGCACGCACCATCATTCCGAAGTTGCCAAAGAATGCCTTTACGCGACCGATCGATGAAGGCACGTCGTAATTGAGGAAGTAACGCTCACCGTCCTTTTCGACCCGCGGCGTCGGCAGATAAGGTTTGAGATCCGCCGAGCATAAACACGGCCCGCAACCTGGGCCGCCACCGCCGTGCGGCGTAGAGAACGTCTTGTGCAAATTAAGGTGAATAACATCCACGCCCATGTCGCCGGGGCGAGCGACGCCGACGAGGGCGTTCATGTTGGCGCCATCCATATAGACGAGGCCGCCCGCGGCGTGGATCGTCT
>DASYKW010000086.1:0-7815 GCA_035995005.1 Pyrinomonadaceae bacterium
TGCGTCGTGGGCGAGCCCGCGTCCGATGGGCGAATGAACATCGTCGGCATCGGCGACGCAGAATCCAAAGGCTTGCGTCGCGGCGTCGTTACCTCGACAGAATCTGTGGCCGAGGCGATCCGCAAGGCCGTGAGTGAGGCCGAACGCGTCAGCGGTCTTGAGATCGAGTCCGCCACAGTCAATCTCTCGGGCGAGCACCTGCGCGGTGAGAACAAGAATGGTGTGGTCGCCGTCGCAGGGCCCGATAAAGAGATCACCGACGAGGACATTGAGCGGTCTGTGGATTCCGCGTGCGCGATGCCCTTGACGCCGGGATGGGAGATCGTTGCCCGTTTGCCGCAGGAATTCATCGTCGACGGACAGGATGGCATAACCGAGCCCGCCGGCATGAGCGGCTCGCGGCTCGAAGCGCGTGTTCATGTCATTACGAGCCCGAGCGCCGGGCGACAGAACCTGGTGAAAGCTATCGCCCGTGCGGGCGTCGATGTCGAGCAACTTGTTCTAGAGCCGGTCGCCGCGGCCGAGGCGGTTCTCACTGGTGAGGACAGGGAATACGGCTGTGCGCTCGTCAATATGGGTGCCGAGATCACTACGTTGATGATCTTTGGCCGCGGAGCGGTACAGCATACGGCGGTGTTCCCATTCGGGAGCATGCTGTTTACCAAGGACATCGCCACGGGATTGCGCGTCTCCATCCCAGAGGCCAACAAGATCAAACGTGCCCACGGCTGTGTCGCTGGCTTTCTGCTCGACGATCACGAGCGACAGGAGGTTATCGAGATCGTTCCATTTGGCCGAAACGAAACCCGTGGACTCTCAAAAGAGATCCTGTGCGACATCATGCAGCCGAGAGCTGTTGAGCTTATGCAGCACGTCGCGAAGGAAGCCTCTGACGCAAAGCTGCAGATCTCAGGCGGTGTCTTCTTGACTGGCGGCGGAGCGCTGATCAGAGGTTTGGCCGAGATCGCGGAGCAGGTGTTCGACGCTCCGACTCGCGTTGGGATGCTTGAGTCATCTCAATTTGGCGGTCTCGTCGCAGAGATAAACGGACCGCAATGGGCGGTCGCGTGCGGGCTGGCCCTCGTCTCGATGAAGGCGGAATTGCGCGACGGTACAGGCGGCGGAAAATCATCTGCGAAGCGGGTCGCCGAGTGGTTTGGCGGTCTTAGAGAAAAATTTAGATAAATGTAAGTTTTTGCCCCGATGCAACTAGATTTTTATATCAAAGGGTAGTATGCTCTTGTGCCGTTAGCACAATATCTAGTAGCTTCGCAGCTAAAAGTTTTCCACAGCTTATCACGATCGCCATGGGCATATTTGGAGATACGCAACACCTATCAATGAGCAGTAATACCATTAAAATGTTCCTCGACGAGCCCCCGATAACGGGTGCGCGGATCAAGGTCGTTGGCGTCGGCGGCGGCGGCAGCAACGCGGTCAATCGAATGATCGATGCGGGCATCAAGGGCGTCGAATTTATCGTAGCCAATACAGATCTGCAGGCTCTAAACGCGTCAAAGGCTCCGATGAAGATCCAGCTTGGCAGCAAATCCACTCGCGGGCTGGGTGCCGGCTCCAATCCCGAGATCGGAAAGGCCGCGGCGCTCGAGGACCATCAGAAGCTGCTCGACGTGCTCGAGGGCTCGGACATGGTGTTTGTTACCGCCGGCCTCGGTGGCGGAACCGGCACGGGCGCGGCTCCGGTCGTTGCGTCGCTCGCGATCGAGCTTGGAGCGTTGACCGTCGCTGTCGTGACAAAACCCTTCGCGGTCGAGGGTAAGAAACGAATGGCGCAGGCCGAGGAAGGGCTCGCCGAGCTTCGCGGATGCGTTGATACGCTGATAACGATCCCGAATTCAAAGCTCCGCGAGGTCGAGGAAAAGATCACGGTCATGGAGGCATTTCGCCGGGCCGACGAGGTTCTGCTTCAGGCCGTGCAGGGCATCACGGACCTTATTATTACGCCGGGTATGATCAATCTCGACTTTGCCGATGTGACGACCGTCATGCGCGACAAGGGTGTCGCCCTCATGGGCATCGGTTCTGCGAGAGGCGAGGACGCCGCTTCCAAGGCGATGCGCGCCGCTCTCGACTACAAGCTCCTGGAGGAGAACTCGATCCACGGTGCGAAGGCCGCTCTCATCAATGTTACCGGCGGGCCGAATATGGTCCTTAGCGAGATCGAGGATGCGCTTGGCATCATCGAGAGCGAGGCGGACGACAACGCCGACATCATCTGGGGCAGCGTTATCAAGGACGACATGGACGACGAGATCCGCATCACGGTTATCGCGACGGGCTTTGATACACAGGCCTCGACCGCAATGCCGAAACCGCGTCTCGCTGAACCGGTCCAGGCGGTAGCCGCGGGTTCATCCCCGACGCCAACGTATGTGCCGAAAGATGTGACGCCGGTTGAGAATCTCGACGTGCCGACATTCATGCGCCGACAAGCAGACTAAACAACGGACAGACAGTGGATAGTGGATAGTGCGCCGGCGCTATCCATTTTTCTTTTTATTGGGCGATACTTTAGACATATGGAGCGCGAGCCGATCATTGGAATAACAATGGGCGATGCCGCCGGTATCGGGCCTGAGATCGTGCTCAAGTCGCTCGGGAGTGGTGACGTGGCGGCGAGATGCGTCGTGATCGGCGACGCAGAGCACTTAAAGCGTGTTTCGTTTCGGTGCTCTGGAAACAGGATCGAAACAACTGACCTGGATCCAATGCTCGATCCACGCCCCGGCGTCACTGAGGTGTTTGACTTAAACAATCTGCCGGGCGACGCTCCGATCGGGGTCGATTCTCTCATCACAGGCAAGGCCGCGGCCGAGAACATTGTTGCGGCGGTAAAACTATGGCAGCGGGGAAAGATCGACGCCATCTGCACGGCACCGATCAGCAAAAAGGCAATAAATATGGCGGGGTATGACTTTCCAGGCCATACCGAGATGCTTGCTTCGCTCACGGGAACCGAGAAGTTCGCGATGAGTTTTTTCGCCGATAAGCTGCGTGTCGTTCTGCTCTCGACGCATCATTCGCTGCTGGATGCGATAGCCATGGTGAAGCATAATGCGATCGCCGACCTTATTCGTTTCACCGCAAAACAGATGAAACAGATCCTTGGCCGCGACGTGTCGATCGCGGTCGCGGGACTAAACCCGCACGCGTCGGAGGACGGGAAATTTGGCAACGAGGAGCGTGATGAGATCATTCCCGCGATTGAAGAATGCAAAGGGGCCGGCATCAACGTCAGCGGACCGTACTCACCGGACACGGTGTTTCTGCGTGGGCATCGAGGCGAGTTTGACGCCGTCATCGCGATGTATCACGACCAGGCGACGATAGCCGTAAAGTCTATTTCATTCGGCCATGGCGTAAACGTAACGCTGGGGCTGCCGTTTATCAGAACGTCGGTGGATCACGGAACTGCGTACGACATCGCGGGAAAAGGTGTCGCTGATGCGTCCAGCATGACTGTTGCGATCAACCTCGCGGCGGAGCTCGCAAAACGTTCGCGGGCCGCTGCCTAAATCTGCTAAACTTCTCGGAGTTTTCCTCTGGAGTGCCAAAACCAGTGACCAGACCCAAGCTTTTACTGGCCGATGATTCGGTGACCATTCGCAAAGTCGTCGAGCTTACTTTTGCCGACGAGGGGATCGACGTGACGACCGTTGCCGATGGCGAGACCGCGATGATGAAATTCATCGAGATCCAGCCGGACGTCGTACTCGTCGACGTCGGCCTGCCCGGCACGAACGGTTACAAGATCTGCGAAATGATCAAGCTGGATGAGACCACCGCGCACATCCCTGTGCTGCTGCTCGTCGGATCGTTTGAGCCGTTTGACCATGACGAGGCGGAAAAGGCAGGTGCCGACGGATTTTTGACGAAGCCGTTTCACTCGATCCGCGATCTGGTCGCACGCGTCAACGATCTGCTCGGGAACGTTCAGACGCCGCCGGAGAAGCCTGAGAACGAGGACATCCAACAGCTATATAAGCGTAGCTTTGCTGAGACCGTTCCGATCGAGAACTACGAGACCGTGCCGGCATTCGCGGCGGATGATGCGTTTACAGAACCTGTCCCGGAGAGTCACGAGACGAACAACAACGCTGATGTCGCCACAAGTGATTGGCTTGACGACGAGCTCATCGAGACCGTCAATTCCGGCCCGACGACTGAGACATCGGAGGAGTTGGCAGTACCTGAGGCCGCAACTCAAGAAACTGAAGCCGAAATGAATGTTCCTGTCGAAACCGCACCGGCGGCGGAGATATCGGTCGAGATCGATACCGAGCCGATAAAGGAATTCGACTGGTCACCGGCGGCTATCGTTTCCGCGACCGACGATGCGGGGATCGGTGCGGCAGCGGGATTTTCTGCTAGCTTTGTTCCGGAGGAGCAATTCATCTCGCCGCCTCCCGGCTCGACCAGTGATCACATCACGGAGGAGTTACACGATCTCAGCACTGACGAGATGCCGGAGTTGGCGCCTGTCGCTGAAGAACTTGAGACAGACGAGGGTACGATCGCTACATCCTCCGCGACGGACGGTAGTGAGCCGTCGCGTGAATTCGTCGACATACTTGTCCGACGGGTCGTCGAGCGGTTGTCGGACCGCGTTATTCGCGAGATCGCCCAGGAGGCCGTTCCTCGCATCGCCGAAAAACTAATGCGCGAGGCACTTGAGGAGGAAGGCAAGCGATAATTTGACCTGCGAACGGATCTGGAGAAGCGGCGGGCGGCCTCAAGAGGCAAAACCCGCCGTTTTTGTTTAGAATAAAGCTTTTACACGGACACGCATGATCGAGCTTGAGAAGGCCTACGACCCAAAAGAGGCCGAAAAAAACCATTACGAACGATGGGAAAGCAGTGGTTTCTTTGCGCCCGAGATCAACGAGGACCCGCACGCAAAGCCCTTTTCGATCGTCATCCCGCCGCCAAACGTAACGGGCAGCCTTCATATGGGCCACGCCCTGCAGCACACGATTATGGACGTGCTGACGCGTTGGAAGCGGATGCAGGGATACCGCACGCTGTGGCTGCCGGGAACGGACCATGCGGGAATTTCGGTTCAGAGGAAGGTCGTCGAGCAGCTTCGCAGGGACGAGAACAAGAAACCGCTCGACATCGGGCGCGAGGAATTCATTCGCCGTGCGTGGGCGTGGAAGGAGCAATACGGCAACACGATCACCGAGCAGATGCGTCGCGAGGGTGCGTCGGTTGATTGGTCGAGACATCGTTTCACGATGGACGAGAGCCTGTCGACAGCTGTTCGCAGCGTATTTGTCCGGCTCTATGACGAAGGCTGGATCTATCGAGGACTTCGCATTGTTAACTGGTGCCCGAAGGACAAGACCGTTCTATCCGATCTCGAGGTAAAAGAAGAGACCAGGAAGGACGGGAAGCTGTATTACCTGAGATACCCGGTCGCTGGCAGCGATTCGACGATCACTGTTGCGACCACGCGGCCCGAGACAATGCTTGGCGATATGGCTGTAGCCGTTAGTCCGTCAGACAAACGTTATAAGGAACTGGTCGGCAAGACGATCGATCTTCCGTTGACATCGCGGCAGATCCCTATAGTCGCGGACGAGTACGTCGATGCTGAATTTGGCACCGGTGCGGTCAAGATCACGCCTGCCCACGACCCAAACGATTATCTCGTCGGTCAGCGTCATAACCTCGAGCAGCAGCTCGTGATGAATGATGACGCAACGATGAACTCCGCCGCCGGGGCTGAATTCGGGGGAATGGACCGTTTCGCGGCCCGTGAGAAGGTTGTTGCGATGTTCGACGAGCTCGGCCTGCTCGAGAAGATCGAGGATCACGAGATCACGTTGCCGGTTTGCGAGCGGTGCAAGACGATCGTCGAGCCGATCTTGAGCGAGCAGTGGTTCGTCAAGATGGACCAGATGCGCGATCTCGCTCTCGATCTGATGCGTGAGGAGGGAGCACCACGCTTCTCGCCCCAGATTCCAAACGAAAAGGTCTACACGACGTGGCTCGAGAACCTCAAGGACTGGACGATCTCGCGGCAGCTGTGGTGGGGCCATCAGATACCGGCATGGTATGACGACGACGGGAATGTGTTCGTCGCAATGACCGAGTCCGAGGCCCGCGAGAAAGCCGGTGGCAAAGACATAAGGCAGGACCAGGACGTGCTCGATACGTGGTTCTCATCGGGCCTGTGGGCGTTCTCGACGTTTGGCTGGGACGGAGAGGCTACCTCGACGCCGGATATTGAAACATTCCTGCCAACGGATGTACTGGTCACTGGTCGCGACATCATTTTCCTGTGGGTCTCGCGGATGATCATGCTCACGCGCAAATTCACCGGAAAAAAGGCGTTCAATGATGTCGTCGTGACAGGTACCGTCCTTGGCAAGGACGGCAAGCCGATGTCGAAGTCGCGTAACAACGGAGTCGATCCCATAGAGATGTTCGACAAGTTTGGCGTGGACGCGACGCGGATCTATCTCGCCTCGATCGCAACGGGTGCCGATATCAAGTGGAATGACATCGGCGTTGAGACGTATCGAAACTTCGCGAACAAGATCTGGAATGCGACGCGGTTCTGCCTGATGAATTGCGAAAACGCGGCTGTCGATCGTGCGAGCTTGCTGATCGGCGATGACGCGGCGTTGGCGGATCGTTGGATCGTCTCGCGACTTAACAAGACCGCGATCGATGTCAGTCGCGCTCTTGAGCGTTATGAGTTTCACACGGCCGTGTCCCTGCTATATCACTTTTTCTGGGACGACTTTTGCGACTGGTATATCGAGCTTAAGAAGGACGAGATCACTGCGGGTGATGCGGCTGCGAGCACCCGTATCGTGACGATCATCGAGATCGCACTTAGGATGCTGCATCCATTCATGCCGTATTTGACCGAGGAGCTGTGGCAAAAGCTTCCGGGTACCGGATCGACGCTCCACCACGCGGCCTATCGGTCAGCCGGGCAGACGATCATGCTAACGTCGTTCCCGCCGGGCGACGCGGCCGCGATCGACGAGACGGCAGAAAGCGAGATGAGCGCGGTGATAGATCTGATCAAAAAAGTCCGGAATATTCGCAGCGAGATGAATATCTCACCGTCGATAAAGTTCACAATCCATATCGCGGCCACGGTGGATCATCAGGCCGTATTTAACGCAAACAAAGCACAGATCCTTAAGCTCGCCCGTGCGGACAAGCTCATCATCGCCGCCGACCTCGACGTCCCCAAGGCTTCCGCCAAGGCCGTGACAGGCGAGGCGTCCATCGCCGTGCCGCTCGAGGGTCTGATCGATTTTGAAAAGGAGCGCGAACGGCTGCGAATCCAGATCGCGAAACTAACGGAAGAAAAGTCGCGAATCGACGGACAGCTTTCTAACTCGAATTTTGTAGACCGTGCCCCCTCGGAAAAGGTTCGGGAGCTTCGCGACAGACAGGTCGAGCTGTCGTCCCAGATCGAGACGCTTACCGCCAATATTGCGGCACTGGAATAAAAAAGGACGGGCCAAGACCCGCCCTTTGATCGATGTTGACTTACGACTATTTGTCGTCTTTGTCTTCGTCTTTATCTTTATCGCCCGACTTGTCGCCCGATTTATCGTCAGCAGCGGGAGCGGTGCCCGGCTCGACAACGACCCCGACGGTCTTGCTGTCCTTTTTCTCGCCTGCGTCATTCATCATATCGGCAACGATATTGAACTTACCACCTTTGCTCGTCGCGAAGGTTGGGAAGTTGTACTTTGCCGTTCCATCTCCGTCGAGATCGAGTGTGACCTCGCTGTTCGGGATGGTCGAGCCCTTGGTCATGCCGGG
>DASYKW010000087.1:0-5150 GCA_035995005.1 Pyrinomonadaceae bacterium
TTTGAAGGCCTTTTTGGATTGGCCGAGCGATTTTGCAAGCTGAGGCAGGCGGCCCGCACCAAAAAGAAGCACGACGACGCCGATCACCATGATGATCTGAGTAGGACTGTCAAAAATAAATAAGAAACTCATAACTATTTAGACGCCGCAGCTGTCGCTTTGCGCCGACGCAATTCGGCAGCTAGCTCGTCATCGCTGACCGACGGTGTGCTCAACCTCGCACTTACTGCGTCATCGTCATCGTCGCTGTCGCTCAAAGCGTCCTTAAAGGCCTTTTTGGACTGACCGATCGATCGCGCGAGTTGCGGCAGTCGCGAGGCGCCAAATAACAGCAGGATCGCTACAACTACAAGGATTATCTCGGCCGCACCAAAGCGCATACAGGTAGAATAATACTCCTAAACCGCTCGGTTTTATACCCCTATGCCCTTGAAGGCGTCCATCGCCTCGACAAGAGCAGACGTGATCCCGTGCTCTGAAACTGAGTGTCCGGCGTCGGAAACTACAGTAAATTCGGCCTCAGGAAACGCACGATGCAACTCCCATGCGGAGGTGATCGGACAAACAACATCGTAACGGCCCTGGACGATCACCGTCGGGATGTCGCGGATCTTATCGACATTTTCGATAAGGAAATTCTCAGACGTGAAGAACGAGTTGTTCATAAAATAATGACACTCGATGCGTGCTAACGACAGGGCCTCGTGCTCGCCTTCCCAATGTTCCATGAGATCTTTGTCGGGATACAGCTTCGACGTCGAGCCTTCCCAGACGCTCCACGCCCGCGCCGCCGAGAGCCGCGTTGCTTCATCGTCGCTTGTAAGGCGTTTGTGGTACGCGGTGATCATGTCGCCGCGTTCCTCGACCGGGATCTCATCGCGATAACGCTCCCAATAATCGGGAAAGATCTCGGACGCGCCGTATTGATAGAACCACTCGAGCTCCTTCCGGCGTGTCAGAAAGATACCCCTCAGCACAAGACCAAGACAACGATCCGGCTGCGTGACGCCATAGGCGAGGCTCAGCGTCGATCCCCACGAGCCTCCAAAGACATACCATTTGTCCACGCCAAACTTCTCTCGAAGCTTCTCCATGTCCGCGATAAGGTCCCACGTTGTGTTTTCGCTGAGCTCGGCATGCGGCGTCGACTGTCCGCTCCCGCGCTGATCGAAAAGAATAACGTGGTAATGCTCAGGGTCGAAGAATTGCCGGTACATCGGTATAAGACCGCCACCCGGCCCGCCGTGTAAAAAGACCACGGGCACGCCGTCGGGATTGCCAACGCGTTCGTAATAGATGGTGTGAAGGTCCGACACCTCGAGCATTCCGCTGTCGAAAGGCTCGATCTCTGGGTAGAGGTTTGCCATAGGTGAATAATACGTGAAAGCGGGTTACTTGAGAAAATTATCGATCCACAACTGGAAGACGACCAGCGTCCAGAGTTGCTTGTGGTTACTCGCGACGCCTGTTTCATGCTCGCGGATGAGCTGGGTGACGAACGCAGGATCAAATAGACCTTGTTCCCGAAGCCGCTTTTCATCAAGCAGATCGTGCATCAGTGGATTGAGCCGCCCCTTAAGCCAATCGGCGATCGGTATGCCGAAGCCCTTCTTTTTGCGATGCAGGATATTTTGCGGCAACAGGGGCTTTAGGGCTTTCTTGAGGATGTATTTTCCTTGTGAACCGTGGAGCTTGTAATTTAGTGGCAGCGATGCAGCGAATTGGGCGATTCTCGGATCGAGAAACGGAGCTCGCGTTTCCAATGAAACAGCCATCGCCGCACGATCGACCTTGGTCAGGATGTCCTCGGCCATGTAGAAATTGATGTCGAGAAACTGCATCTGCTCGACCTCATCGCACGCGTCGCAGAGAGCCAGAAGGTCGCGTGCGTCCTTATAAACGTCTCCACTCGAATTCTCACGAACGTGCGGCGAAAGCAGCGCATCCTGCTCATCGAGCGAAAAGGAGCCAAACCACGAATGATGGCGACGGACCGCGTCCCACGTCGAGGACCGGACGAAACGTTTGGCGCGGTATTCAAATGACAAGTTCTTCGTTGACACCGGCAAGCGGTTGACGATCGGCGCGACAACGCCGGAGCGAATGAAGGCCGGTAATCGCGAATACGCCTTTGCGACCTTGTGTCCGTAGTACATTGGGTAACCCGCAAAAAGCTCGTCGCCGCCGTCACCGCCGAGGGCGACCGTCACGTGATGCCGTACAAAGCGCGCGAGCATGAATGTCGGTATCAACGAGCCGTCTGACAGCGGTTCGTCGAGCCACGTACCGATGTCGCCGATCAGGTCGGCGGCCGTCTCGACGCTCAGTGTCGCCTCGTAATGCTCGGTGCCGAGATGATGTGCTACCTGCCGCGCGTACTTTGACTCGTCGAAGGAATCTTCCTCAAATCCGATCGAGAATGTTTTTACTTTCTCACTCGCGTGCTGCGTTGCAAACGCAGCTACGGTCGACGAATCGACGCCGCCCGAGAGGAGAATGCCGAGAGGAACGTCGGAAACAAGTCGCATCCGGACAGCGTCAGACAGGAGTTCGCGAAGCTCGGTCGCTTTGGCGGTCAAGCCGGTTCCATTAACTCCTCTCTGACGCTCAGGCTTCTGCCACGACATATTCCAGTAACGTCGCGTTCGGATCTCGCCGTTCTCGACCACGAGAATGTGCGCCGCCGGCAGTTTTGAGATTCCCTTGTAGATCGATCGCGGTGCGGGGACGTAATCGAACGAGAGATATTCCCGTAGCGCATCAAGATCTAATTCGCGTTTGACCGACGGATGTGCGAGCAACGCCTTTGGCTCGCTGGCATAGAGTAGTTTGCCGGCGAAGATACCGTAATACAGCGGCTTTTCGCCAAATCGGTCGCGAGCCAGAATGAGCTTTTTCCTTCGCGAGTCCCACAGCGCGATCGCGAACATCCCGTTGAGGTGATCGACAAAGTCCTCGCCGTATTCCTCGTAAAGGTGCGGGATGACCTCGGTGTCGGTCTTTGTAAGAAACTTTTGACCTTTTTTCTCCAGCTCATCACGGACCTCGCGATAGTTGTAGAGCTCGCCGTTCTGCATCGCGACGATCGAGCGGTCCTCACTGAATACGGGTTGATCGCCCGTCTTGAGATCGATGATCGATAGCCGCCGCATCCCAAGAGCGACGCTCTTGTCCATCCAGATGCCCTCGGAATCGGGCCCGCGATGCAGGATCGTCTCACACATCGAGTGGAGCACCGCCTCCGTGTGATCAGCTGGTTTTGATGATGACAGATTGATCCAACCCGTGATGCCGCACATCTATTTGGTGCCCGCCTCAAGGGTGTATTCGCCAGCCAGCTCCTTATAGAACGCGTTCAGAAAATCGACGGCGGCGTCCGGCGGCATGGTTAGGAGAGGTTCCATGTTGGCGTTATCGGAGAATTTTGTTTTCCGGTCGGGCCGGTCGCGATAGCCCTCGGCATAAGCCTCTTCGGGCGAAATGCCGACCGCTCCCGGCGTCTCTCGCGGAGCGAGAAAGACGTTATTGTACTCAACCTCAAGCAGCACGTAATCGTGTTTGTTGAGCAGGTCTGAGAGTTTAGCGATGCTGTAGCCGTAAAAGTGATGCCGCAGGCGGAAATGCGGATCGTAATCGACGGTGAAACGGAGTGGCGGCGGGATCTTTTCGTTATATTCGGAGACGATCAGCCGTGGGCGATATTTGGCCAGGATGGCGTCGAGCACCCAGTAATCGTTGCCATCGATGTCCTTACTGAGAACGCCAAAGTCGCGCTCGATACCGTTGGCATCAAGGAGCGAGATGACATTCTCGACCGTGACGGTGCTGTGGCATGGAACAACGCCGGAGAGGTCCGAGTAGGTCCGCCGGAGCCGCCCGTACTTGATATCGTCGGCCTCAATGCCGAGCCCATGCCAACCGCGGGCGAATAGATGGTAAGTATTCGAGCTGCGAATGCCGTCACCGGCGCCGATGTCGACGGCGGAGCGGCTGGCGTCCCCAATGCCGAAACGCTCGATGTATTTGTCGATGACCCCTTCCTCGCCAAAATTCGAGTGTACTCGTCCGGGCCGGTCAGCCGTCATCCGCCGAAACCGGTATTGAAGGTCACGCAGCCATTCGGGCGTTATTCCCATTGACAGACTCAGGCGGAAAAGCCGACGCGCTCGCGGATCGCGTAGATGGCCTTGTCCTGCGACTCGTGGTAAGTGCGAACGAGAAGCTCGGCCAACAGGCCCATAAGGAAGAACTGCACCGAGATGGCAAGCATTACGACCGCGACAACTGGCAGCGGCGTCTGGATGAATGAGGTCCCCTCGAATTTGAGGACTATTGCCCACACGGTCGCGATCATCGACAAAATGAAGGCCGCCATTCCAAACGTGCCAAAAACATAGATCGGCTTGGTGCCATAAGACGCCATGAATTTGATCGTCATCAGGTCGAAAACGACCTTGATCGTGCGCGAGATGCCATACTTCGACTTGCCCATCGTGCGGGCGTGGTGATCGACGGGTATCTCGGTGACGCGTGCGCCGGCCCACGCGGCGTAAATCGGGATAAAGCGGTGCATTTCGCCGTAAAGCTTGACGTCCTGAATGACATCGCGGCGATATGCCTTGAGCGAGCAGCCGTAATCATGCAACGGCACACCGCCGATCCAAGAGATGATGCGATTGGCGATCTGTGATGGGATCTTTCGCGAGATGAGCTTGTCCTGGCGGTTCTTTCGCCAGCCCGAGACAACGTCATAGCCCTCGTCGAGCTTATCCAAAAGCCTCTTAATGTCGGCCGGATCGTTCTGAAGGTCGGCATCCATCGGGATGAGAATGTCGCCCTCCGCGGCGTCGATCCCGGCGCTCATGGCGGCCGTCTGGCCATAATTTCGGCGAAGGCTTATTACTCGTACTCGATCGTCCGAAGCTGCTATTTCCTTGAGAATGCAGAGGCTATTGTCGGTGGAACCATCGTCGACGTAGATCACCTCGGCCGATTTGCCGAGAGCGTCGAGAGCACTCGCGATCTTGGCGTGCATCGGCCGCAGGTTCTCTTCCTCATCGAGAACGGGAAGGAAGAGCGAGAGCTCCGGTGTCGGGTTCGCATTGTCTTTCACAGGATCCATTGTGTGCCCGAGGGCAAGCTACTTAATT
>DASYKW010000088.1:0-4778 GCA_035995005.1 Pyrinomonadaceae bacterium
ATGATGTCCGGCGCTGGATCTAGAGTTGGATTTTTAATAAATGACTTCTACGACAGCCGTAATGGAAAGCCAATTTACGGAACAATTTAAGAGGCTAATAACGGGTGAAACCGATCTCTCGATGCGTGCTCTTAGAGAGCATGCCTTCGAGTACTTTATCCAGGCAGGATTCCCGACATTGAAGAGCGAGGACTGGAAGTATACGGATGTCAGGCGAGTGGCGAGTGAAGAGTGGCGAGTGGCGAGTCGGGCCTCGGGTGCCGCGGACTCGCATCCGCTCAATCGGTTTAACGTTGAGCGAAACGGCTTCACTGCGCTGAATCAGGCGTTTGGCGATTACACGGTAATTCGTGTTGCAAAAGACACAAGCCTCGACGAACCGATCAAGATCGGTTTTAGCGGACAGGACGGCGTAGCGATATTCCCGCACGTGATCGTTGTCGCCGAGGCCGGCAGTAAGGCGACGATCGTCGAGACCTACGGCTCGCAGTCTGCGGGCTTTACGAATGCTGCAGTTCAAGTATTTGTCGAGGACAATGCAAACGTCACGCATTATCGGGTGCAAAAGGATTCTCCTGAGCACTTTAATTACGGCGTGACGGAGATCACGTTGGGACGCGGCAGCCGGTATGATTCGACAAATATCAATCTCGGCGGCGCTTTGTCGCGGCACGACATCGAGTTGAAATTCAAAGCCGAAGGCGGCGAGGCTTATGTCGACGGGCTCTACATGCTCAACGGCAGCCAGCATCACGACACACATTCCGTCATCGACCACACGGTACCGAACTGCACCTCGCATCAGTCGTACAAGGGAGTGCTCAACGACAAGTCGCGTGGCGTTTTTAACGGAAAGGTTTTCGTTCGTGAGAACGCCCACGGCACGGACGCCCACCAGTCTAACAAGAACCTTCTGCTCTCGAACGACGCTCGTGTAGACACGAAGCCGCAGCTTGAGATCTTTAACGACGACGTGAAATGCGCACATGGCGCAACGGTCGGTCAGCTTGAGGAAGAGGAGTTGTTCTACCTCCTCACGCGCGGATTGCCGCAGACGCTCGCCAAGAATCTCCTGACCTATGGCTTTGCCGAAGAGATCATTAACAAGATCGGTATAGATGCGATCAAGGCGGAACTCGATGCGACCGTGCTAAACCGCTTGAAGACAGAGATCTGAAATGAAGCCAGCTGAAGAAATGACATTCGACGTTGAGAAGATCCGCAAAGACTTTCCCGTTCTCTCACAAACGGTGAACGGCAAGCCGCTTGTGTATCTCGACAACGGGGCTTCGTCGCAGGTGCCGCAGGTCGTGATCGATCGCGGGTCGAAGTATCTCGCCGAGGAGCACTCAAACATTCACCGCGGCGTGCACTATCTGTCACAGCACGCGACAACCGCCTACGAGGCGGCACGGGAGAAGGTCAAACGCTTCATCAACGCCCCGGATGTGAAGGAGTGCATTTTTGTCCGCGGCACGACCGAGGGCATTAATCTGGTGGCGCACTCGTATGGGCGAAAGTTTATTAATGAGGGCGACGAGATCCTCGTTTCCGAGATGGAGCACCACTCGAACATCATCCCGTGGCAGATGATCGCCGAGGAAGGTGGTGCCGTGATCCGCGTCATCCCGATGAATGACCGCGGCGAGCTGATCATCGACGAGTACGAAAATCTGCTCAACGCCCGGACGAGAATGGTCGCCGTCGCGCATGTCTCCAATTCGCTTGGGACGGTCAACCCGATCAAGCAAATGGTCGAGACCGCTCACAAATTTGGAGTGCCTGTCTGCGTCGATGGCGCGCAAAGCGTGCCACATTTTCCGGTGGATGTGCAGGACCTCGGGTGTGACTTTTTTGTCTTCTCGGGACACAAGATGTTTGCTCCGACGGGCAGCGGCGTTGTATGGGGAAAGCGCGAATGGCTCGACAAAATGCCGCCGTATCAGACCGGCGGTGGCATGATCCGAACAGTCTCGTTTGAGGGAACAACTTTCGCGCCCATACCAGACAAATTCGAGGCTGGGACACCTGCAATTGCTGCAGGCATTGGGCTTGGAGCCGCGATCGATTACATCGACTCGATAGATTTTGAGGCGGCCGCAGCTTATGAGCATGAGCTGCTCGAGTATGCAACGCAGCGACTCGGCGACATTCCCGAGATCAAGATCATCGGCACAGCCGAGAAGAAAGCCAGCGTGCTGTCATTCACGATCGAGGGCATCCATCCGCACGATATTGGTACGATCCTCGACCAGTCGGGCATCGCGGTTCGCGCCGGGCATCACTGTGCACAGCCGGTCATGAAGCACTTTTGCGTTCCCGCGACCGCTAGGGCATCTTTCGCGTTTTACAACACCCGTGAAGAGGTTGATAAGCTCGCCGACGCGATTCAAAAGGTTATCGAGGTTTTTGCGTAATGTCAGATCTCAACGAGCTGTATCAGGAGACGATCCTTGAGCACAACAAGAACCCGCGGAACTTTCGCGAGATCGAGGATGCGGACCAAACCGCCGACGGCAACAATCCGCTGTGCGGCGACGCGCTGCGTGTGTATGTAAAGCTGGACGGAGACACGGTCACCGATGTCGCGTTCAAGGGCTCGGGCTGCGCCATCTCAAAGGCATCTGCCTCGATGATGACTCAGGCCGTTAAGGGTCGCTCGAGAGAAGAAGCCGAAGAACTTTTCAATGAATTTCACGGAATGGTCACCGGCGGCATCGATCCCGAAGCGGAGGAAACGCACCTTGGACGCTTGACGATATTCTCGGGCGTGCTGGAATTTCCGGCGCGTGTAAAATGTGCTTCGCTTAGCTGGCACACGCTGAATGCTGCGTTGCGTGGCGACGATTCTGTAACGACAGAGTAGCCTGGTCGATCGGCTGCTCATCTACGTAAATAACACAGACAAGAAACAATCCTGACACGCCCCTTCAGCGAACGCCGCTCTACACGTGCGCTGGCGTGATGTTTGTCGCGGCCGTCGTGCTCTGGGGTCAGGGCAGGCTGTGGTGGTGTCCTGCGGGCGACTGGTCACCATGGTCTTGGACGGTGATGTCGCAGCACAATTCGCAGCACATTGTCGATCCGTACTCGTTTACGCACATTCTTCACGGCATACTCGAATTTTGGCTGATCGGACTCGTTTTCCGACGAGTGCCGGTGGCATGGCGTCTCGTCATCGCGGTCGCGATCGAGGGCAGCTGGGAGATCATCGAGAACTCAAGTTACGTCATCAGCCGCTATCGAGAGGTCACGATCTCGCTCAATTATTTTGGCGATTCGATCGTGAATTCGCTGTCGGATATCACTTGTTGCGCGCTTGGATTCCTCTTGGCAAAACGGCTCGGATTCTGGCTGTCGGCCTTGTTATTCGTCGCGACCGAGATCGTACTGGTGCTCACTATTCACGATAGCCTCATCATCAACATCATCATGCTGATCTGGCCAAACGAGATGCTCCGTCATTGGCAAAACTCGTAAGAAGAACCCATGAAAAACAACGAGACACGCAAAACTGCGAAGGATCGCGTTTCGTGTCTTTCGTGTATCTAGTGGAACTCGTTTTTCAGCGTTCGCCACGGGCGGCCTCGACCTGTGATTCGAGATCGACGGCGAGCTTACGAGAGCCCGGCTGGTCGAAGGTCTCGGCCCACCTCAAAGATTCATCCAGGATGCGGAGCTGATATTCGCGGAAGTTCGGTTTGCCGGCTACGGCGCCGAGCTCGCCGTTGTAATAGGCAGTGCGCGGCGGGCGAACGCGATCTGTCATTCCGGGATCGACGGAGATCATCATGGTCGGGATGCCGGCCTGCTCGACGGCCCGGGCGATGATGCCGAGTGTCTGATGACAGAGCCGTGACGCTGGGATAAATAGTGCCACCTGCACGTCGTAGCGGTTCAGCCGCTCGGCGATGTACGGGCCGAGCTCCTCGGCGACGCGTGCCGCATTTGGAATATAGGGACTCACCGACCACCAGCAGCTGTTGAGCTGGCCGATGACGGCATTGGCCTCGTACTCGGTCAGGCGGTCGATGGGAATTTGGGAGTTGCGGTCTTCCGTGACCGCTGCCGGATCATAACCTTTCGCCGAATAACGCAGGTCGGCAGCCTCTACCTCACGCGGGATCTCTCGGCACGCGAGATCGCCGTCCTTCGCATCGAGATCAAATGGATCCATGCCGTCGATATATCCACCCGCACTCGATACGAGTCCGAGATTGACGAGCGGCAACGCGCGGCGAAATGGCGTGAGCGGTGTGTGTTTGTTCTCAGCAAACGGATAGCCGCGCAGGTTCTCGTCGCCATTCCAGCGTGCAAAACGCTTGTTTAGATCGTCCGAATTCTCGAGTATCGGCAGCATAAGGGTCAGACCTTGAATTCCTTTGAAAAGTCGTAGATGTCGTTCTTTAGCTCCGTCTTGGCCGCGGCGAAGGCTCGATTCGCGATGATGAAAAACGTTATGAGAGCGGCGATCATCGCTGCCAGCATTATCCACTCGGAATACTGATGCAGCTGGTCAAATTTCAGCCTGAGCGGATCGTCGAGGGCGATCTCGTCGATCGGCTTGCCGATCTCGCTGCGGACCGACGACATCCAAAACGAGAGCACGAATTCCTGCACCGCGCACGCTGCGCCGAGGACAAGGAGCAGGAACCGCTCGATCCACAGCCAGAGTTTATTCACACGCGAAGCGGCGGCGAGCGAGGTGATGATCAGGACCGTCGCGATGCCCATGCCGCCGTAATCCAGGATCGAGAGTGAGCGGCCGACAACCGCTC
>DASYKW010000089.1:0-6300 GCA_035995005.1 Pyrinomonadaceae bacterium
TTGCAACCAGAGCCGCCAGAGCGAGCGGCACGATGGCCAACGCGTACGATCGCGACGTCGAGTTGTCATGGCGGTCGTCGCCATGCGGAACGAAATACTTCATTTGGGGACGTTTTGATCGTGAGAGACGATCGGTCGCGGGATGATCGGCAGCGAGTCACTGCCATATCAAAGATACCCCCCGGACGAACACAGGTCAAGGCTTATTTTTTCGGCCTTTGAGCCCACTGCCCCTTGCTCAAAATACCCGTTTTATCGTCGTGTGAAGGTTGACAAAGGGCTCCCCGATTCGTATCGTATCGTTTGCCAAGAAAAAGAAAGAGTTCGAGGCAAATGGCCCGGTTCTTCCGGGACTAACTTTGAGATAGAAAATAGGAGTCTTAATTAAATGAAAAAGGTAATTGCACTTTCAGCGGTTCTCGCTATGGGAGCTCTCGGTGCGGCTTGCGGTGATGGCGCTGCTAACAACACCAACGCTAACGCTAATAAGTCGAACACCAACACGACCAACACCGTGTCGAATGCTTCGACCCCGGCACCGGTTTCGAACACCGCGACCGTGTTGAACTCAGCCAGCAACAGCTCGGCTTCGAATGCTAACCACGCGACCAACACGGCGGCTAACAACTCGAACATGACCAAGCCGACCCCTAAGTAAGAACTGAGCGTAAGCTTTTAACGAGGGCACCGATCCGCTGGATCTGGTGCCCTTTTCCATTTCAAGAAATATGGTGTCTGGCAGTTGACTTGACCGACGAACGTGCATATATTGTTTCGAAGTTCCAATTAAGTGGTACCGGAACCGGATCGTGCTCGCACGGTCGTGAGTTTAAGATCTAGATCTACTTTGAGAAGACAGGAGAATCGATTCAGATGAAAAAAGTAATTGCTCTTTCAGCCGTCCTCGTTATGGGCGCCCTTGGTGTGGCCTGTGGCGGCGGCGAAGCTAACAATGCAGTTGCCAACGCTAACAAGGCGATGGCAAATGCCGCTAACGCAATGGCCAATGCAGCCAATGCTATGGCGAATGCTGCTCAGACCGCGACAAATGCCGCTACAACGGCTACGAACGCAGCTGCGAACGCAATGTCGGCTAACAAGCCGGCTGCAAACGCTCCGGCCGCTAACGCTAACGCTAACCACAAATAAGCTCTTTACGAGCTAAAACAAGAAGGCCCGATCGTTCTAGACGGTCGGGCCTTCGTTTGTTGACTTGAGAGGACGCGTTGATTATATTGAGGTCAAGTTCCAAGAATTACGGAACTACGCGGGTTTTTCGCGTGTGTATCGGATCTTTACGTCTTAGGAGAAGGAATAAATATGAAAAGAATGATCGCTCTTTCCACCGTGCTCGCTCTCGGTGCGATCGGCATGGCCTGTGGAGACTCGGGCGCCAATAATGCCAACAAATCGAACGCAAACGCTAACCACAACACGAACGCCAACACGGTCACCGGCAACGCGGCTAACGCAGTTGGCAATGCCGTGAACACCGTGAGCAACGTGGCCGGCAACGCCGTCAATACGGTCGCGAATGCTGTGTCAGGAAACTCAAACACCCACGCGAACACCAACGTCAACAAGAAATAGTTCCCGTAACGCTTTTTTGATAACTGCGGCCCGCCATATTGGCGGGCCCTTTCACTTATCGGTGAAAGATCCCGCTGCATTGGGCTTAGAGCCTGCCAGGACGTCTAGCAGGTCCTCGACGTGGGTCACTGGACGTTGACACACAAAATCCTCGCAAACATAGGCCGTCGGCACGCCATCCACCATCTCGCGTCCTTCGAGCAGCGGCACGACGGCCGCATCGCTTTGCGGGTTTTGGGATAACGCTACGACCGCATTCGGCAAATAGCTTTCAGCAACAAGCCGTTCAAGATCGTTGACGCGAGGTCCGATCACCGCGATCTCTTTTGTTTCGCCCAACGCAAATTCCATCGCCGACAGGGAGCGCCCAAATCCCTGCGCATATCGTCTTACCTGCGAGGCGGTGAGCCGCAGCACCGTGGTCGCAAAACGCTCGTAGCGAGTGTCCCCTGTCAACTTAGCGAGCCTAAGTAGCACATCAGCAGCGACGGAATTTCCCGACGGAGTGGCGTTGTCGTAAAAATCCTTGTTTCGAACGACGAGTTCCTCATGATCGTTTGAGGTGAAAAAGAAGCCTCCGTTTTCCTCGTCCCAAAACTCCGTGATCATCGTATCGGCGAGATCCCTGGCACGCTTTAGCTGCTCAACCTCACCGGTCGCCTGATAAACTTCGATGAGCGCGTCCGCAACATTCGCATAGTCCTCGACATAAGCGTTCAGCTTAGCGAGACCGCCCTTCCACGTCCGGGACAGACGACCATCGCTGTACATTTCGCGAAAGATGAAGTCTGCATTACGGCGAGCATTTTCCAAATACTCACTGTTATCGAGAACGTTGGCGGCATCCGCTAAGGCAGACATCATCAGTCCGTTCCATGCGGTCAGCACCTTTTCGTCACGATTCGGCTTGATGCGCTTACTGCGAGCTTCGAATAATTTCCTTCGAGCATCGTCAAACTTTGCCGGGATAACCTCGTCGGCCGTCGGCTGCTTAACATTCAGGATGTTCTTGCCCTCGAAATTCCCCGCCGCACTCACGTCGAAAAACTCACAGAAATCACGGGCCTCATCTTCGCCAAGAATCTCGGCGATCTCTTCCGGCGTCCAGACAAAGAACTTCCCTTCCACGCCCTCGCTGTCCGCGTCTTGTGTCGAATAGAATCCACCGCTTTCGTCGAGCATCTCTCGCCGCACGTAGTCGAGGATCTCGTCCACGATGCGTCGGTAAAACTCATTGCCGGTCACCTGATACGCGTGGAGATAAACGCGCGCAAGCTGAGCGTTGTCGTAGAGCATCTTTTCGAAGTGCGGAGCGAGCCAGATCGCGTCCACCGCGTATCGATGAAAACCGCCGCCAAGCTGATCGTAGATGCCGCCGAGAGCCATTTTGTCGAGCGTTTTGGTGACCATCTCGAGGGCCCGCTCATTCCCTGTACGTTTGTGATAGCGGAGAAGAAATTCGAGAGACATCGCCGGCGGAAATTTCGGTGCCCCGCCAAATCCGCCATTCACCGAGTCGAAGCTCCTGGAGAACGACGCAAAGGCTGCATCGAGCAGATCATGGGACAATCCACCGGGCTCGACGATCGTCATCCGTCGCAGTTCCCCAACGATCTCATTCGCCGAATGCTCCAGCTCCTCGCGACGCTCGCGATATGACTCGGCGATGCTCAGCAGCACTTGGGTCCAACCTGGCATTCCGTAGCGCGGAGCGGGCGGAAAGTACGTCCCCCCAAAAAATGGCCGTTTATCAGGCGTTAGAAAGACATTCATCGGCCAGCCGCCGCGCCCGGTCGTGACCTGGACGAAATTCATATAGATCTGGTCGACATCGGGCCGCTCCTCCATGTCGACCTTGATATTGACAAAATTCTCGTTCATGACGCGCGCGACATCGTCATCCTCAAACGACTCATGCTCCATCACGTGACACCAGTGGCATGCCGAATACCCGATGCTGACCAGCACAGGTTTGTCCTCATCGCGAGCCTTCTCAAACGCCTCCTCGCCCCATGGGTACCAATCCACGGGGTTGTGGGCATGCTGCAGGAGGTACGGAGATGTTTCGTTGATCAGTCGATTCGCGGGCAATTCAGACGGCATTTTTCTATTCTTTCACCGCGAAACATCCATGCCAAATCAGGCATTGAAAAGACGGGTTTCCGGCCGCTGGGAATTCTGCTATATTGTTGGCATTCCTATGACGCCCCGCTGCAAATCAACTCTCCGTCCCATCACGCAGCGCGCCGATCTCTTCGCTGGCGACTGATCTTCCTTTCTTGTTGCCGAGGCCCGCGCGTAACCACGGGTCGTAACGCTACCGTTATCGTGCCGTTCTTGCGCACTCTAAACAGGAGAATAAGATCATGACCCCTTCAACCAAGTTCGAGCGTCCGGTGATCAAGACAGAGCTTCCAGGGCCAAAGTCGCGAGCTATCATCGATGCCGACGCTCGTTACGTGACTCCAAGTTATCCACGCCCCGACTATAAGCTAGTCGTTGACCATGCGGCCGGCGTTTGGGTAACCGACCCTGACGGAAATGTTTTTCTCGATTGCAATGCGGGCGTCGCCGTTTGCTCGACCGGCCATTGCCACCCCGAGATCGTTGCGGCGATCACAAAGCAGGTGAATGAATTCATTCATTTCTGCGGGACGGATTACTACTACCGCCACATGCCGGAGCTCGGTAAGAAGCTCGAGGAAATATGCCCGCTCGGAGGGCCGGCCAGAACGCACTTTGCAAATAGCGGTGCCGAGGCCGTCGAGACGGCCCTCAAGCTCGCGATGTATCACACGCGACGCCAGAAATTCGTTTCGTTCTACGGCTCTTTCCACGGCCGTACGCTCGGAGCTCTCAGCCTTACGTCAAGCAAACGCGCGCAACGGATGGGCTTTATGCGGCAAGCTCTCGATGTCGTTCATATTCCGTATCCAAACACGTTTCGCCATTTTGCGACCGATATGCCCACCGACGAGGCGACGATCACACGCGACGTCATCAACTGGCTTGAAAATCGCGTCTTCCAGACGACGACTCCGCCTGAAGAGGTAGCTGGCATCGTCCTCGAGGCTGTACAGGGCGAGGGCGGATACATTCCGGCACCGACTGCGTTTGTTAAAGAGCTTCGTCGTATCTGCGATGAACACGGCATCATGCTGATCGTCGACGAGGTCCAATCAGGGATGGGCCGGACCGGTAAGATGTTCGCGATCGACCATCATGGCGTCCGTCCCGACATCATGTGTCTCGCAAAGGGTCTGGGCTCAGGAATGCCCATAGGAGCCTGTATTGCCCGCGCGGATATCATGGATTGGCACAAGGGCGCTCACGCATCGACCTTCGGCGGCAATCCGGTCGCTCTCACAGCCGCTCTCAAAACGATCGACCTGCTTGAGGGCGGTCTGATCGACAACTCTCGCGACGTCGGTGCCTATCTTGAGGCCGGACTCAATAAGCTGAAGGACAAGTACGAGTGCATCGGCGACGTTCGCGGTCTAGGGATGATGTTGGCGGTGGAATTTGTTACGGACAAGGAGACGCTGAAGCCCGATGCGGAGCTTCGCGACCGGATCGAGATGGAATGTTACAAACGCGGCCTAATCATCCTCGGCTGCGGCGGTAACTCGATCCGCTGGTCGCCGCCGCTGATCCTCGCAAAAGAGCATGTCGACGTCGCTCTCGAGATCTTTGACCAGGCGATCACCGCCTGCTGCTGAACGCGGTAGATATTACGCCATCGAGCCCCGTCATCATTTGGCGGGGCTTTTTGATTGTACACCGAGCTTTTCGGCGAGATACTTTGCATCAAAAAAAGCGTGGCCCTCCATGCTGTTGTCGAAATATACGTACACATCCCGTTCTTGAATCCGCGGTTTGACCTTGGTGATCTTCTTAGCGTCCTTCGGTTCGCTCCCCTCTTGCCATGCCTTGATACGCCTCGCCCATCGGTCGAGCTCCGCATCGCGGTAATCGCTTACGTAAAGCTCCTCGTCACCGTGAAGTCGAATATAGATAAAGTCAGCCGTCACGTCCTCAAAGTAGCCGAACTTTTCCGCGGTGTCCGCAAACGCGAGGGCCATGTCATATTTGCGCAGCATCTCGACGAACTCCTCGACAAAAAAACTCTCATGTCTCGGCTCAAACGCGTATCTCAGTGGCACGTCTTCGATCAGTTCTACGAATGCGCCGTTTGGTTTTTTGATCGTATTTTGCTGAGCAAGCTTGGCCGCCTCGGCCGCGGTTCGGGGCAACAACTTCAAAAACGTTTCGATCCGTCCGGCGTCAAATTTTAGCCAGGGCGAAAATTGCCACAATAGCGGCCCAAATTTTCGTCCCAGGCAAAGAAGACCCGACGCGAAGAAGTTGGCAAGCGGTATCTCGACGTCCTTTAACTTCTTCTGATGAGTGATGAACTTCGAGCCCTTTACTGCGAATAAGAGATCGTCGGGTGTCTCGTTGGACCATTTTTGAAAACTCTTCGGCGTTTGGAGCGAGTAAAACGTGCCGTTGATCTCTATCGAGTTCAATTCCTTCCCAAGAAATTCCAGCTCTCGCTTCTGGACAAGCCCCTTCGGGTAGACAACTCCGCGCCATTCGGGATACGCCCAACCAGAAACGCCGACCCGCAGTTCACTCATCAAATTAATCGTAACATTTTTTATTTTCCTCTTGACTTAATTAAGTAGAATCTTTATTATCAAATCCATG
>DASYKW010000090.1:0-3061 GCA_035995005.1 Pyrinomonadaceae bacterium
TTTACGACGCCGTACTTTTGCGCCGAGCAGCAGACCCGCTGGTATGAGGCTGTGGAACGGATACCCGACGGTCCTACCGTCAAGCTCATGCAAGAGGTCGCAAAGCAGCATGGTATGGTCATGATCGTACCGATCTATGAAGAAGAGCAGACCGGCGTCTACTACAATTCGGCTGCCGTCATAGACGCGGACGGCAAATATCTTGGCAAATATCGCAAGACGCATATACCGCACGTCAACCCCGGGTTTTGGGAAAAGTTTTACTTTCGCCCGGGCAATCTGGGCTATCCGTGCTTTGACACCGCCTTTGCCCGTATCGGCGTATATATATGTTACGACCGCCACTTTCCCGAGGGGGCAAGATGTCTCGGCCTAAACGGGGCCGAGATCATCTTTAACCCGTCGGCGACCGTTGCCGGTCTTTCCGAATATCTCTGGAAGCTCGAGCAACCCGCACACGCGGTTGCCAATGGATATTTTGTCGGTGCGATCAACCGCGTGGGCACCGAGGCCCCGTGGAATATCGGTGAGTTTTACGGGCAGAGCTACTTCTGCGATCCACGCGGTCAGATCGTCGCCGAGGGCTCGCGAGATCAGGACGAACTCGTCGTCGCCGATCTCGATATGGACAAGATCCGCGAGGTCAGGAATACGTGGCAGTTTTTCCGTGATCGCCGCCCGGACGCGTACGAAGCGATCGTCGCCGACTAGCTTTATGGCAGATTACTGCACACCTCTCGACATCGCGCAGATCGAGCGAAACTTCGCCGAGATCAATCCGGCAATGACGCCGGCCGAGGCCGGCGTCGAGTCAAATCGCTGCCTCTATTGCTTTGACGCGCCGTGCATGCACGCGTGTCCGACGCATATCGACGTTCCTGCGTTTATCAAAAAGATCGCGAGTGGGAATCTGATGGGTTCGGCCCGCGTGATCTTTGACGCAAATCCGATCGGAGCCACATGTGCCCGCGTTTGTCCCGTCGAGGCGTTGTGCGAAGGTGCCTGCGTCGAGGGAACCCTCCTTCAGAAACCCATCGAGATCGGCCGCTTGCAGCGTTACGCGACCGATCATGCCATGTCGAACGGCCGTCAGATCTACCAACGCGGCGCGGCCACGGGTAAAAGTGTAGGCATCGTCGGCTCAGGTCCGGCAGGCTTGTCATGTGCGACCTATCTGGCGCGCCTCGGACACGATGTCACCATATACGAACGCCGTGAAAAGGCTGGCGGTCTCGATACCTACGGCATGGCGGAGTACAAGATGCCGCAGAGCGTGTCTCTCAGCGAGGCCGAACATGTCGAGAAGATCGGTGTCACGATCAAAACAAGTACAGAAATAGGTCCGGCACCGGCGTCATCGAATGGCGTAAAGCATGTCGCGTTCGACGAGCTGCTTCGCGACCACGACGCAATATTCCTCGGAGTCGGTCTTGGTGCCACAAATCGTCTCAACATTCCCGGCGAGGACCTTGAGGGCGTTTACGACGCGCTTGAGTTTATCGAGAAGGTGAAGACTCGCGATTGGGCATCAGTTCCGCTCGGAAAGACCGTTTGCGTCATTGGTGCCGGCAACACGGCCGTCGATGCCGTAACGCAGGCCAAACGTCTCGGTGCTCGCGTCATTATGGTCTATCGCCGCACCGAGAAGGACGCTCCCGCCTACGATTACGAAATGGAGCTCGCTCGTAAAGATGGGATCGAATTCTCTTGGCAATCGGCGCCCGTCGGCATCCTCAGCGAGGACGGCGAGCATGTGTCGGCACTGCGTTGCGAGCGCTCGGACGGCTCGCTCGAGCTTTTTGAGATCCCGTGCGACATGGTGATCAAGGCCGTCGGCCAGACGAAGATGGCGACCTTCTTTAAGGATGTCGTTGGCATCGACACCGACGACAAAGGCCGCGTGAAGCTCAATGACAGGATGCAGACGTCGAATGAAAAGATATTCGCTGGCGGCGACTGCGCCAACGGAGGAGCCGAGGCGGTCGATGCTGCCCAAATGGGCAAGCTCGCCGCTATGTCAATTCATGAGGCCGTGACCGGGGAGAAGGTTGAGTTCGCAGGAGCCATTCTTCGCGATCCGCCAAAGGCCCCTGTCGACACGCATCCGCACTAAGTTCTATGGCAGATCTAAGCATCAATTTTGCCGGCATAAAGTCACCTAATCCATTTTGGCTCGCTAGCGCACCGCCGACGAACATGGGTTCGATGGTCGAGCGTGCGTTTGACGCGGGCTGGGGCGGGGCCGTCTGGAAAACGCTCGGCGAGCCCATCACAAACGTTTCGTCGCGCCTCGGCGGGCTCGATTCCGGCACGAATCGCCTCATCGGGCTCAACAACATCGAGTTGATAACCGATCGTCCCCTCGAGGTAAATCTCAAAGAGATCTACGAGTGCAAAAAGAAGTACCCGAATCACGCAGTCATCGCGTCCCTGATGGTCGAGTCCAAGAAAGAGGCTTGGCAGGACATCGTTAAGGCAACTCAGGACACGGGCTGTGATGGATTTGAGCTGAATTTTGGCTGTCCGCACGGCATGAGCGAGCGCGGTATGGGCGCCGCGATGGGTCAGGTGCCTGACTATACGTGTATGGTCACGGAATGGGTCAAAGAGGTCTCGACGCTGCCTGTTATCGTAAAGCTCACGCCCAACGTCACCCACATCGTACCGCCCGGTCGTGCGGCCCAAAAGGGTGGCGGCGATGCTGTCTCGCTCATCAACACGATCAATTCCGTCATTGGCGTCGACGTCGATACATTTGTCCCGTATCCCAATGTAAACGGCATGGCCGCTCACGGCGGCTACTGCGGCACCGCGGTCAAACCGATCGCTCTCAACATGGTCTCGGAGCTTGCCCGCGACCCGGAATTCAACATTCCGATCTCGGGCATAGGAGGTATTAACACTTGGCGTGACGCCGTGGAGTTTTTGCTTCTTGGCGCGGGGAGTGTCCAAGTCTGTACGGCGGTGATGCATTACGGCTATCGCATCGTTGAGGACATGATCGACGGGCTGAACAACTACCTGGATGAGAAGGGGTTTGCCTCAGTAAATGACATCGTCG
>DASYKW010000091.1:0-7502 GCA_035995005.1 Pyrinomonadaceae bacterium
GGTCGTCGTCTTTGCCGCCTCGGGAGGTGCACGCATGCAGGAGGGCACATTGTCCCTGATGCAGATGGGCAAGATCTCGGCGGCCCTTGCTCGCCTGCACGACGCTCGGTTGCCGTTCATCTCCGTTCTCACCGATCCGACGACCGGCGGCGTGACCGCGAGCTTTGCGATGCTTGGAGATGTGAACCTCGCCGAGCCAAAGGCCCTGATCGGGTTTGCCGGCCCACGCGTTATCGAGCAGACCATTCGGCAGAAACTGCCAAAAGGCTTTCAACGTAGCGAATTCCTTCTCGAGCACGGTATGCTCGACCACGTGGTCGATCGCCGCGATATGCGAAACGTGATCATTCGCATGCTCGACTTCATGATGAACCCCACCGTTGCAGACGCCCGTATCTAGGTACCGCCTATGCTCCAATCGATCCTTTCCGAACTCTTCGAACGCGACCTAGACAAGCTCAAGGCCGAGATCGAGCAATACACCGACGAGGCCGATCTTTGGAAGAAGGCCGGTGCGATACCCAACTCGGCCGGTAATCTCTGCCAACATTTGTGCGGGAATTTGAGGCACTTCATCGGCGGCGTTCTCGGCGAGAGCGGTTACGTACGTGATCGCGACGCCGAGTTCACGCGCGAGGGTGTCGGCCGTGCGGCTTTGATGGGCGAGATCGACGCAACGCTCACCGACGTGAAGACCACTCTCGACGGCCTGACCGACGATGTGCTTGCATCGGATTATCCGATCGATGTCTTTGGTAAGGGACCGTTCAAGACGGACTGGTTCCTCGTACATCTTGCGACGCACCTAAACTATCACCTCGGCCAGATCGACTATCATCGACGTTTTCTCGCCAACCAGGAGTGAATTTCGCCGAGACCGAGGCCTATCTTCTCTCGCTCGGCAACGAGGTCTCGGCGATGAAGCTCGGCCTCGACAACATCCGCATCCTGCTCGCCGCTCTCGGCAACCCGCAGAATAGTTACCTCAAAGTTCAGGTCGCCGGCACGAATGGCAAAGGCTCGGTCTGCGCGTTTTTGGATTCGATCTGTCGCACCGCCGGCGTGAAGGTCGGTCTCTACACCTCGCCGCATCTGATCTCGATCACCGAGAGGGTGAGGATCAATGGTGTCGACATAAACGAGAGCGACTTTGCTCGTCTCGCGACGCTGATCCGCTCGACCGCTGAAACGCTGGTCGAGAGCGGTACGCTCGAATACACGCCGACATTCTTTGAGCAGGTGACGGCGATAGCATTACTGGCATTTGCGGAAGCAAAGATCGAGGTCGCGATCCTGGAAACGGGACTCGGCGGCCGTCTCGACGCTACCACCGCGGCAAAGGCCGAGATCGCCGCGATCACGCGCATCGACCTCGATCATCAGAAATATCTTGGCGACACGATCGAGGAGATCGCTGCGGAAAAGTCCGCGATCATTCACGCTGGCTCGCGGGTTGTTGTCGGAGATCAGTATTTCGAAGCATTGAACGTGATACTCGCCCGCTGCGACAAGCTGGCCATCAAGCCGTTTGCCGATTGTTTCAGTGACAAACTTGCCCTTGATATGCGCCGAGGTTCCGTCGTTGCCGTCTTCAAAACCGAACGTGAGATATATCACGATTCCGACCTCGGGCTTCTAGGATGGCATCAACTCGAGAACGCAAAGGTCGCGGTGATGGTTGCCGAAACTTTGAAATATGAGTTCCACCTGCCCATCGATCGAGAGATCGTTCTCGAAGGGCTGGAGAATGCGCGACACAAGGGACGACTCGAGTATCAGGGTGGATACCTTTTCGACGGCGCTCACAACGTTGGCGGGGCAAAAGCTCTCGTGGCTTATCTTCAAGAGTTCGAAACTCGGCCGATCACACTTTTATTCGGCGCCATGGATGACAAGCCGGTGGCCGACATGCTTGAGTTACTTGTCCCGCGAGCTGCAAAGATCGTCCTCACACAGCCGTCGAATGAGCGATCACTGCACTACGATGAGCTTCTTGAAGCGATGCCGGGCGACCGAACAAACGAAACGACCTTCGTCACCGACAGCGTCGCAAACGGGCTTGATATTGCGGAGGCCGTTACGCCGGACGACGGCATCATTCTCGTCACGGGCTCGCTCTATTTGATCGGTGACGTGAAACGTGAGGTCGCCAAGCGATCCTAAGCGTCGAATTTGGGATTTTGACTTTCGGCTTTAGAATTTCCGTATGCACAAGCTAGTTTTGATCCGTCACGGCGAGAGCCAGTGGAACAAGGAGAACCGGTTTACCGGTTGGAAGGACATCGACCTCAGCGAGGCGGGCCGTGTTCAGGCCGCGGCAGCCGGCCAATTGCTAAAGGCCGAGGGTTACGTTTTCGATGAGGCATACACCTCGGTGCTCAAGCGCGCGATCCGCACGCTGTGGATCGTTCTCGACGAGATGGACCTGATGTGGATCCCTGAGACCAAATCGTGGCTGCTCAACGAGCGTCACTACGGTGCTTTGCAAGGGCTCAACAAATCTGAAACGGCGGCTCAATACGGTGACGAACAGGTCCTCACCTGGCGTCGAAGCTACGACATTCCGCCCGGGGCTCTCGGCGACACGGACGAGCGTTATCTCGGCGCGGATCCGCGATACTGCTCGATCGAGAAGGGCAAATTTCCCGCGACCGAGTGCCTTAAGGATACTGTCGCGCGCGTCGTGCCGTATTTCGAGACTGAGATCATGCCCAAGATCCGCACGGGCCGGCGCCTCATCATTGCGGCTCACGGCAACAGCCTTCGTGCTCTCGTGAAATATCTCGACAACATTCCTGACAGCGAGATCGTCAATCTCAACATCCCGACCGGCATTCCGCTCGTCTATGAGCTCGATGACGATCTCAAGCCGATCCGCAGCTATTATCTCGGTGACGCCGAGTCGATAAAGGCCGCTCAAGAGACCGTCGCGAATCAGGGCAAGGCCAAATAATGCTATGGCGTAAAGCCCTTTTCATCGCTCTCATAATCTTCTGCCTGACGCCGTGGGGTTCGCCGCCCATTGCACTCGCCCTCGGGCTCGTCCTGGCTTTCACGCTTGGTAATCCATTTCCCGAGGTCGAGGGCAAAGTCACAAAGTATCTGCTTCAGGTCTCAGTCGTGCTGCTTGGCTTTGGGATGAATCTCAAGGCCGTTTACGACGCCGGGCGAGAGGGAATACTTTTCACGATCGCGACGATCTTTGGCACGCTGATCCTCGGTTATTTTGTTGGCAGGCTCTTGAAGATCGAGCATCGAACATCGGCACTTATCTCGACCGGAACGGCGATCTGCGGCGGCAGTGCGATCGCCGCAGTCGCACCCGCGATCGAAGCCGAGCCCGATCAAATATCGTTGTCGCTTGGGACGGTCTTCGTGCTAAATTCCGTCGCGCTTTTTCTCTTTCCCGTGATCGGCCACGTGGTCGGGCTTTCACAGCATCAATTCGGCGTGTGGTCGGCGATCGCCATCCACGACACAAGCTCGGTCGTCGGTGCGTCCGCGAGCTACGGGGCCGAGGCTCTCGCGATCGCCACGACCGTCAAACTTGCCCGCGCGCTCTGGATCGCACCGGTCGCATTGATGTTCGCTCTGCTTTACCGGAAGCGGAATCAAGGGCCTAGGGCGAAGATCGCAATTCCCTGGTTCATACTCTTTTTTCTGCTCGCGACGGCGTTCCGGTCATACGCACCGTCGATCGTGCTGCCGAGCATCTTCGACGCGATCGTGAACCTCGCGAAGGCCGGCCTCACGGTGACGCTTTTCTTTATTGGCGTCAGCCTCTCACGCGAGACGCTGAGCAAATTTGGCTGGACAGCACTACTCCAGGGCGTCATTCTTTGGGTCGTGATCTCGCTGGTCTCGCTGTGGGCGGTGACCAGTTTGGTATAATCCGGACATGGTACAAGGGGAAAACGCCGACGTCGTTGTTGAGCTCAAGTCCAAGACAAAGGGCGTCGTAAACCCCTCGACCGTCCGCTGGATCGCATTCTTTGTGATCACCGTGTCACTTGTCGCCTGCACTGTCCTCTGCATCCTCGCTATCTGGAAATTCACCGAGTCGGACGCCGTCTGGCGTGCCATCGCGACCTTTATAGTCGTCAGCATTGCGACCGCCATCTTTACCTTCGTCAATGAAAAGCTCGGCTAGCCTTCCCGCCTTTCGGTCGATAGACCGCCTCTGCTAAACTACTTGTTTCCGAATAGCGCGTAATTCGCGTCTGTAATGAGTATTAAGCAGATAACGGTCCGCGGGGCCCGCCAGCACAACCTTAAGAACATCAACGTCGACATCCCGCGCGACAAATTCGTGGTCATTACTGGCCTGTCGGGCTCGGGCAAATCGTCGCTCGCATTCGATACGATCTACGCCGAGGGCCAGCGAAGGTATGTCGAGTCGTTGTCCGCGTACGCACGTCAATTTCTGGACCAGCTTGAGAAACCCGACGTCGATTCTGTCGAGGGCTTGAGTCCGGCGATCTCTATTGAACAAAAGACGGTTTCACGCTCGCCTCGGTCGACGGTCGGGACAGTGACCGAGATCTACGATTTTCTACGGCTGCTCTTCTCGTCGATCGGCCAACCGCATTGTCATTTGTGCGGAGCACCGATCACGCGGCAATCCGTCGATCAGATCGTTGCGGGCGTCGGTGACCTAAAAGAAGGCGAGCGCGTGATGATCCTAGCTCCCTTGGTGCGCGGCCGGAAGGGTGAGTTCAAAAAGGAGCTCGAAAAGCTGCATCGCGAGGGATTTGTCCGTGCACGCATCGACGGTGAGATCCGGCAGCTCGACGAAGAGATCCTGCTAGACAAGCGAAAAAATCACACCATTGACGTCGTCGTCGACCGGCTCCTGATCAAGGAAGGCGTCCGCGAGCGTCTCGCCGAGTCCGTCAAGACCGCGCTCAAGCTCGCCGGCGGTGCCGTCCTCATCTCGATAGTCGACGGCGAAGAAAAACTCTATTCAGAGAAGATGGCGTGTGTGAATTGCGGGATCAACATTCCGCCGCTTGAGCCGCGTTCGTTCTCATTCAACTCGGCTTTCGGTGCGTGCCGCCGCTGTCAGGGCATCGGCACCGTGATGGAGATCGATGCGTCGAAGATCATCCCGAATCCTGAATCCCCCGTTGAGAAACTCAACTTCCTTAACGGCGTCGACAAGGCCGGTGGGACGTTCCTCAAAGGCGCTCTGGTCGCGATCATCGAGAAATTTACCGTTGGCGACCCGCTCGAGCCGCCAACGGGCAGTGAAAAGACGAAGAAAGGAAAGCTTCGACGCCTCAAGGACAAGATCTTTGGCGCGGACGCGGAGGCGTGGTTCAAGGTGCCGTATAACGACCTGCCGCAAGAGATCCGCGATGCATTCATGAACGGCACAAAGCGTCGCATCACGTTCCGCCACGGCGATTACAAATTTGAGCGTGACTGGCGCGGAGCGATGCGTGCGATGCGCGAGCGCATCGAGAATCCTCCATCCGAAAAGATAAAAGCTGCTTTGGAAGAACTCATCGCTCCGATGCCGTGTCCGGTGTGCGAGGGTGCGCGTTTGCAGCCCGAGAGTCTCGCCGTTCGGGTTAACGGTGTCGGCATCGCCGATTACGTCGAGATGCCGATCAGCGAGGCGACGGAGAAATTCGAGTCCGTTAAGCTCAGTCCGCGTGACCAAAAGATCGCCGGCCTTGTGCTCAAGGAGATCAACGATCGCCTCCGTTTTCTCGACGCTGTCGGTCTCGGCTATCTGACGCTCTCGCGTTCATCGGCATCGCTCTCGGGTGGTGAAGGACAAAGAATAAGGCTTGCGACGCAGATCGGGTCGCAGCTTCGCGGCGTGCTCTACGTTCTCGACGAGCCGTCGATCGGCCTCCATCCTCGTGACAACCAGCGGCTGCTCGAGACCCTGCATCAGCTTCGCGACATTGGAAATACGGTACTTGTCGTCGAGCACGACCAGGAGACGATCGAGCACGCGGATTACGTCGTCGACCTCGGTCCGCTTGCCGGCACGCATGGCGGCGAGGTCATCGCGACCGGAACCCCCGCCGACATCGCGTGTAACCCGGAATCACTAACGGGTCAGTACCTGTGCGGCAAGCTCAAGATCGGCGTACCGGACGTTCGTCGCCTTCCGAATGGCCACCGCATCAAGGTGAAAGGTGCTAAGGCGTACAACCTCAAGAATATCGACGTCGAATTCCCGCTCGGTCTCTTGACCGTCGTGACCGGTGTCTCGGGCTCGGGCAAATCCACGCTTGTCGAGGACATTCTCTATCCGGCGTTATACAAGCACGTTTACGAGTCGAATGTCGGGGGCGAGCCCCTGGCGCACGATTCGATCGAGGGTCTCGACCTGGTCGACAAGATCATAGAGATCGACCAAACGGCCATAGGCCGCACGCCGCGGTCAAACCCGGCGACGTATACAGGGCTTTTTACCCCTATTCGCGAGCTCTACGCGATGCTGCCCGAGTCTCGAACGCGCGGATACAAAGCCGGAAGATTCTCGTTCAACGTCAAAGGCGGACGCTGCGAGGGCTGCGAGGGCGACGGCATGAAGCGTATCGAGATGAACTTCCTGCCCGACGTCTACGTCACCTGCGACGTCTGCCGCGGCAACCGCTACAACCGCGAGACGCTTGCCGTTAAATACAAGGGCCTCTCGATCGCCGATCTTCTGGCGACAACGATCGAGGACGCTTTCCCGTTGCTCGAGAATATCCCGACCATCGCGTCAAAGCTTAAGACGCTGATGGATGTCGGCCTCGGCTATATCCAGATCGGTCAGTCGTCGACGACCTTATCCGGCGGCGAGGCCCAGCGTATCAAGCTCGCCAAGGAGCTCTCAAAACGCGCTACCGGCAAGACGATCTATATCCTCGATGAGCCGACGACGGGCCTGCACTTTGCGGATGTTCACAAACTCCTGGATGTTCTCCAACAGCTCGTCGACACCGGCAACACCGTGATCGTCATCGAGCACAACCTCGATGTCATAAAATCCGCCGACTACATCATCGACCTCGGCCCGGAAGGCGGCTCCGGCGGCGGCAAAGTCGTCGCTATCGGCACTCCTGAAGAAGTCGCTCGCGTTAAGAAAAGCTATACGGGACAGGCTCTGAAGACGGTCCTGTAGATCGCGATCTGGGATTCTGATATTTCAGGGATAAAGACTTGTCAGCAGGTACTGCTTCCGCTCATTATTATTTGTAAGGGGAATTCAAAAATGCGCAACCAACTCAAGGTTTCAGCTATCGCGTCGTGCCTCGCCCTTCCACTGCTACTGCTCGCATGCGGATCGCAAGCCGCTGTTAACTCGAATGCAAATGCGAATGCCGTTCTGGCGAGCTCGTCGCCGCCACCGAGTCCGACGCCCGTCGCCGACGCTCTTGCGGCATCGCGCGAGCTCTACAAGACGAACTGTGCCCAGTGCCACAAGGACGATGGGAAAGGCGGCGAGTCGGTGGTTGATGGCAAAAAGATCAACGCCAAGGATCTCACTGGCGACC
>DASYKW010000092.1:0-6707 GCA_035995005.1 Pyrinomonadaceae bacterium
AAAGAGTTCGATCGCGAGGCGGAGTGGCCCCCTATGGTTATCGTTGGCACAAGGGAAAGCTCATGATTGAAGAGGCAGAAGCTCCGGTCAGACGACTGATATACGATCTGTTTCTAAAACATCGCCGAAAGAAAACCGTGGCAAAACTTCTAAACGACCTTGGCTACCGGACAAGGAATAAGGCTCTATTCTCGGATGTGGCTGTCGATCGATTGTTGCGCGACACAACTGCTAAAGGAATTCGGTTGGAACAGAACAATGCTGAGATCAGAGTCGATCCGCTGGTGTCAGAAGACATATGGGAACGGGCAAATACTCTACTTGGAAATAGGTTGCCGAAACAGGCTGTCAATCTGTTCGCCGGTATCGCCTCGTGCAGCTGCGGCGGAAAGATGAGCGTTCCTGCTAACTCAAACAAGTACATATGCACAGGTTGCCGGTCGAAAATCCCCGCCGAGGATCTGGAAGCCGTTTTCCATTCCCAAGTCAAACCTTTTGCGGTACCGGGTGGGTTTGATTTATTTAATGATTGGGGGCGTTTAAGGATAAAGGAAAAGAGAATGATCGTTGAGCAGATCTGCGAAACGATTACAGTCGCACGCGAATCGATATCGATACGATTCGCGTGCGACCCTTCCTTATTTAAAACGACCACATTTGATCAACAGCTGGAACCTAGCAACGAAACTCCGATCCGGCCGTCGATCGAAATGCCTGACGCGTCCGATGTAGCAGAACCCTTATTGAGCGAAGTAGAGGCGTCCCAGTTCCTGGGAATCTCAAAAATGACCCTTCTCCGTAAACGAAACGCAGGGCTTATAGGATTTTTCCGTGTTGGCTTCCGCGTTCTATATTCCAAAGAAAAGCATCTGTTGCCGTACCTCGCCAAGTGCGAGGTGTTAAGACAGCATTAGAGTTCGCGAAGATGGTTTCGTTTTGTCGTAGATAACTTTATAGATAAATAACAAAAGCCCGTCAGACGTTGACGGGCTAAGTTATTGTTAGGATTGGCTCCGCAGGTAAGACTCGAACTTACAACCCTTCGGTTAACAGCCGAATGCTCTGCCATTGAGCTACTGCGGAATATGGCACGCCCGAAAGGCGAACTTCAAGATTAGGAACTTACCCCTGTGATGTCAAGTAATTCCCCGCCTGTTTTGAGCGGCGGGACGCGGCGACTTATAATCTGCTGTTACTCAGGCCGGACGGAGCTTTTCTTGCATCACGAACTCATCTTAATTCTCGATTTTGGCTCCCAGTATACCCAGCTGATCGCGCGACGCGTGCGTGAGCAGGGCGTCTATTGCGAGATACACCCCTTTCATCTCAGCGTCGATGAGATCGCGGCGAAACGGCCAAAAGGGGTGATCTTGTCCGGTGGACCATCAAGCGTTACGGATGACGATGCACCCCGCGTAACGGCAGACTTTTTCGAACGGATCGATGCGCCGATCCTGGGGATTTGCTACGGGATGCAGCTCGTCGCGCACGATCTCGGTGGAGCGATCGAGCCCGCGGCGGCCCGGGAATACGGCCACGCCAAGCTCAAGGTACTGAGCGGCAAAACGGCATTGTTTGCCGACCTGCCATTTGAGCTCGACGTTTGGATGAGCCATGGCGACCACGTTACCCGCCTGCCCGATGGATTTGAAACGACCGCAACAACGGGCGATGTTGTGACCTCGATCGAGAACGCCGACCGCGGCATCTACTGCGTCCAATTCCATCCTGAGGTCTCGCATACGCCACTTGGGAAAGAAGTCCTTAGAAATTTCCTTTTTGGCGTCTGCGGGTGCAAGGGCGACTGGACGCCCGCGAGTTTCATCGCCGAGGAGGTCGACGCCATTCGAGCGACCGTCGGTCCGGATGATCGCGTGGTCTGCGGACTATCGGGCGGCGTCGACTCGACCGTCGCCGCCGTATTGGTGCAGCAGGCGATCGGAGAACGTCAGACGTGCGTCTTCGTCAATAACGGGCTGCTGCGACACCGAGAATTTGGGGACACGCTCGCGATGTATCGCGACAACCTCCATCTGAATGTAGTCGGCGTCGATGCATCGGCAGAATTTTATTCGGTCCTTGAGGGCATCTCTGATCCGGAGCTAAAACGTAAGGCCATCGGTGCGAAGTTCATCGATATCTTCGACGCCGAGGCCAAACGGATCGGAGGGGTGAAATGGCTTGTCCAAGGCACGCTTTATCCTGACGTGATCGAGTCCGTCTCGCTCCGCGGGGCCTCGGTCACGATCAAGACCCATCACAACGTCGGCGGACTACCTGAGAAAATGGACCTTAAGCTCATTGAGCCGTTGCGTGAGCTATTCAAGGACGAGGTCCGGCTGATCGGCAAGGACCTCGGAATTCCGGACGAAATACTTGGCCGGCATCCATTTCCCGGGCCTGGCTTAGGAGTTCGTATCCTTGGCGACGTCACGCTTGAGAAGGTCGAGCTCCTGCAAAAGGCTGACACGATCTTTATCGCGGAGTTGAAAGAGTCGGGGCTTTACAAGGATGTCTGGCAAGCTTTCGCAGTCTTGCTGCCGATCCAATCGGTCGGCGTGATGGGCGATTTTCGCACCTACGAAAGCACCGTCGCACTGCGTGCAGTTACCTCGACGGACGGAATGACCGCCGACTGGGCGCGGCTGCCGCACGATTTCCTTGCAAAGGTCTCGTCCCGCATCACCAGCGAGGTCCGTGGCGTCAACCGAGTCGTTTACGATATCTCGTCAAAGCCACCGAGCACCATCGAGTGGGAGTAGACACTGCTACTTGATCCGCTTCACCGGCAGGGTTTTCCCGTCGGCGCGATGGAACGTTCCTGAGTTGTAACTGTCGTCGGTAAAGATGAATTGGTTCCGTTCGTTCTCGTTCGCCGACTCGAACGTAGTCCCGTCCTTAAAGAAAAACATCTCGACGCCCTTGCCCTTTGCCCAGCGGACTTCATAGGACATCTTGACCGGCGTGACGGTACAAGTCGTGTCGCCGACCTGATATTTGCCCTCAAAAACACCGTCGGTTGTTGAGGCCGAGCCGGTATCCTTCAGCCATTTGACGATAGTCTCGCCGCTGCCGTAATCGATGTCATCGATCTTCCAAGCATCCTTGACGCGTTTGAGGCGGAAGTTGATCGTCTGCTTGTTGCCAAAATTAGTAAACGTGACGGGAACGGTCGCGGCATCGTCCTTAACGTCGGCACGGCCCACCGCGAAATTCTTAATTTCGGTATCCTGCGCGTTATAGAGAGGATCCCCATCGAGCGCACCGACCTCGCCCTTGGAGGTCGTCGCGTCCTTCCAGATCAGATCGGCAAGAGCTTTGGTGAAGTACTTATCCACGAGCGCGCGGTCTTTTGTCTGAAAGAAGGGACTTTTTTTACTGTCGTGAGCTTTATAGAGTTCGGTGACAACGCCCTGAGCGGCGATGTCAACGGCCTCACCGGCGGCAGCGATCGGGGTGCTAGCCGGTTCCGCATTTATGTTCGTATTCGAGTTAGTGTTGACGTTTACGTTGACGGCGGCGGGCGAGCACGCCGCGGCCACGCCAACTGACAAGATCATAGCTAGGACAAGCGAACGGATCTTCATATTTCTTTTGGTTTTAAGCAAGGGTCTCACATATGCTATGAGAATCCTGCGGAAATTCAAAGCTATGGCCGAGACGGCGACAGATGGGATCGTTGCGATGCGAGAAGTAAGTTACTCCGTAGGCGCGACAGACATCATTCGCGATCTTGATCTCGAGGTTCGACGAGGCGAAGTGCTCATTCTGCTCGGCGAATCCGGCTGCGGCAAGACCACTACGCTCAAGTTGATCAACCGGCTTATCGAGCCGACGCGCGGCGAGGTCATTGTCGAGGGCCGTCCCACCACCGACTGGAATGCGGTCGATTTACGTCGCCGGATCGGTTACGTTCTGCAGGACGGAGGGTTGTTTCCGCACATGACGGTCCGCGACAACGTCGGTATTGTGATGCAGATACAAGACATCGATCCGAATAGAATTCAGACGCGGTCCGACGACATGCTCGACCTCGTGGGTCTTGATCCTGCGAAGTTCGGTGACCGTTATCCTCGTGAGCTATCCGGCGGCCAGCGCCAGCGTGTCGGTGTAGCCCGCGCACTTGCTCCGGACCCGGATCTATTGCTGCTCGACGAGCCGTTCGGCGCGCTAGATGCCCTAACTCGGTTGAGCCTGCAAAAGGAATTTGCCCGGCTTGTTCGCGAGCTGGGAAAAACGGCCGTCTTCGTGACGCATGACCTCAACGAGGCGATGATGCTCGGCAGCCGGATCGCCCTGATGGATAAGGGCGGCATTGTGATAACGGGTAATGTCGACGAATTTCGTAATTCAGACCATCCGCTTGCTCGGGCCTATCTTGAGACGATCGCGATGGCGGCATGAATTAGACTAACTATGGGCAAGGACCAAGACAGACGTGAATTTCTGAAAGCGACAGCCGCGGGTTTTGCGGCCCTAACGTTGTTCAAGGATATAAACGGTGAGCTTGTGAATTTGATTGACGCGGACCCGTATCCCGAGCTTGTCGAGGCTACGATCTCTGACCTCGCCGCACAGATGAAGGCAGGCAAGATGACCTCTCGGCGTCTCGTCGAGATGTATCTAGAGCGGATCCGGATTATCGACACTCGCACGTGTTCTGTGCTCGAGCTGAATCCTGACGCGCTCACGATCGCCGACCAGATGGATAAGGAACGCAAAAAGGGGAGGGTCCGCTCGCGGCTCCACGGTATCCCGATTCTGATCAAAGACAACATCGAAACTGCCGACCAGATGCACACGACCGCTGGTTCGTGGGCACTCCTTGACGCCCCAACGCCAAAAAAAGACGCCTTTGTCGCGGAGAGACTGCGTAAGGCCGGAGCCGTTATTCTCGGCAAGACGAACTTGAGCGAGTGGGCTAATTTTCGCTCGACAAAGTCAATAAGCGGCTGGTCGGGACGTGGATTGCAAACGAATAACCCTTATTTTCTCGATCAAAATCCGTGCGGATCAAGCTCGGGTTCTGGGGTCTCGGTATCGGCAAATCTCGCCGCGGCAGCGGTGGGGACCGAGACGAATGGCTCGATCATCTGCCCATCGATGACAAATGGCGTCGTCGGTCTCAAACCGACAGTCGGCCTCATATCACGCAGCGGCATCGTCCCCATCGCCCATACGCAGGACACGGCCGGACCGATGACCCGCACCGTGACGGACGCGGCGATAATGCTCACAACGCTCGCGGGGACGGACAAGAGTGATACGGCAACGGCCGACGCCGACAAGCATCGGGAAAAGGACTACACTCACGCTCTCGACCTGGATGGCCTCAAGGGAGCACGGCTTGGCCTCGTGCTTCAATATCTGCCACAGCGGACGCGGGAAGTGGCGATGGCGTTCTACAAGCCTTTTATCGACAAGATCCGCGAGGCGGGTGCGACGCTCGTCGATGTTACGTTCCCCGATTACAGCAAGGCGCAGCAGGACCGATTTGACGTTCTGCAGTACGAATTCAAGACGGACCTCAACAAATATCTCTTAGCCCGCGGCTCCAAATACAAGACGCTCGAGGAGCTGATCAAATTTAACGACGACAACAAGGACCGCGAGCTCCAGGTCTTTGGCCAGGAGATCTTTATCGATTCTCAAAAGAAAGGCCCGCTGACCGATCAGGCCTACATTGACGCCGTCACGCGGATAAAAAAGGCCACACGCGAGGATGGCATAGACGCCCTTCTCGCCAAGGACAAGCTCGACGCTTTTGTCGGGCCGACGGCCGGTGCAGCATGGTCGATCGCGGCAGTCGCCGGCTATCCGTCGATCACGGTGCCGCTTGGGCTTCGCGAGATCCCGGGAATTCCGGCCCAGGACAAGGCTGCCGCTATCCCGGCATCGATCTCAACCCCGGGAATGTTCTTTTTTGGCACGGCGTGGAGCGAGGCAAAGCTACTTAGGTACGCCTACGCTTTCGAACAGCGGACAAAAGCCCGAGCGGTGCCGCAGTTCTTGCCGACGTACTCGAAGAAGGCCTGATCATGGGTAAAATAACTAGCGATGACGAATTTTTTCGATTATACCGCGGGTAAAGGCGGTGGTAATCCTTGATGATGCCGTGTTAATCAAATGGTTCTTCGCCGTAAATGCCTACGGTGACCGATTCCCCTCTAACTTCAAGGCTCAGCGTGAGCTGAATTGTTTCACCCGTTACAACATTTATGGCGCTATAAATCGATTTCTTGAATCCACTGGCCGTCACATCGATTTTGTAAGTCCCTCCACCCAGACTTTTAAAGGAGAAAATTCCATCAGCATCTGATTTGGTCTTCAAGGGTTTCCTATCCCTATTCTTATAAAGTTTTATGGTTGCCCCCGGAATAACTGCACCGTTCGAATCGACCACCGTCCCAGTAAGTTCGCTTTCTTGATTGTCAGTATGAGTTCTTTCGATATTCACTGGAGAACCATCAGTACTGTTTGAACCTCTACTTTGGCCATAAGATATTGAAAACAGGCTAAGTATTGCCGCCAGACTAACACCGGTTAGAACGCTGACACGCTTCCGAAGGGCTTGTAGTCCGATCGGACAATCTTTAGTCAAAACGGTTCCGTCTGCACGCCGAAACAACCGAATACACAGTTTGCCTTCCCGGGCGATAATGAGACCCTTGATCTGTTTTGTAGTCATCTCCGCGGTGTTGTAGATA
>DASYKW010000093.1:0-7378 GCA_035995005.1 Pyrinomonadaceae bacterium
TCATCGCACCCGCTCTTTTTGCTTCAGCAGAGGGAACGGACATATTGGCACAGCTCGAAAACCACTGTCAAGATTTTTCTGAGGTGTAGCTCAAATTCCGCGTGAGAACGCTCAAAAATGACGGTAACCGTGTTGTTGGAGCTTGGTAATGACGCCCTCAACCTTAAGGTCAATGGTCTCAGCCTTTGAAGTGATGACTCCGATCCGCGAGATGCCGGGAATAGCGGCGGCGGAGATCCGTTCTTGATCCCCCGTGAAAAGAAGCTGAAAGTCCTCACCGCCGTGCAGCGCCATCTCAAGGGCAGGCTCGGCGCCAAAGATATTGCTAATATCGGGATCAATGGGAAGCCGATCGGCCTCTATCGCGGCCCCGACGCGGTTCATTCTACAAATGTGCATGAGGTCAGACGACAGGCCGTCGCTGAGATCGATGGCTGAAGAGCCTAACCCCTTTGATCGAATCAGTTTACCTAGACCAACATGCGGTATAGGTTCAAGCTGAGATAATAGGAATGTTGTCGTTTTCGGATCCGAAGATCGACCTTTCTGTAGCACCGCTAACCCAGCCGCCGCCGATCCGAGCGTTCCCGAAACATAGATCGCGTCTCCGACCTTCGCTCCTGACCGCAGGATCGCCTTCCCCCTCGACACCTCGCCCAGAACTGTGGAATCGATGACAAGCGGGCCGGACGTTCGAGAAACATCTCCTCCGACGAGCTCGACGTCAAATTTTGTGGCCAGTTGCTGCCAACCGGCGTAAAACCGATCGAGAAAATCGGTTTTCCACAGCTTTTCATCAACTGCGATCGAAAGCAGTGCGAATGTTGGGTTCCCGCCCATCGCGGCGACATCCGAGAGGGAAATGGCGAGGGCCTTGTGGCCGATCTGCTCCGGCGTGGCCCATTCGTGCCGAAAATCGACGCCCTCGACTAATACGTCTGACGTTATTAGCAGGTCTGTCTGAGCGTCTTTGGGCAAAACGGCGCAGTCGTCGCCGACCTTGTCGAGACGATATCGTTTCTTAATGTTGTTGATGAACTCGAACTCTGACCGCATTACTTATCTGTTGACACAAGCCCAATAAACACATACACTAACGGCTGCTAATTTACAGGAAACTTTAACACATCAGATACGCCATGGCAGACGAGGAAGTCACAATTCCGGACAAGTTGTTCTTTAAGATCGGTGAGGTTTGCGACCTTGTCGGTGTCCAGGCACACGTCCTGAGATATTGGGAAACTGAGTTTCCCATGCTCTCGCCGCAGAAGAACCCTTCTGGCCAGCGAAGCTACCGCAAAAAGGACGTCGAGATCGCCCTTAAGATCAAACAACTCCTTTATAAGGAGATGTTTACCATCGCCGGTGCTCGCAAAAAGCTCCAATCTGACTCTCGCGAGGCGAACAAGGCGAAAGTCGCGTCTTCCTCTGGCTCGTTCACGCCGATCGTGGCCCAAGACGGCAAAGCGCAGATGCTTTTCGACATTGCTCCGCCGCCTGACCCTAGCGCTGCGGAAGAGATATCAGCGAACCAGCGTGAGGCACTCAAGCATATAGCCTCGCAGTTGGTAGAGCTTCGCGACATGTTGAGTTCAACCCCGTCGCAGACGGCCTAGTTTGACTTTCCAAAGCTGTAAAACTACTCTAAAAAATCGACTTTCGGGACGTAGCGCAGTCTGGTAGCGCGTTCGCTTGGGGTGCGAGAGGTCGCTGGTTCGAATCCAGTCGTCCCGACCAAACAGCTCTCGGTCCTACAGGGGCCGGGAGCTTTCTTTTTCTTTATCATCGTCTGCGGTGGCAACTTCGGGTTCGGTCTTTCCGTGCATCTTCTCCTGCAGTCGCAGGAGAAGGAACTGGTCGGCAAAAAGCAGCGCCGTGAGTCCGAGACTTCCAAAAACAACCAAAAGAGGCCCGATCGCCCGAGAAGGGTCCGTACACACACGATTGTCCAGGCAAAAGTTGATACCCGAAACGTGAAGCCAGATGAGAAACGCCAGCGTGAAAATAACGAAATAAGCGTGAGACGCCCATAGCGCCCAGGCGTTGCGGGTATTCCACAGGATCACGTTTCCGATCGCGACCAGTACCACGACGGCACAGATGACGAAGTACACGCCTGTCCGCTTGTGATAATTGAAGGCCTCCCATGCGACTCGCGGATCTCCGACGCTGCCAAGCCAACTCCACGCGTAATACGCAAAAAAACCGGCCACGATGACGGCGATCGCGAGAGTTACAAAATATATTCGTGTCCACATATAGCAAGGGTTATAGCACGGACGACCGTTCAAAGCATCACGCCAAAAAGAAAGGCCGTGGGAAATCCTACGGCCTCACTGTTCCCAACTTTGCGATTGCGGCTAGTCTGTCCGGACGGTCAGATAGATCGTCTGACCGCGACGCGAGATAAGCAGCAAGATCGGTCGATCACCCGCGCTTTCAAGGGCGGAGCGGGCATCGGTCACGGTATTGACGGCCTTTCGATTGATCTCAAGGATCACATCGCCCTGACTGATGCCAGCTTCGGCGGCGGGCCCACTCTGGTCAACGTCAGTAACTACAAGGCCCTCGTGGTCGCTTTCGAGGCCGAGCTGCTTTGCGACCTTGGAGGTCACGGGTTCAAGCGTGACACCGAGCTTCCCGCCTTGGTTCTGGGGCCCGGTGCCGTTTTCGTCGCTGCCGTCGCCGCTCGCGGGACTCTTTGAATTCTGCTGCGTGAATTCGTCCAGCGTAGCGTTGACGTTTATTTCCTTACCATCGCGAACGAGGGTGAGCTTGACCTCGGTCCCGGGCAGCGTGCTCGCGACCTTGTTGCGAAGAACGTTGCTGTCCTCGATCTTTTCGGCGTTGATCGCGGTAATGATGTCCCCACGTTTAACGCCGGCCTTCTCGGCTGCACTTCCGCTCTTAACATTACTTACGAGGATTCCGCTCGTGTCCTTTAGCTCGAGAGCCTTAGCAGTGTCGTCAGTAATGTTCTGAATGTTGACCCCTAGCATGCCGCGATGGACCTTGCCGTCCTTTTGGAGCTGCTCCATCACGGATTTGGCCATGTTTGACGGGATAGAGAAGCCTATGCCGATACTGCCGCCGCTCGGACCGCCCGAGAGGATCTGAGAGTTAATGCCGATCAACTCTCCCTGCAGATTTACCAATGCTCCGCCCGAGTTACCACGATTGATCGGCGCGTCTGTCTGCAAAAAGTCTTCGAAACTGCCATCGCTGAGACCGGTGCGGCGGCCTTTTGCCGAGATGATCCCGGCCGTGACAGTCTGGCCGATACCGAGCGGATTGCCGATCGCGAGAACGATGTCACCAACGCGAACGCCATCTGAGTTACCGAGATTTAAGTAAGGAAGATTCGAGGCCTCGATCTTGAGAAGAGCTAGATCACTTGGCTGGTCCGTACCAAGGACCTTCGCCTCGTAGGTCTTGTTGTCGCTCATCGCGACTGTGATCTTATCGGCGCCCTCGACGACGTGATAATTGGTCAACAACGTGCCGTCTGCATTTACGATCACGCCGGAGCCAAGTCCACGCTCAACCTGCGGCCGCTGGTTCTGCTGTGGGATCTGAAACTGTTTGAAAAAATCATCGGGAGCCTGGACCTGCGGTCCCGTTGCTTTTGCCTTGTGGTCAGCCTCGATGCGAACGACCGCGGGCGAGGTCTTGTCGACGATGTCCGCGTAGGACGTCCGCATACCGTCGACGACGACGGGCGCCGCGGGAGCCTGTGGCTGGGCAGAGACGGGAATGTCGCCGCGGCCAAACAGCCCGCAGCCCGAGAGCGCGGCCGCTGAGGCGATAAGAGCAACTGTCGAAAATTTCCTAATACTCATTGAATTACTCCGAAAGTAAATAATAAAAATACAATTCTACTCCGCGTGTTAGAAGCATCAACACCAAGTTTGGTTTTACGTGTGACTCGGGGAATGGGTTCGAATTATTGCGTGATCTTCGGCGTCTCACCCTTGAAGATGTATGCGAGGGATTTGTATACAAGCTTAGAGCAGAGAAAGGCCGGTGAATCATAGCTTTCGACGTACGAATATTCCACGAGGTCCATACCGACAACTCTTTTCTTTTCAGCAAGTTTGCGAATAAGGGTTAGAGTCTCGTACCAGCCCAATCCACCAGGTTCAGGAGTGCCGGTAGTCGGAACGATGCTCGGGTCCAGCCCGTCAATGTCGATCGTTAAATAGACATTTTCAGTTAGGCCGTCGATCGCCTCATCGATCCAGTCTGTCCGTCCGACAATGTCGCGGGCCCAAAAGATCTTTGTCGGCAGGCCGTCCTTGAGCGAGCGAGCCTCGTCCCCGGAGATAGAACGGATCCCGACCTGGACTGACGGAATACGTAGGTCCTTCACAACTCGGGCCATGATCGACGCGTGCGAATGCGGCGTGCCGTCATAGGTGTCTCGCAGGTCGGCGTGAGCGTCGATCTGCAAGACGCTCAAATTCTCGTATTTCTCGTGATGGGCCTTTATTATCGGCGCCGAAACGCTGTGCTCGCCCCCAAGCATGCAGAGGAATTTTTCTGTCTTAAGCAGAGCCTTAGCATCAGCGTAGAGCTCGGCCATCATTGCTTCCGGGGTTGGGCGAGCCGTGAACTCAGGGAGCGTGTGGATGCCGATCTTGTAAACCTCCGCATCGGTCTCCTCCTCATACAGCTCCATGTTTCGCGAGGCATCGACGATCGCCATAGCACCGGCGCCCGTGCCGGTACCATATGAGACCGTTCCCTCGTACGAGACGGGCAGGATGAGGACGCGAGCATTTTCAAACGATGAATATTCTTCTTCGTCAATACCGCCGAAATTCAGCGGAAGATCTGCAGATTCGGACATAGAATTTAATCTACCAACCCCAAAAGAAAAATGCACAGAGGCCGGGCCGCTGTGCATCGATCGTGATGTCGGCCCGCGTTAGCTGACGTCCATATTCATCTCGCGTCCGGCAAAGCTAAATGTGGGACGCCGCCGGCCCTTCATAAACTTCGCAGCCGTTTGTGACAACGCCGTGATGATCATCGGCAGGGCGATCGAGGGATCGCAAGGGACGTACGCTGTTGTGGCGTTCTTGATGAGCTTGCCAAACATACACGTGTGACTGCCGCCGTATGAGGGCGTGCGGATCTCGAGCGGGGCGCTGTCGGTAGCGATCGAGATCGCATATTTATGGCCTCTTGGGGTTCCGCGCGTGATGTAGGACGACAGCTCCGTCATGTTTACCATCGACTGGCTCGAGCAGCTGCCGAGGGTGATGATCGCAGAGTTTCGCGATTTTTGGGCGATCTGCATCATCTCCATGGTGTCTGTCGTGGCGTCGAGCGAAAGCTGGATCTTCTTCTCAAACTTCGCCCGGGCGATCCCAATGGCGACCTCCGAGCCCGCAAGATCGGGACAGAAGACAGGGACGCGGGCTTTAAAGGCCGACGTAAGGATCCCGTCCTCGTTGGCTATCTCCGATAGCTCGCGACCGAGGATCTGCAAGAACTCGCGGACGCCGTATGAACGGCTGAGCTCCAGCTGATTTATGACGCTGCCGATCCACTCGTCTGCCTCCTGATACTCCTCGCGACTAGCGAGAACGTCACCGAGCCGCATGACATCCGAGGATTCGAGGTCGTCGTCCGACATGCTCGGGTGGGCCTGATAGTGGTTGCGTCCCAGGACCTCGTGAATGTCGTGATAAAGCACGTTGCCATTCATGACGAGCACGTCGACAAAGCGGTTCTTGATCACGTAAGCGATCAGTCGGCGCATGCCGGAGGTGATCAGATTCCCGGATCCACACATGTAGATCGTCGCGTTGTCGTCGAGCATGTCGAGCCAGATGCGATGTGCCTCGGCAAGCTGCTTCGCTCCAAACCCGGCTCCTTCCATCTTTTCAAGCAGACCCGCGACCGAGCGATCCCGATCGATCGGAACGGGCCGCGTCGGAACCGAGAGGAATTTTGAAGCCTTTGTTTTCTTTTGAGCTACCATAAAATGTTGTCCACCAATAATTTGCCTTACTTTCCGTTAGGCGTCAGATACGTATAACTTTCGACCTGGTCCTCGTAAAACTCGATGACCTTGCTGCCCTCGGCGTTACTTAAACGCCCATCTTTGATACGCCGCAGGACCGATTTCCTGAAGGTGTCGTGCAGTTGCGTCGGTTCAAAACGCACACTGGATACGGCATCGCCGAGCGTTGCCCCATAGATCACCTTGTTGATGATATAGCCGTCCTCGCCTATGAAGACGTGGGCCTCGTGCGGCACGCCAAAGAGGTTGTGGTTATTGCCCATCACCTCCTGGTAAGCTCCCACGAGCATCATCGCCAGGTAATACGACTCGTTCTTTACAAGCTTGTGGAGCTCGAGGACCGTCTTTACGTCGTGAAGGTCGACGAATTTGTCAACAATGCCGTCAGAATCGCAGGTTATGTCGCATAGCGTAGCATATTCGCCGGGCTTTTTGTTGAGTTTGTGAATTGGGATGATCGGAAACAATTGTTCGAGCGCCCAGTTATCCGGCATCGACCGAAAGACCGAGAAATTCGCGAGATATTTTGCGCACATTAGGCGCCGGAGCTCGTCGAATTCCTCCGCTACATACTTCTTTTGCTGAGCAAATTGGTCCGCTGTCTCGCAGATGTCCCAGAAAAGGACTTCGCCTTTTCCCTTGGCTTCGAGTGAGACCAGACCGAGGTTGAACATCGTGAACAGCTCCTCGCGATTTTCGAGAGCGTCGGGGTAATACTCGCGATAGTTCTTGGCGTTTATCGTCTCGCGCAGGTCGTGCAGCTCGTGAACGATTGGCGGATCGTCGGGTGTTAGGTCAAAATCCGACAGGCTCTCGACGACCGTCTCGATCTCGTCCTGGACGTTAGTCACAAGTATCGCGTGATAGGCCGAGAGGTAGCGCCCCGATTCCTGAATGATCGTCGGGTGCTGGACGTTCTCGTCGTCGCAGACCGTCTTGATGATGTAGATGACGTCGTTTGCGAATTCACGAGCGTTGTAATTCGCCGACGACTCAAACGACGTTCGCGAGCCGTCGTAATCTACGGCCATGCCGCCGCCGACGTCGAGATAGTCGATCGGAATGTTCATCTTGCGGATCTTCGCGTAGGTCCGCGCGGCCTCGCGCATCGCGTTCTTGATCCGCTTGATGTCTGTGAGCTGCGAGCCAATATGAAAGTGCAACAGCCGCAGCATGTCCGTCCGACCGGCGTCTTGCAGGCGGCGAATGACCTCGAGGATCTCGGTTGTCGTAAGCCCGAATTTTGCCGCCTCGCCGCCCGACTTTTCCCACTTGCCAGAGCCTTTTGAGTAGAGCTTTACTCTGACGCCGATCATGGGCAGGGCGGCGTCAGCATTCTCGGCGGTG
>DASYKW010000094.1:0-15609 GCA_035995005.1 Pyrinomonadaceae bacterium
GGAGAGGTCAAATTAGAGCTATTGGATTTTGGCGGCATTCACGACACAGCCGACCAGATGCTCGAGGACGATGACGAGGACACCGCTGAAATCCCCTAATCGGTCTTCCAGCCCGGAAGCTCCTTTGTCACTTTCCGAACAAAGATAGACGATCCACGCACCTCGACGACCTCGACCTTTTCGCCTTTTGTCAGAGCCGTATCACCGTCCACGGGGTAGGCTGTCCATACAGAACCGAATACTTTTACCGCTGCTTCATTGAGAGCACCCTGACTCGCCTCCGCGACAGTGCCGACTTTGCCCGGTAGCGACTCGATGCCGGTTTTGATGGTGTTCCCGACTCCGTGCGGAAGGTACTTTGCAAAGATCGTGCGCGACATCGCCGTCAAGGCGACCGAGACAACCGCAAACGTCAGGAATTGAGCGGCAATGCCGCCGCCCAGAAATCCGACCAAGGCCGCAGCTATCGCACCCAACCCGAACCAAAACAGAACGAACCCGAGCGTGAATATCTCCGCTATGATCAGCGCAGTCCCCAGCACGAGCCACAACACCCAAGCAAATTGATCCATCACAAAGATAATACCCTGAAGGTCCGACCTGCGCTGCCTCATTCCGTCACAAGCCTTCCCAGTGGTATCTTGTTATCGTGCTGGGGTGGCGGAACTGGTAGACGCCCGGGACTTAAAATCCCGTGTCCTTAGGGGCGTGCGGGTTCGACTCCCGCCCTCAGCACCATCGTTTTCATTCCGCTTACAAAGTTTTTGACGCGGCCCGGACGGTTACAGCGATCTTGCCCCCCTTCAATTCTCGCCTTTGAGCAGCACGCGGACCGGATTGATCGTGCTCTGCGTCCACGAGCTCGGCGGATCGCACTTCTCCAAACGGACCTGTGACACAGCTCCGACCGCCAGAAACGAAACAAGGGCTGTCGTGAGGAAAATATTTTTTCTCATAGCGTTAGCGGCCGCGGCCATAGATCTCGGTCAACTCTTTGAGGCGTTGCAGGATGTCCTGCGTTATCGATCCCTCCGTGAGCCGCCAATCCCAATTGCCGCCAGTGGAGGCGGGCAGATTCATACGGCCCTCGGTCCCGATGCCGAGCAGATCCTGCACGGGTGTGATCGCCGTGTCGGCGACGGAGGCCCAAACCGCGCGGATCATGTCCCAGTGGATCTCGCTGCCGTCCGAATCAAGATATTTCAGGCAGTGTTTGCGTTCGCGGCTGACGGCGGCTTCGTCACGGGTCGAGCCCGCACCTGCCTGCGAGAGATACCAGCCGACCGTCGTGTCGTTGTCATGCGTGCCGGTGTAGGCGACGCAGTTGTGAATGTAGTTGTGCGGCAGGTCGTGATTACCAGCGTCCCCGCCAAACGCGAACTGCAATATCCGCATTCCGGGAAATCCAAACCCGTCGCGCAACTCCTCGACGTCGGGTGTGATGACACCGAGGTCTTCAGCGATAACCGGAAGCTCTTCCAGTTCTCTCTGCAAGGTCGCAAACAGATCCCTGCCGGGCACGTCGACCCATCGGCCGTTCTCGGCGGTCGGATCGCCGCCGGGCACCTCCCACGATGCCGCGAAACCCCGAAAGTGATCGACACGAACGACGTCGACCGTCGCGAGAGCCGTACGGAAACGCGAGACCCACCAACCAAACCCGTCGCGACCCATCGCGTCCCAGTCGTAGATCGGATTGCCCCAAAGCTGTCCGGTCGTTGAGAAATAATCCGGCGGCACACCCGCGATCGCCCTTGGCGAGCCGTCTGAGTTCAGTTTGAAAAGACCTTGGTTACACCAAACGTCGGCAGAATCCAAAGCGACAAAGATCGGAATGTCGCCGATGATCTTTAGACCAAGTTTGCTGGCATGTTCCTTAAGCGCCCACCACTGCCGAAAGAACAGGAATTGATAGAACTTCTCCGCCTGTATTGGGTCGTAAAGCGATTCGGCCGAGCTGTCGAGCGTGGCTTGATCACGCAGCCGTAGCTCGGTAGGCCATTCGTACCAGGCTCTCTGAGCCTGCGACGCCTTGACCGCCTTGTATACGGCGTAGTCGTCCAACCAATAGCTGTTGTCCTTAGCAAAGGTCTCAAATTTACCTCGCAGATCGACGCTCGTGACATGATGAAAGCCCTCGTACGCCTTTTCGAGCAGATGCCGTTTCCATTCGTACACCGTTCCGTAATCCACACGGTGATTCGCAAACTCCGGAGCTGCTTCCAAAAGCTCGCTATCGATAAGCCCGTCGTCAACGAGTTTTTCGGGCGAGATCAGCAGCGTGTTGCCGGCGAAGGCAGAAAAGCATTGATACGGGGAATCGCCGTAGCCCGTAGGTCCGAGCGGAAGTATCTGCCAGTACGTCTGGCCGGCAGCCGCAAGCATGTCGCAAAACTCAAATGCGGCGGCCCCGAGATCGCCAATACCGAATCGGCCCGGCAGCGACGTCGGATGAAGCAAGATCCCTGAGGCACGCTCAAATGTCATAGAACAGCACTCTGCGGACAAAATAGGGGCATGAACACATTATGTTTGACGCCCCGATCAGAAAAAAGCTTGCAGGGCCGTTTACGCCCTGCATCTCCCATCCGGGGGCGGAAAAGACATGCGGGAAATCCACCCGCGAAGTGGTGAATGGCTCTACAAAGTTAATGTCTCGTGTCGCGACGGCATCGAAATGCTCCTTCACCGTTGTCCTTGGGCTTTGAAAACGTGTATGCGAGACGATACTGCCAGCCCTTTGCAAAGCGTCGGTTGAGTTGGACCCGCAGCGAGTCATAGGACGATCGGCCATTGTCATCACGAACGTTCAGCTGGCGCCATTTGAGTAACACCTCGGCACCATATCCGAACCACTTTTTTATTCCTCTGTATTATTCCCTACCGTGGTAACTGCCCCTTTGTGGGGTAATAGGATCGGACCATAGGTCTTATCTTCTACATCATCAAGGAGGCATGAAATGGGACAGAACAACGAAAACACACAGGGCAATCAAGCGGAACAGAATCCGGGTCCGAGTCAGGCTCAAAACCAACCGCAAGGAACCCAGCAAAGCCAGGCTGCATCGGCCGGGCAAGGCCAGCAGAATTCGCCCACCAGCAGCACCGATGCGATCGGCGGCAGCAGCGGAGCTGACTCGGGCATGGGCGGCGGCTCAGGCATGGGCGGCACCCAGACCGGCTCCTCCGGGGGTTCCAGCTCGTCGGCGTCGGGAAGCACGTTGACCGGGGGTGAGACAAACAGCTCTAGCGGCAGCTCAGGCCAGCCGTCGGGTAACAGTGCGGATGACGCAGACCGCGATCCAGCCGGCGGAAGTGGCGGCGGGATCTGAGATCGAAATGGACTGAGCATTTAAGGGCGGCTTTGGTCGCCCTTTCTCGCTTTCTGTTGACAAATATGTTGCTAAATGGCAAAGTAAGTGATTACTTACTTACAAGGTGGCGGCTTTATAAATGACTGAAAGCGAAAGCGTAACCGGTGGGCCACAGAGCGACACCAACCCGGGGCCTGAGAGCCAGAGCGCATCCGTCACATCGACCGTCGAGGTCGATCACGATCCCGATGCCGCGATAACGACCGTCAACGGCAAAAATCGAAAGAAAAAATTTATCGTCATAGGTGCGGGCGGTTTTCTGATCCTCGCTTTGCTCGGAATTGCCTACTGGCTTTACGCAAGGCAGTACGAATCGACCGATGATGCATTCATCGATGGCGATATCACACAGATCGCGCCAAAAGTTGCCGCTTATGTGCAGAAGGTCGACGTCAACGGGAATCAGTTCGTTCATAAGGGCGATCTCCTCGTCGAGCTTAATCCGGCCGATTACCAGCTAAAACTCGAACAGGCCAAGGCGCAGCTTGAGAACGCAAAGGCTCAGTACCAGGCTTCGCTGGCGAATGTTAGCTTGACGAAGGCTACGACGAGCGCGGCGCAGCAGGCGGCCCGGTCAAACGTCCAGACTACAGCTAGCAATGTCGACAGTTCGCGTCTCGGCGCAGCCGCCAAGCAAAGCCAGGTCACGCAGGCACAAAGAGCTGTCCGCACGGCTCAGGCGACGCTAGCACAGACGCGTTCGCAGGTGCCAAAGGTGGAGTCCGACGTTCACCTTGCTCAGGTCGAATATGATCGTCGCCTCGCTCTCTTTAATCACGGCGACATCTCCAGACAATCTCTCGATCAGGCGCAAAACGCTTTGCAGGCCGCGCTGGCGAATCTCAACAACGTAAACCGTCAGGTCGACGCCGCGCAGTCGCGCGTCGACGAGGCCCTGGCAAATGTCGCGACGGCTCAAGAGAACTACCGTCAGTCGCTGGCAGAAATAAACGTATCAAGGTCGCAGGTCGACGAGTCTCAGGGACGCCTCGCGGACGCCAATGCCGCACCCGAACGTATCACTGTCAGCGAATCCTCGACCGAAACGGCTCAGGCGCAGATAGCTGCTGCCGAGGCCGCCGTTCATCAAGCCGAGCAGGACCTCACTTACACCAAGATCTACGCTCCCGAGGACGGGTTTGTGACGCGAAAAACGGTCGAGGAGGGCCAGCTCGTTCAGATCGGCACGCCTTTGATGGCGATATCCCAATCCGATGAGATCTGGGTGGTCGCAAACTTTAAGGAAACACAGCTTGAGAATATGCAGATCGGGCAGGGCGTCGAGATCAAGGTGGATGCGTATCCGAGCAGGTCTTTCCGCGGCCATGTCGAGAGCTTTCAGGTCGGCACGGGGTCGAGGTTCTCGCTGCTTCCCGCCGAAAACGCGACGGGCAATTTTGTAAAGGTGGTCCAGCGAATACCTGTAAAGATCGTTTTCGACGAGCAGCCCGAAAACGTTCGTCTTCTCGCTCCGGGAATGTCCGTCGAGCCGACGGTAAAGGTCCGATAGCCGCCTCAATACTCAGCCGTGGCGGAACTCAAACCAGAGACCATCGAACAGCCCGCCGACGCTCCGTCGCAATGGACGCCAAGTTTCAACCCCTGGCTTATTGCAGTCTCGGTGATGCTTGCGACGGTCATGGAGGTCCTCGATACGTCCGTAGCGAACGTCGCTCTGCCGCATATCGCGGGCAATCTCTCCGCCACACCCGAAGAAGCGACGTGGGTCCTCACAAGCTATCTCATTTCGAATGCGATCATCCTGCCCGCCACTAGCTGGATCGGCAAGTACATCGGCCGCAAGCGCTTCCTTATAATTTGTATCGTAATCTTTACGGTAGCGTCCGCGTTGTGTGGTGCGGCTCCGAATCTTACGATCCTTATCATCGCCCGCATCCTGCAAGGCATGGGCGGCGGCGCTTTACAGCCGATCGCCCAGGCCGTCTTGCTTGAGAGCTTCCCGCCGGCAAAACGCGGCGCTGCGATGGCGTTATATGGAATGGGAATTGTCGTCGCCCCGATCATCGGCCCGACGCTTGGCGGCTGGATCACGGACAATTATTCGTGGCGTTGGATCTTTTACATCAATCTTCCGATCGGGCTCATAGCTGCCTTTATGGCGAACGCGTTCGTCGAGGACCCGCCGTATCTTAAGAACCAGAAACCAGGACGCATCGACTACACGGGCTTTGGCCTGATGGCGCTCGGGCTCGGGGCGATGGAGCTGACGTTAGACCTCGGCCAGCAGCACGATTGGTTCGAGTCGCCGCTCATAGTCTTTACTGCGCTTGTCTCTGCCCTGTCACTGATCGGATTTGTGATCTGGGAGTTGTACACACCCGAGCCGATCGTAAATCTGAAGGTGTTTCTAAATAGAAACTTCGCCGTCGGCTGCGCGATGATCGCGTCGGTAGGTGTCGTGCTCTACGGATCGACAGCTCTCTTGCCGCTTTTCCTGCAGACGCTACTCGGTTATCCGGCTATCGAGAGTGGCTTTGCGGTCAGCCCTCGCGGAGTTGGCGCGGTCGTCTCGATGATGATCGTCGGCCGCCTTATCGGGCGAGTCGACACGAGATATCTGATCGCGTTCGGGTTTACGGTGCTGACATTCTCGACCTATCTTTTCACCCGCATCAATCTCGAGATCGCGCAGAGCAATATCATCATCCCAATGCTTATCAGCGGCGTGGCGATGGGATTCGTGTTCGTCCCGCTTACGACACTGTCGATGGCAACGCTGCCGCAGCGCGAGATCGGGAACGCCTCGGGCGTCTACAACCTCATGCGAAACACGGGCGGCTCGATCGGCATTGCCATCATGACGACGCTGCTCGCTCGTAACACGCAGGTGCATCAGACGATCCTCGTCGCCCATACGGACGAATACAATCCCGCATTTCAGCAGGCATTCCAGCAGACATATCAGGGTTTTCTCGCCTCATTCGATCCCGTGACGGCGACGCAGATGGCTTATCAATCGATCTACGGCCTCGTCGGTCGCCAGGCCGCCGTTCTGGCCTACATCGACGATTTCTGGATCATGACGGTCCTGTGCGCTCTCTGCGTCCCCGCGGGATTTTTCTTCAAAGCCGTCAAGAATGCCAAAGCAGTCGAAGGCGCCCATTAGCCCTGTCGTCCAGCGTATGGAGGGTGACACATCGGTGTCCCCCCGATCGTTATCCTTGATCCGTAAACCAAATTCAGTCGAGGGAGAATCAGACGATGAATGCTATCGAGTTATTAAAGGCCGACCACGATAAGGTCAGCCTGCTTTTTCAAAAGGTGAAGGCCGAGGAGGGCGATAAAAAACAGCTCTTCGATAAGATCAAGGCGGAGCTTGACGTGCACACGCATATCGAGGAGACGATCTTTTACCCGTACCTACTTGAGAAGGGCGACGAAAAGCTACAGGACATCACAAAAGAAGGCATTGAGGAGCATCACCAGGCCAAGATGTTTCTACGCGAGATCCCAAACCTCGCCGATGATAGCGATAAGCTCGACCCGAAGCTTCAGGTCCTGATGGAGGACATCACTCATCACGTCCAGGAAGAAGAGGGCGAGATGTTCCCGATGTGCGAGAAGCAATTTGATGCCGAGAAGCTCGAGGAACTCGGCAAGCAAATGGAAGAAGAGAAGAAAAACTTTAAGGCGAAGGCGTCAGCGGCGTCGAGCAGCTAACAGACGTTCTCTCTAATGGAAAAGCCCCGCGTGCATAAGCAAGCGGGGCTTTTCTCATATCAAAAAAGCAGTCTTACCAACTGCGGCCGCCGTAGCCGCCACCGCCGCTGTTACCGCCGCGATTACCACCGCCGCCGCCGCCGTAGCCGCCGCGTCCACCGCCGCCGCCACCGCCGCCATAACCACCGCGACCGCCGCCACCGCCGCCGCCGCTGTTCTCGCGGGGCTTGGCCTCGTTGACCTTCAGAGCGCGGCCGTCGACCTCTTTGCCGTTAAGCTGCGAGATCGCGTTTTCGCCCTCTGCCTGTGATGCCATCTCGACAAAGGCGAAACCGCGTGAGCGGCCCGTCTCGCGGTCCTCGATTATGTTTGCCGATTCGACCGTGCCGACCGTTCCAAAGAGGTCGTTGAGGTCCTGATTCGATGTGTTGAAGGATAGATTTCCTACGTAGAGTTTCATTTTGCGTTTTCCTTTCCCTGTCCTTTAAGGGATGTCTTGAAGAAGTGCGTACCTGAAAGACTTGGGTCTACTAACCGTATATGACGGGAAAGGCCGGTCTCGGATACTCGATACTGCTGAGAGCAACTTCCGTGTTCTTTTCTAATTAGGGCCTGCTCTCAAACTTATCCAAAAAACCGTTAAAGGCGAAGCGCGTCCAACGACGCGAGAGAAGGTGTTAACGCATCAAGATTAGCACCTTCGCTTTATCGAGGTCTAGCCAAAATTGCCTATTTATGAGCAGTCTTCTCGTTGCTGTCGTTCGAGCCGACATCCTCTGTGTTCTCGTTCGAGGCCTCGAGTATCTGCTCGACCATTGTCTTTGGATCAGCTTTTTCAAGAAGAGCGGTCATGCTTTCATCGGTACACGAAACGCCGACCTTCTCGGCGATCGCTTGCAGCAATTCGAGTGTCTTCGTGTTCTCCTGCTCGGAGAGCATGTTGATCTGCAGATCGAGGTGGTTACGGCGCTCGCTCAGCTGCGTGTCATGATTCTGGCTGATGAGGATAAATGTCGAGAGAAAGATCGCCTCTAGAGAAACAACCAGCGTCAGAAACGTGAACGGGAACGGGTCGAATGCAAATCTTTCTGTCGCGACGTTCGCGGTGATCCAAAGCCCAAACCATACGACATGCACGTACACGAACGTCATGCTGCCGCAGAACGCCGCGATGACCTCGGAGAGCCGTTCGCCAAAGGTTCGGTGAGAGCGTTGCTCCTCCTCCAGGCGCACGATGTCCATGATGTTGGACTCGATCTCTCGATCGAGAGCTCGGTTCGCGCTCTTGGCTTTTGTAGAAGTCTTAGCCCTGGTTGAGTCGCCTTTTTTGTTGGAGGTCTTCCGTTCTTTGATCTTTGCCATTCTCTGAGCGTAGCTTCTGAGATCCAGATGTGAGACTACCATCCGCATAGAACCGGGACGGTATTCAGCCATACTTTTTACTAGCGTTAAGGGAACCGGGAGGATGCGGGGAAGGTCGGGAAGTTTTTCCTGACTCCGGCGCGAGGCCGGTCCGGTTCGTACCCAAGCCTTCCCCGCTGCCAACGTACTAAATGAGCCACGCCAACGCGCCAAGCATTTACCTATAACAGCCTGTGTTATGTCGTCTGGGCTACATAAGGCCAAAATACTGTTCCGCTCAATACCTCAAACTCCTATGTCAAATGCGCTACAGACGCGCGGCATACGTCATTGCTAACCTGTCCCCGCCTCTAGTTGTATCCGCAAAGGTTAGTACTGAAACCATGACACCTTTTATCCCGATCGGTGATATAGTCAGCGCGCGGCCACCACGGCTACTTGATAACCAGGATCGACCACGCGACATCGGGTCTTGCATAGCCAATGATCTCCTTGTGCCGTTTGCTTCATTCATGACTGCATTCGGAGGACAAGGAGGGCCAAATGCCCAGACCCAGTAGTTTTAGCACTAACAATCATATTCTGCAGTCTCTGCCTGAGGATGACCTTAAGCGGATGATCCCGCATTTGGAGCGCGTCGAGCTTCCTCAAGGGATGACGGTCTTTGAGACGGACGAGACGATCAAATACGTCTATTTCCCTAACTACGCGATGATCTCGGTCGTCAGCTCGACCGAGAGCGGCCAGTATGCCGAGGCCGGCGTGATCGGTTGGGAAGGCATAGGCGGCGTTGAGGCTGTGATCGGCGGAGATTCATCGCCAAACAAACACATTATCCAGCTTGGTGGCGATGGATTCCGTGCGCCGTTGCCAGCGGCCCGAAGCGAATTCGAGCGCGGCGGAGAGTTTCAAAGATCGATCCTGGCTTTTACCCGGGGGTTGATGGCGATGATGAGCCAGACGGCGCTTTGTAATCGACTTCACGTCGCCGAGCAACGCCTCGCAAAATGGCTATTGATGTGTCACGACCGCTCGCCGGAGGACACGATGAACATCACCCAGGAATTCGCTGCACTCATGCTGGGTGCTAACCGCGTCACGCTGACTGCCGCCGCCGGGCAGCTCCAGGACCACGGGTTGATCGAATACAAGCGTGGGCGAATTCGAATTCTGGATCGCAAGGCCCTCGAGGCGGCGGCTTGTGAATGCTACATCAGGATCCGGCAGGAGTTTAACCGCAACACAGGCTAGCCTCGCGCATCTCGCCGCGATCTCTTCTCCAGAGTCGCGAGATTCTCCTCAAGCTCCAAAATGATCGCTGGGTCGACTTGAGTACCGGCTGCCACCTCGCTCTTGATCGACGCGAGATTACGTTTGCATAGATCCAGAAGGTCGCGCTCGTGCGTATCGACACGCCTTTGGGCGTGCGGCGGATGGCGCATCCGGCCCACCTGGCTTCTTATCGTCTTGGGAGGACATACGGTTATCTAGAGAATAGGTGCACGCTAGACCTAGCCACACCGTCTTGTCTGTCAAATGCGCTACATAACGAGATCGTGGGAAACCGCCTCAAACCGAGCGCCGACTCGCCGTTATGCTTATAATGTATAAATCTCATAAAGCATCCGATGCGATGTCTCGACCAACAAGGGGATTCATCAATGCCGGCCAAACAGGAAAGCCATGGTGACATCGGGATCGATGCATCCGAGACTGTTGCCTCGAACGGCAGCAAGGAAATGGCTTTCCCTATTGTCGATGGAGAAGAGCGCCTGACCCTGCTCGCCGAAATCGGTGAGATCCTGCGCACCAGCTCTGATGAAACCACCCTTCTATATCTCGTCGCCTCTGTCGTGGGCCGACATTTTGACGCTCAAAGGTGCCTCTTTAACGAGATCGATCTCGAAAACGATGTTGAGATAATTCACCGCGATTACTTCAGTGGCCTTGAGTCCGTCTCCGGTCGGCACCCCGTTTCTGCTTACAGCCCGATAACGTCCGGCGAAATGAAGGCGGGCAAGACCGTCGTCAACAAAGATTCAAAGACGGATCCGCGAACAAAGCCGCTTTATAAGCGGACCTACGGGCCAGCCGGCGAACGATCATACGTTACGGTCCCCCTAATGCGCGGTCGCATCTGGGTCGCATCGCTTTGGATCAGCTGCACCACAACTCGCGATTGGGCGGATGCCGATGTTCGCATGCTCGAGATGATCGCCGAAAGGGCGTGGCTTGCGGTCGAGAAGAGCCGCCACGAGACGGCGATGCGCGAATCTGAGAAACGATTCTCGCTCTTTATGCAGCATCTGCCGGGGCTCGCGTGGATCAAGGACACCGAGGGACGCTATGTCTATGCGAATGACGCAGCCCTCGCGGCATTCAATACGCCTCGCGAAGGCCTTTACGGCAAGACCGATCATGAGGTCTTCCCGACCGAAACCGCCGATGCATTTATTCGAAACGACAGTGAGGTCATCGAGCAACGCTCGGCGATCCAGAAAATAGAATCCCTTCTTCAAAACGACGGCATCGTCCATCACTCCGTTGTCACCAAGTTCCCTATTCTCGGCGACGATGATCAGCCGCCGCTCGTCGGCGGAATGGCGATCGACGTCACTGACCAGCGTCGGGCCGAGATAGCGCTTCGCGAGAAGGAGGCTGAGCTCCAACTCCTGGCGGACACGACGCCAGTGGTACTCATTCGCTGCGAAAGCGATCTGACGGTGAAGTTCATAAATCGTGCGGGAGCTGCTCTATTCGGCAAGAATTACGCCCAGATCGTCGGGGGTAAGCTCTCGGAGTTGATCGGTGCGGAGCGAATGAAAGCCATTCGTCCGTATCTCGATCAGATCTTTGCGGGTGAACGCGTCTCGTATGAGGCCGATGTCAACTATCCGGTGGCAGGGCCCCGCAACATGAGTATTCATATCGTACCTGAGGCCGACACCAGCGGCACGGTCACGGGTTTTGTTGCTTCTCTTATCGACGTCACCGACCTTCGCACTGCCCAGCAGTCAACTCTCCGGAACGCGCTTCTGCTCGACCTGTCGAGCGAGCCCATCTTTGCATGGGATCAAGAGCGAGGAATTCTTCAGTGGAACAAAGGCGCTGAGATGCTCTACGGATATACCCGCGATGAGGCGATCGGTCAGATCAGTCATCTCCTGCTCCGAACAACGCACCCAAAGGGCGCAGACCATTTCTTCCGTGAGTTGGAGCAAAAGGGCGACTGGTCCGGCGAGGTGCGTCACCTGACAAAAGAGGGCGTCGAGCTGATCATTGAGAGCCGACAGCAGCTCTTGGACACGGGTTCGGAGTGCATAGTACTGGAGAGCAATCGCGACGTGACCATTCGCCAGCGGGCCGAGCAGGCATTGCGTGCATCAGAGGAACGGTTTCGGATTGCCCAGCGCGCGGGTGGCGTCGGCATTTGGGATTGGAATATTCTCGAGGGCAAAACCTACTGGTCGGAGACGACTTGGGACTTTTACGGTGAGGCGCCGGACAGCGCGGTACCTAACGAGGAATTTTGGACGGTCCACCTACACCCCGACGACCGCGAACGCGTCCGTCACAATCTGATCGATACGGTCCTGTCTAGCGAGCCGACCTACCGCGATGAATTCCGCATTCTCCGCCGCGATGGCACCGTCCTTTGGATCGAATCGAGCGCGAGCGTATCACGCGATGAGACCGGCCGCGCGACGCGCATCTTTGGCGTAAACATCGACATCACCGCTCGACGTGAGGCCGAGGACCGCATTCGCGCCAGCGCCCAGCAGCTCCGCCTTGTGACCGACGCGATGCCGGCACTCATATCGTATGTAGACCGTGACGAGCGGTTTCGATTCGCTAACCAGACCTTCCATGACTGGTTCGATCTTGCACCGGAGGAATTGATCGGGAAGAGTCTGCGAGAGGTCTTCGGCGAGGAGGCTTATAGCGGCGCACAGCATCGGATCCGGCAGGCGCTCGCGGGCGAGGACGTTAGCTTTGAAGGCGAGACGCTCTACAAGGCAGGGCCTCGCCGATTCGTTCACGTTTCTTACACGCCCGATATCGACTCGGACGGACAAGTGAAAGGTTATTTTGCATTGACGACCGACCTGTCGGATCTCAAACACTCGCAGCAAGAGCTGCAGCGCGCCAATGACAGACTCGAGCTCCGTGTCGCGGAGCGGACTCGTGAGCTCGCCGAGAGCAATCGGGCACTGATCGACGAGGCGAAGGCTCGCACCGCAGCCGAGGAGCAGCGAATCCACCTGCTTCACCGCCTCGTATCGAGCCAGGAGATGGAACGTCGCCGCATCGCCCGCGACCTTCACGACCAGCTCGGACAGCGGTTGACGGGCCTACGGCTCAAGCTCGCATCGCTCAGGTCGCTCGTTGGCGATGAGGGCGAGATCCCCGATCGTGTTGCCCGTCTGCAGGAGATCGGCGAGAGGCTCGACAACGAGGTGAGCTTTCTCGCATGGGAGCTGCGTCCGACCGTCCTCGACGATCTCGGCCTCGCCGAGGCGCTGAGCACCTTCACCAAAGAATGGTCGCGTCACACGGATGTCAACGCCGGCTTTCAGGCGATCAAGGTTGGTAAAAAGCGTTTTGAGCTAGACGTCGAAACGCATCTCTACCGCATCGCCCAGGAGGCTCTCAACAATATCGGCAAACACGCGAACGCCGAGAATGTCACCGTGATGCTCGAGAAGCGTGAGCACGAGCTTATTCTCATCGTCGAGGATGATGGGCGCGGCTTCGAGCCTGACAAGGTCGTTGCCCCGCGCCGATCGGGCCGTGGTCTGGGCCTTTTGGGTATGCAGGAACGGTCGTCGCTGATCGGCGGCAGTCTCGAGATCGAATCGTCAGCCAACGGCACCGCGGTCTATGTGCGCGTGCCCGTATTTGTCGCCTGAGCCGGGCCCGCGGCACGCCATTTGCCATAGTTCAGGCGGTGGCAGTTATGCTTAGAAAGATCTTTCAATTCGCATTCATTTCGGTAGTACTTTGTCTCAGCGGACAGGCCTTTGGGCAGCGAGGCGTGGTCTCGTCTGCCCAGCAGATCAGCGGCGACACCTTTACAGTGTCTGTCACAACGCCTAAGGGTGCCCGTGTTTACGGCGTCAAACGCCCTTCTGCAGCGGTTTTGAACGCCATTGACAACGGTCTCACCGAGCTTTTTGCGGTGGCCCGCAAGAATCGTTATCGCAACCGCCTCAATTACAGCGATTACTCGGTGTTTATCGCCAAGGCGGATCGCACAAAGAATGGCTCGGGCGAGTATTCCCCTGACATTGCCGTCGGTGCAGCGCAGTATGCAGAATCGGTGTACGACCAGGGAGGCTTTATCTACGCCGCGGGAATGGTGATCTCAAACGACCCCGCCGCGTTCCTTATAGCCGACCATACGAAGGACCTCGGCCGACTCTCCAACGTAGTTCGCTACGAGGGCGAACACCTTGTGCTATATCACAACGATCGCCGTCGCTATCTCGAAACGATGGACCACAGTAAAGGCGGCTCGCATCCGATACTCCAATAGCTGATGAGCATTGTTCACTGCTTGCAACCATTTCGTGCACACGCCTCACCATTCGGTTGTAAAATTCGGTGGTGGCGATACAACCTGATGGGCATTTCGTCCCTCAAACAAGTGATTTATTCCTTTTTGAACCTTTTTCACCGCAATGGCACGTCCATTGCTTGAATGCTATGCAGGCGGCCGATCCGCTTGCAAGGCCGGGGGTTATTGATGAACCGAGGGACGGCGATGCGATGCGTCACAGGATTGACGATCTTGATCTTTGCAGTTTCGATCTCGTCTGCTAACGCTCAGTCAAATTATCGACTGCCCGCAGGCACACGGCTTAGCCTTACGCTCGACGCCGAGCTTAGCTCAAAGGTAGCGAGCGTGAACGACACCTTCGTGGCCACGGTAAGCCGTCCGGTCAGGGTAAATGACACGGTTATTTTGCCCGCTGGAGCGATGGTAGTGGGCCGCGTGACGACCGCCTCACCCGCGAGCATCTTTGGCCACAGCGGCACGCTTAGACTGACGTTCGAGAGCTTAAAGGTGGTCAACGGCAGCCGAAACATCGACGGCACACTTGTGCCGGACATCGACCCGGGCCATCCGTTCTTCTTGTTCGCGGCGTTTGTGAAGGGGCGTGAAGCCCGTCTGAAAAAGGACGAGGAATTCGAGATAGAGCTAAAACGTGACGTGGTCCTGCCCGTCATCGATTATTGAAAACATATTTACTCGAAGTTTGGCCGTTGGCGAGAAACCGTTCGGCCATTCGAAAAAGCCCGGCGTGAAGGGGAGAGCACGCCGGGCTTTTTCATTTGGAGAGCGAGCATCCCTGCTCGCTATTTCTTTGCCTTCTTCGCACCTGCGACCATTGCCCGCACCTCTGCCGAGATCGTCGGTACATGGAACGGGATGCCGCCCTTGATCGTCCATTCGATGCCGCCGCCACGCACGACCTTGCCGTCGCGGATCTCATCCGTACCGGTCGGATAAAGGACCTTCAAATTTTCCAGCGGATTACCGTTTACGACGATCAGGTCAGCTTTGTAGCCGACCTTGATGCGGCCCATCGACGACTCCATCCCAAGGATCCTTGCGTTGTTCGAGGTCGCGTGCTGGATAACTTTGAGCGTGGAAAATCCCGCCTCCTGTTGCAGCTCAAGCTCTCGGATAAGCCCAAAACCATACATTTGATAGATAAAGCCCGCATCGTCGCCCGCACCGACCGTCCCACCACGGCGCTCAAATTCCACAACGGCGCGCATCCAGATACGATAGTTCTCTTTCCAAAACGCCTCGTCGGTGGATGTCCAGCCGATAAAGTATGAGCCGTGATTTGCGGGATTCGGCCGGAAATATTCCTCGAGCACCGGATGCAGATAGTCAGCGAACGCGGGATTCGTCTGCGCCTTTTGCAGGTCGCGCGAAGCCTCATAGATATCGAGCGTCGGGTCCCACGCGACATTGGCCTTGACCATCGCGTCGAGTACTTCTGTCAGCTTGTCCCAGTTCGCCTCGCGCCAGAGGCGGCCGGCGTACCGGAAGCGATCGACCTCGTTGTTGTAATTGTAATTCGAAGGGAAATTCTGCCGTCCCGACTCGATCGCCGCGTCCGGAATGCCATACCAATGTTCGATGCTCGTCGTGCCAAACTTGATATCGTCCCAGGCG